>JAFUQJ010000051.1 GCA_017480995.1 Alphaproteobacteria bacterium
ACCCCTCGCAGGCATCGGTGTTGACGGTCTGTCCGTTCGGACAGCCGTTGGCAACGCCTTTTCCCGGCGCATAGACATATTGAGGTTTGCATTTACAGTCCGACCAACACTTAATCCCGCCAGGCATGTATTTAGGTGAGCAAGATTTGTTGGCGGGAATTTCGGATAACCAGCCCATGGCCTCACAGCTGAGCGGATCATAAAAAGTGGGATTGTCGGCGTCGGAGACGCGCTTTCTGGACGCGAGCTTCTCCTGATACTTGGGTAACCACTGAATGTCGGCATAACACGCGCCGGCGGAAAAACCCAACGCCGCCGCCGACAATATTACAATCCTTGCAATATCCTTCCCTCTCATGGCCGCCTCCGTCCTTTTGTCAAGTCTCATCCGACAATTAATGATAAATTATTATCAGGATAGCAAAATATTAAAAGCGTGTCAAGATGGTTTCCGGAGCTGACAGAGGCAGAACAAAGATGCCGGCGTTAAGAAATGAAAAGCTCTTTGCCGAGATGTTTTTTTTAGAACTTGAAGTCGTCGAATTTCGGAATATACTTGTTATAAAACAAAGGAGAAAATCAATGGAATATTATGACTTAATTCGTAAACGTTATTCTGTCCGCAGCTATTCGGACAAAAAAGTGGAATCCGTAAAGTTAAGCCAAATATTGGAGGCGGCTCGGATTGCTCCTACGGGATGCAATAGACAGCCTTTTAAGATTATTGTGTGCGATATGCCGGAAAGTCTGCAAAAAGTTCAATCCGCAGCCAATCTTTACGGCGCGCCGCTGGCCTTGATCGTTTGCGCCGAAACCGACAAAGCCTGGGTTCGGCCTTATGACGGCAAGAATATTGCCGAGATTGATGCCGGCATTGTGACGACGCAAATGATGCTGGAGGCGGTCAATCAGGGACTGGGAAGCGTTTGGATTTGCCATTTTAATCCGGAAACGCTTCGTTCCGAATTTAAACTTCCGGCTAATCTTGAGCCGGTAAACATTTTGGCCGTGGGATATGCGTCAGGCGAGGCGCCTTCTGCCAACCGGTTTGAAACCCAGCGTAAGAAAATATCGGAGCTTGTTTTTTATAACCGGCTTTAGAGGAAAAGAAAAATTTTTGCCGTTTTGCCCCTTGTAATCATAAAAATGATGATTATATGCTCCTATATTCGTATATGTAAGATGATTTATATACGAATTAAGTGTACATATTTTTCGTGCACGGTGTTCGAAAATATGGGCTTGTAAATTTGTAGAAAGCATTTACACTAAAAATTGTGATAGGCGATTTGTTTCGCTTAGACGTGTTTCGTTTTGTTTTTTTGAAGGGAGAAACTATAATGTTACTTGGAACTGTAAAATGGTTTAATACTAAAAAAGGTTATGGTTTTATTGCTCCGGAAAAAGGGGAGAAAGATGTCTTTGTACATATTACTCAGTTGGAGAAAATCGGATTAAGACGTTTGATTGACGGCCAGCGTGTCGGATATGAACTTTATGACGATCGCGGTCGTATTGCAGCAGGTAATATTACAGTTTTGTAGTCTGAAAACATGGATACAAGGCGGCGTTTTTTAGGAATGCCGCCTTTTTCTTTTGAGTTTTGGGTTTATATTATCGATATGGCGTTGGTAAAACGTTTCGCGGCCTGCCAGAGATGTGCCGGTTGCGATTGTTCCGATTAATGTTTACGACGGCAGTTGTCCCGTTTGATTAGTGAGGCAGATATGAAGTTGCGGCATTGGATTATTTTGGCAGTTTTTGTTTTTGCGGTAATGATTTCTTTGTTTTTCTGATCCCGGGGGTTGAAATGTTGTGCGAACCCAAAAAAGACGTTCATGAGCATTTTAATTTTTTGCCGGACAAAAACAGGCGCGGAAACTGTCGGGTAAATTTTTATAAAATAAAGGCTTGACAACAGAGACATAAAAGCGTAAAACAACGCTATTCCATCGCGGGGTGGAGCAGCCCGGTAGCTCGTCAGGCTCATAACCTGAAGGTCGGAGGTTCAAATCCTCCCCCCGCAACCAGTTGATAGGCTTGGGTTTGCTTAGGTTTTGGCAATTTTCCAAGCCTTTTTTGTTTGCCTTTTTATCTCTGCCAAAATTGCTAATTTTTGCCCTTTTTTCCAAGGAGTGCTATTTATTCTGTTACTCATTTGTTACTCCGATTAAAAAGTATGAAAAAACTTTAATCGTTTTATCAGCGTATTTTCAGCATTATGTTTTGACTTTTTTAGTATTAAAATTTTACGCTTTTTGCCGTCCGTTGACGATAGAAGTATAATCATCTATTGACATTTTTCTTATTCTGGCTATTTTAATAGGTACAGGGTTATTGAAATGAAGAAAAAAATCACAAAAACATTGGTCGAGAGCGCGGCGACTCCGCAAAATTCAAAACTTTTAATCTGGGATGAGACAATTTCCGGATTCCATGTTGTTATACGTCCGAGCGGGCGCAAGAGTTTCTATGCTGTATATCGACTGCGTAATCACAAACAACAACGTTTGAAGCTTGGCGATTTTCCGGCCATGACGGTTGAGGAGGCGCGCGAAAAATGCAAGGCACTGATGAACCAGGCCTTTGACGGTGTGGATCCTTTGGCTGTTATTCGCGAACGCGCAAGGCTTGAAGAGCCGGATCCGGCCAAAAACGGCACGATGCGCGACCTGTATGCCAAATATATGGCCGAGCATGCGATTTTTAAGAAACCGGCGAGCCGCAAGAACGACGTTATTTACTGGGAAAGGCATATTTTACCGAGAATTGGCGACAAACGCGTGCGCGAGGTCACCCGCGGTGACATTTCGGCCATCCATAAGGGAATCGGCGCCGAGCTGAACCGCAAGGGCGAACTGATGAAGACGACAGCCAACCGCGTGCTTGAGGTTTTGAAAAAGGCTTTTTCCCTGGCCGAGGAATGGGAATGGCGGCCGGAGGGCTCCAATCCCGGGGCGCGGATTAAAAAGTTCAAGGAACAGGCCCGCAACCGATATCTGACACTTCAGGAAGCGGCGGCTCTTGACAAAGTTCTGGTGAAATATCTCGATGCCGGATATCGCGAGCGGCAGGTTGCGCGGCTGGTTCTGATTTTGCTTTTGGTCGGCGGTCGCAAGCAAGAGATAAGGAATGCCCGCTGGGAATGGGTTAATCTTGAGCGCGGCGTTTTATCCCTGCCGGACAGCAAGTCAAACGAGCCGCAGGATATCCAGCTGCCGGACAAAGTTTTGGATATTTTGGCGGATATTCGCGAAGATCAGCGGCGGAATAATCGGGAAAGCGACTATATTTTTGACGGGCACGTTCGCGGCCAGCCGCTTAAAGACGAGGGCAAGCATTGGGACAACATCCGCGCCGAGGCCGGTTTGAAAGATTTCCGCATGCACGATCTGCGCCACAGTTTTGCCTCGTACATGGCCATGGCGACAGGATCCGAGCTGATGATCCAGCAAAGCCTGCGGCACGCTGATGCCAAAACGTCGAAACGCTACACCCATATGTTTAATGAGCCTTTGCGTTCGGCGGTCAATCAGACGGCCGGAAAAATTATCGAGGCCATGCGCGGCGATAAAATCGTTGATTTTGAAACGGCCAAGCAAGCACACCGCAAGGCTAACGACCGCGGTCAGGTGTCCGAACAGACTGCGTGAGGCTGTTCAGAAACTTGACAACTCCCTCTTTGGCCATAAGGTCGGCTAAGGCGTTATTGATGGCTTTAAATTGATAGTGACCGGTGTGAGCCTTGACTTTTTCGATTTTTAAGCCCTGCGGGGCGATTTGGTTGATACGGTATGCCCATTTGCGGCATTCGAGCCGGTTTTTCTGCTGTTTTGGCGTGAGGGGGCGGTCTTTGATATTGTCGGAAATGTAGGCAATGGCGTTTTGGCTGTCGGTGTAGAGCGTATGCGGCCCGGGATATTGCTTGATGAGTTCAAGAGCATAATATATGGCGTAGAGCTCGCCGATGTTGTTGTTTTCGGCCTTAATCCATTTTGAAAAGATGCGGCGCTGCTGTCCGCAGATGATGACACAACCGATTCCGGCAACCCCGTGTTTTTCGTTGAAGCTGGAATCGGTGTATATTATCATTTTTCGCACCTGCAGGCTTTGATGACGAGTTCCTGACAGTCAAATCCGTTTTCAAGGTCAAGAACGGTTTGTCCGCGCTCACAGGTGTTGACCGGGCAGCAGTTGACAGGCACATATTTAATGTTGGCCGCGCAGCTGGCGACGGCAAGCACTGAGGTCAACAGAATACAGAGCTTTACAATCCGCATTGAGGTTTGCCTCCCTTTGTTTGAGTTTTTGCTTTTGGTTTTCGAGCGTTTCGGTGTTTTCAATTTTGCACATGGCCGCCCGGACGGCTTTCTTTTGATAGATAGCTTCGGCTGCGGCATAGCCTTTGTCGTAGATGAACATTGCACCCCAGAAAAGCACGACAGCTACGATAATGACGACGGCAATAACGGCTCGTATTCTCATGCGTCCACCTCTTTGGCCAGCTGGACAAGCCGGTTTTTCCAGCCCTCGCGGAATGTCGGCCAGCTTTTGGCCTCGGTGTAGGCATAAAGCCGGTTAATCATAAAAACCGTGTAAATGCTGTTTTTTGCTTGACGGGCAGCGGCTCTGGTTTCCTGCCCGATGACACCGTCGGCCGTAATGCCGAGGCTTTCCTGCAGGATTTTAACCGCCTTTGTAACGCCGTGATTGACGGCGGTGTCAAACAGCATGATATCGAGCGGGTACGGGATTTCCTCGCACTGGGCTTTATCCCAATAATCGCGCTTGTATATGGCAATGGCGTCGGCTTTGGTCAGGCTGGCGATGTCAAGACCGGGATAGGCGGCCTGGCTGATGCCGTATTTGGTCAAACCTCCGGCATCGTCTTTGTGATCAGACAGAATGCCTTCTTTTTCAAGCGTCAAATTAACAGCGGTTTCAAAATTATTCATAGCGGTTCTCCTTGATTTGCTGTCCGTCAAAAGCCAGGCCGGTGATGCGTCCGTTGATCATCAGGCCGAATTTTTCGACGTCCATAAACATTTCGTAAAAAAATACCCACCAGGTTTTGACTACCTCGATCGACATTTCGTCAGATGATAGCAGCTCACGCAATAGCCCGACGTGCGACGACATCCAGACCTTGAACATCTCGTTGATGTAGGCGATTTTGTCCTCGCTCCAGTTTTCACCGCTTAACTTTTGGCGGACGACTTTTTGAACGGCGTCGATAGCGCCGCAGGCAATATGATGGTGGGTTTTGCGGTAGCTGGTGAAGTCCTCGTTTTTGATTTTGCCCTGCCGATAGTCATTATACATGGTGGTGAAGCCCTTAAAAAAAGCCTCAAACATGGTTTTGACAAGGTATTGATAAAAGCGGTTGCGGCCTGGATCGCGGTCAATTTGCAGATCCGAGATGCGGCAGATGAGCCCGTAGATCTTTTCGGCAAATTTCTCGTAGCGCAAATCGCACAGTTCAATAACTTCGAGCTGGCGCTCGGCTTTGGCGCGATATCTGCCGGAGCAATGCCGGAGGATAACCGACCCGAGGCGGCGCAGGGGTTGCTCATATTTTATCCAGGCCAGCACACCCAGGCAAAACAGGGTTATCGCCAGCAAAAGCCAAATAAACGGGTTGCCCTCTGCCAAAAGCATGACGATGTTATCCCAGTTTAGCCTGATGTCTGACATTTTCCGCTACTCCGTCAATTCTTCAACTTCTTCAATCGTAAAACCGAGACGAAAGATTTCGGCGTTCGGATCTTCGACAAGGGTAAAAATTGACCATTTTTCCGGCTCGCCATCTTTGGCCGTGTTGATCAGTCTTGAGTTTTCGCCGTTGTCGAGCTCGGCTCTGGCGGCGGCATTGGCGGCAATAGTCTCGTTTTCTTCGGCCTCGGTGGCGCCGTCCGGTACGGGAACCGGCTCAAAAACCTCGCCGCTGTCTTTCCAGATAAAGCGGTCGGCGGCCAGAGAGCGCAGGCGTTCTTTTGCCTGGTCCGTGTATTCGGGGTCGGCCAAAAGGTTCAAATAGTCTTGTTTGGTGCAGAAAATTTTAGGAAATCCTCTCATTTTTTTGTGTCCTTTCAGATGATTTTGAGCGCGCGGTCATCTTTGACAATCGTGCCGACACGCGGCAGTTTGTCTTTGAAAACTTCGAGCGTTTTGGTTATGTTTTTAGACTGCGTGAAAAATATATGCTTTTCGCCGTCTACAATGATTTGCACCTTGGTCACGGATTCGCCGAAACGCTTGTATTGACTGGGTGCAACGCTAAAATCCACGAAGACAATCTTTTTGTTCAAAAGCTTGTCAACGGGGATTTTCGAGCCGACAAAGCCGCTTTGCTCATTTGATTTTCTGAGCATTTCCGGATCATCGGCAAAAGCCGGATAATTGTCATAATCTGGCGAGGATGTCATTTGCTGTTCTTGCATTTTTTGAGGCCTCTCTTAACCGGTCAAGATCAAGTTTTATTCGCAGATTGTATGTTTTTGCCCATTTCATCCAGCCGTCATAACTGGCAATGACCGAACGAAACTGCTCAGCCGTTATTTTGTGCCGGTGCAGATTGTAGACGGCTTTTTTGATGCGTTTGCGCGCTCTTTTGGCTGTTGACTTGCGCAGCAGTATGTATTCCGGAAAATGGCGGTAACCCAGAAAATCAACACCGCGGCTGACGGGAAAAAGGTCGCATTTGCTCATGCGGAGCCGGAGCCTGTCGGTTAAAAACTGCCTGATTTTGGCGGCGGCATCGTTCAAAACTTTTTTGTCGTTGTGAAAAAGGCAAAAATCGTCGCAATAGCGCAGGTAGCATTTGATTTTGAGCTGATGCCGGACAAACTGGTCAAGCTCATTCAAATACAGATTGCCAAACCATTGGCTGGTGAAGTTACCGATCGGCGTGTTGGTTTCGCCGGGAAAGCTGTCAATAATGTCATCAATCAGCCACAGGACGTCTTTATCTTTAATTTTGCGGCGGACGATGCTTTTTAAAACATCGTGGTTGATGGACGGATAAAATTTTGAAATATCGCATTTCAGGCAATATCTGTTGCCGCGGATATATTCCATTGTCTTCAGGCTGCCCTTGTGCATGCCTTTGTTGTCGCGGCAGGCGTAGGATTCCGCAATAAACAGATTATCCCAAATCGGGATTAAAACGTTCATTACCGCGTGCTGGACAATACGATCGGGGTTAAACGGCAAAATATAAATAGTCCGGCGTTTGGGTTCAAAAACGGTTTTGGTGCTGTAATGCGCCGTTGTGAAGGTCTTGTTGACCAGGCTTTGACGTATTTTTTCAAGATTGTTTTCCAAATCGCGGTTAAAGAGACGCACATTGCGCTTTTTGCCCTTGCCGAGCTTTGCCTGCTCATAGGACAAGCGGATGTTTTCTTTGGTGATGACACTCGGCCACAAATTTCCGTATCTTTTAACCATTTCAATCCTTATTTTGCAGAAGCCGGGGTTTCGTTTTGGGCTACTAGCCCGGCATTGCCTCCGTTTTTGTGTTTTGCCGACTGCGGTTCCCGTTGTCCGGGCGCGCGGTGCGACATGGATAAATATCTCAGCCGGAGTTATCCAAGAGGATTAAACCGTATCCGCCCGCGCGCGCCATTATTGACATTCGTATTCGAAAGCGAATTATTCGCATTGCGACAACGGGAACTGCAGTTCGAGGAATTGTCCCAGTTGCCTCCTGCCAGAAGCACCCGGTAATGTACTGCTCGTGATAAATATTTACCCAAAACCTTCATATTTTTTTGCCTTTTCTTTTTAATTAAAAAGAATTTGCCCTAGTTTGGCATCCTCTTTGGCAGGCTCCGCCCGCGCGCGCCATTAGCGACATACGCAAGCGAAAGCGAATGATCCGCAATGCGACAACGGGAACCGCAGTCCGAGGAACTGGCCCAGCGGCCCCCCGCCAGAAGCACCATACAGGAGCCGTAGAACGAACCTTCGTCGCCGTTCTGGCTGTTCCAGTTCGCACCGCCGGCGGCGTGAGTTTCGGCCAAATGTTGCCATTGCAGGCCGCACATTTCCTCACAACCTATGTTTGATACCATTCTGCGGCCGGCTGTGTCGCTGTGGCCTCCGGTTGTGTCCGGGCTCGGCTGTTTGGAGCCGCTGACAACGGTTTTTTGGTTGCTGCCTTTGGACGCCGAATAGAATTCTTCATCATGCAATAACGTTTTTTTGACCGAGCGCTGGTCATCCACAAAATCAAAGTGCATTCTGGTGTTGGCTCGGGTGCCGCCGTAGACCGATTTTGTGTTGGCGCCGGTGCCGGACTGATTATAGATGTCAACCCAGACATCATTAACGTCGTCATAAACCATGCCTTCCGGCTCGGATATCGGCCGGTGGTTTAAGCACCACACCGAGGCGGGCAGAATGTCGCCGGCAACGTAACCGGACAGCGGATGACCCGAGATTGTGCCGACATTGCTGCATTCGGTGTGAAATCCGCCGATTTTGCGCGAGTTGTCCGCCGAATATCCGCCCGGATAGGTAGAGTTGAGCGAAACAACAAATTTTGTGCCATTGTCGCCTTCCGGTACCAAAAAGATGTGATAGTCCTTGCCGGCCGAGAATGACGCGCCGGAATCCATCAGCGACTGGCAGTTGATAACTTCATCCGAGGTTTGCTGGCGCCAGCGTGACACGCCGTCGACTTCCAGACGGATGATACTCCCCGCCTTGATGGTGATGTTGCGCTTGCCGTTGACGACCAAAAACGGGTTGACCTGGAAGAAGGTGTCATAATTGGCCACGCCCGAGGTTTCGTAGGAGGTTGAGATGAACTCCCAGTAATTCCCTGCGGCGTTCCAGGAAAATTCCACTATGGCGCCGGTTAAGAGGTCGCCGGAGCTTAAATCTGCGGTGCCGGCATATTTTTTTGCCGGTTTGGCACCGGTGCCGTAGGCGTTGATGGTTGCTGAGCCGCTGTTTGGGTGAACGACCTTGAAACGGATGCGCTGTCCGTCGGTTAAGGCGCTGTATTGTACCTGCCCGGTTGACGACAGCACATAAACGTTGGCCGCGGATGACGAGGCCTCTGCGCAAAAGTCGGAAATGGTGGCGGCCTCAAACAAAGCGGTGCCGAGCTGATTGTTGGCCTCTGCCGGCGTCATGCCCAGTTTGGTGATGGCCGCGACGATTTCACGTTGCGGATTTTCAAGAGCTCCGGCCGGAATGATTGAACCTTCCTGTCCGTTGGCAGGGTCCGCATTGACGTATATAGCGTCTGGATCTTCGGAATTTAAAGGCGGTGTGTATTTCATTTTTTACTCCTTTGGTGTTGCGTAACTTAGTTTGATGATGGTGTGGGCGGGCTTGATGCGGTTAAGCAGGCACTCCAGATCTTCCGCCCAGGTAATGCGGCAAAGGACTTCACCGCAAACAGCCGTGCCGCAGCGCGCATAGCTCAGGCGCGCGCCGTCCACAATCGTGATCCAGTAATAATTGGCCTCGGTTGCGCCGCCGAGGTTTTCGCCGCAGCGGGCAATGCCGCAGACAGACGGCGGGGTGGTGACAATGCTGACGTTGTAGCCTAAGAAATTGGCCAGTTTGGCAAAGTTTTCCTTGGTCGGCGAAATATTGCGGTTGATTTTGGCAATCACCGCGTTGACACGCTCGTAAAATGTCTGACCTTCGGCGTGGTTTCCGTGTTCGCAGGGCTCCGGGAGCTCCAGCATTGCCTCCCAGTCGACAAGCGTTTCCTCGCAGGTGTCGGGGAACATCTCGCGGGCGGCCTTCTCAACTCTTTGGTGGATATAGAAGAAAAATGCCGCGGCGGCGTCGCCGAGTTTGGACATATCCGACTTCGGGCTGCGGCTCCATGCCGGGCCGCTCGGCATCAGGTTTTGAAAAAGTTTTTTGTAGTCTGACTGATCCATCACAAATCCTCAACTTCCGGGTAGGTTATGGTGCCAAGCACCGTGATGTGGCCTTTGGGCATGACAATGTCTGCCGTCGGCGAGGACAGGACAAAATCCTCGTTGCCGGTGGCATTGCTGATGGCGGCGCGGATTTTTGACAACTTGATTTCGCCGCCCGGAATAACCGAGCTTGACTGCACCAGGCTCTTTAAATTGCTTTCAACGGCGGCTTTGGCCTCGGTGGTCATCGGGTCGAGACTTTCAAAGATGATGTTGAGCGGATCGGCAATCGGCGCCTCGATATAGACGGTTGCGGTGGCCGGCTGCAGGGCGTCGATGTGGTTTTTGACACGCTGGACGTCGCCGGCAAGCGGAATGCCGTCGTCATAGTTGTCATCCATCATGAAGCGAACGGTGACGGTGCCGGGACCGGATTCTATCGGATAGCACCAGGCGCGCGTAACACCGGAAACTTCACGCGCCCAGGTTTCATAATCGGTTTTTGAACCACCGGTCGGCGGGTTCTGCACATAAAAAAGCAGGCGTTCACGATAATCTTCAATGTCTTCGATATCGGCGCCGCCGGTTATGCCCAGATTGCCGACGCTGCCCTGCGTGGTGACGCCGGCAACGGGCGAAACAAGCGACAAAATCGTTCCGGCGGTGGCATTGCCGTCTTTGCCGGCATTGTCGGCGATGAGTTCCAGGGTTACGGTGCCGTCAGCGCCGGCGGTGCACTCGGCCTTGGTTGAGTAGGTCACGTTGTCGGCGCGCTTGATTTTGGTTCCGGCGGGGATAACGGATCCGGCCGTTGCCGGAAAGGACGCCGGTCCCTCGGCTTTGGACGGCATCTTGCGCGGGAAACGCTTGGTTTGCCCGTGCTTG
Organism: Alphaproteobacteria bacterium; assembly: GCA_017480995.1. Taxonomy (GTDB): domain Bacteria; phylum Pseudomonadota; class Alphaproteobacteria; order RF32; family CAG-239; genus CAZU01. Next base: position 10,773 of record JAFUQJ010000051.1, read on the forward strand.
ATGAGGTATTCCTCATCGGCGGTCTGGATAAACAGTTGTTTTAACAGGTAATCGACCCGGCGCAGGACTTCGTCGCCCATGGCGGCAAAGATGGTGGCAAAAATGTTCAAAATACGGCGCCGCAGGTTAGCATCAGCCCCCTGCAGATAGGTGTTGATGTTTGAGATTGCCCGGTTGCGCAGTTCTTTTAGGCTTGGTTTGGCAAAATTTGACATTTCGGCTCCTTATAAAAAAGACCATAAGTCGTTGAACTTCATGGTGCGGCTGCGGTCGCCGCGAACAATCTGAACAAGGGCGTCGGCGCGGTTGACATCGGACGCATTGCGCTCAACCTCGACTTTGATTTCAGTCGCGACGCCGTCTTCAATCATCCATTGCAGCGCCTGTTCAATATATTCGCGGGAATCCATAATGGTCTGGTTGGTTATTTTTTTGCGTTTCAAAAGGTAAAGTTTTGAGCCGGTGCTGTCGGTGTTGTCGGCGTCTATTTTGTCGCCAAACCAGCCGAAACGCGGAGCGTTTTCGTCGACCTCACCGGCCGAGGCTCTGGCCCAGGTGAACAAACTGATGATAACGGCGGAATCCAGGTCGTCGCATTCTTTGAGGTCGCCGTTTAAGATGCTGATGTCATATTCTTTAATCTGGCTTTTGTACTCAATGGCAATGTCTGACATTTTTATCCGCTTTCATACTTTTTAATACTATTAAAGTTTTTTTATACTTTTAATTTACCGTTTTGAAACTCAAAAAGTCAAAAAATAAAATTACATTGACGCTGACGGTGTGCCGGTTGTGCCGCCGCTGTCGCCTGGGTGTGTATGGCTATTGTAAATATCGCGCATGGACTGCATCGTGCCGGTTTTGTCATTAACCTCGCCGCCGGCCGAGATATTGTCGGAGGCATTAAGCGCCGGCGTTGTAAATGTCGCGCTTTGCGTAGCGTTAACATTAAATGTTTTGGTGTTGTAACTGATGCTTTCGGCCGCGTTGACCTCCAAATGCAGTGTGGAAACCTGGATTTTGCGGTTGCGGGCGAGCTTGATGACGTCGCCCTCGTCGGTATATAGCGCCACTTCGCCGGGCTGCAGCTCTTTGAGGCGGAATTTGCGGTCACCGGTGGCAACGATGACGCCGTTGTTGCGAGAGCCGCCGCAGAACACCACCAGCGCCTCGGTTCCGGCCGGTGGGTTGGTGCTCAAGCCGTATTCCTGATAATGTTCAATGCCGTCTTTGAGCTCTCCGGCCAAAAGTGAGGCCTGGATCTGCTGGATTTTGGTTTTGTCGTTAACAAGCTTGATGACGCCGCGGACAATCATTGTCTGGACGCGGGTTGTCAGCGGTTTCATGAAACGTTTGAGCTGGTCGGCAATGTCCATTTATACCCCCTCGCGCAGTTCCTTCCAGCCCTGATATGTTTTAATCGGCTGGTCGGCGGATGATAGAATAAAAGCGTCCGGCGGCGACAGCTGAAGGCTGGTCGTCGTGCCGGATCCGGTTGATAATTTAACGGCCGAGATGATGAGCTTGCCGACAACGCGGATGAAGTCATCCTCGACCGAGACATAAGAGTTCGGCGCCCAAAGCTGACCGTTGGCGTTGCGCCAACCTTGCACGGTGAACTCAAAAGGCTGCCCTTTGGCGCGGCGGTTGGAGCGCTCCCACTCGGCGCGGGTCTGCGCGGTGGCGGCATCCATGGCGTTTTCGCCGGTTAAAACCAGCGGGCGGTAGCGGGTGACATCACTGTCGACCGCGTGGCCTTCAATGCCGGTGATGTCTTCGCCGCCGGAATCGTCAGAACCGGCCATTTGCGATTTGACGTAATAATCGCGGAAAATGTTGCGGCTGCTGTATTTGCCGCGGCCGCTCAAGATGTTGTTGCCGGAGCCGTCGCTGACACGGTGGACCAGCCTGCCGCTGGAAAAGCCGGAACCTATGGACTGCACCACCAGATTACCGTTGGCGTCGTCGGTATAAACAAGGCCGGTTTGTTTGCAGACTTTCTCGATGATCGACTGGGCGGTTTCGCCAGGCTCAACCTGGAAATCCGAGACAAGCGGCAAGCTCTGGTCGGCGCTGAACACCAGTTTGATGCCGAACGGGGCAATGACTTTCTCGATGATCTCTTTCGGGGTGCCGCCGATAATCTGCCCGGTGTCAATAATGGCCGAGCAGTCGACCAGGTCACAGGTTTTGGAGCGTCCGGCAAAGGTCACTTCGTGAGACGTTGCCGAGTAAGACGGCGTTATCTCGTCAAGCCACCCGGTAACCGCCGGGACGCCGTCAATTAAAATCTGGCATTCGGCATTCAGCGGAATATTTTGCTTGCTGCCGATGAAGCGGTCCGAGACGACCAAATCAAAGGACGAGGCCATGCAGTTGAGCGCACGGGACACATTGGCCGATTTCCAGCCGTTGTAGATCTGCCCGCCGATTTTCAATTCAATGCTCATTCGCTCAGCACTTTCAGGTCTTTGCCCGCGGGGACAAAAGCCGGATAGGGTATTTTGTTCTTTTTGACGATTTCGTCGGCGCGGTCGAGATCCTCATATAAATCATAGGCCAAAACGCGGGACGGCATGTGCTCGGGGACGCGGATGGTGCGCATTCTGGGGAGTTCGAGAATAATCTCGCGCACATATTCGACGACATTTTCGCGCGTGGTGCGCAAAGCCTGCATAATTTCGTCGGACGGCTCGATATCCTCAAAAAGCTCGACTTCCTCAGTGTCGGCAACAAAATTTTCCAGCACCGACGAGGCGTCATCGGCGTTGTCAAACTCAATTTGAGTGATGATCTCGGCCTCTTTGGCAACGACGACCTGCTTGGTGAGTTGCTCAATCTTTTGCATGCAGAGCTTTTCGGCCTTGGCGTCGTCGTTGGAAACGCTGGCCGTTGCCGAGGCGTTGCTCTGGGATGTCAGATTGCGCACGGTGTTAAAAGAATCGGGCGAGGTTCCGGCCATGGACGCAACCACCGAGAAAACGGTGTCAAGCTGAGCGGCCAGAGCGTCCGGCGTGTTTAACAGGCTCTCGGCCGAGCTTTTGAGATCGTTTGCCATGGCGACGGCGTCAACAACCTGGTTCATGGCGCCGGTTAAATCGCTGCGCAGCCCTTCGGCATATTCCAGCCCTGAGCCGATGGCGTTGAGCGACGACGTGCAGACATCCGCAATGGTGCCGACAAGCGAGGTCAGTCCGGCAACGCCCTGCGACAGGCTGAAACCGGAGACAAAACCGTTGCGGGCGGCGTCCGTCAGCGCCGAGGCCGACGACAAAACGGAATCCGACATGTCAATCGATGTTTCCGGTATGGCCTGGGCGCCGGCCTCGACAAACGTCAGTTCAAAAACGGCCATGCCCTGTTTGTCCACTTCTTCGCGGACGGATATGGCATCGCAGAGCACGCTGACCGAGCCGTAGTCGGGGTGGACCAGCGTCCCTGGTCCTTTTTGCAGGCAGGCTTTGCGCAAAGCGTCGCGCTTTGCGGCATAGTCATCGCCGATAACAAAGGCGGTTACCGGGTAGTTTTCGGCTTTTTTACCCAAATCCTCGGCGTATGGCGTGTCTTTGTCCGGGTATTCGTGAAGTTGATTGCGGCGGCCGGATGACCAGCTGCGCCCCGTAACCTCAAACTCCACGCCGCGAAATGATGCTTTTCTGAATTCCATTAAGCGCCTCCGTATGCGTAGCCGTATTCGACGCCGAGGTCGGCCTGACCTTCCTGGCTTATTTTTTCAACCGATGCCTCGCGCGGCATATTGTCAAATTTGACGACAACCTCCGACTTTGAGCGCGACTGCGGCGCAGGATACGGCGTATAAGTCTGCGGCAGGGTTTGCGGAATGGGCGAGGATTGCGGCATACTCTGCGGCGCCGGTTCGCTTTTGGGTTCGTCACCGCCAAAGCCCAGTTTGTCGGCAATCCAGCCGCCGGCACTTTTTATGGCGTCTATTCCCTTCATAAGGGTGTCGATCGGGTTCATAATTGCTTTAATGCCGCCGGCAATGAAATCGACCACGGCCTGGAACGATGATTTGATGATATCCCAGAGGCCGATCCAAAAATTGCGGAAACCCTCGCATTTTTTCCACAGCAACGTAAAAGCGGCAACAACGGCGGCTATACCCAGAGCAATCCAGCCGACCGGTGTGGTCAGAATGGCAAGGCCAAGTTTTAAGAACCCGGCGGTTAAAATTTTCAAAAGAGAGCCGAGCCCCGGGATCATCATGGCAAGTTTGCCAATTCCGAGCGCCACGTTGGCAAGCGCGGTAATCGTCTGGACGTTTAAAAGCGCGATAAATCCGATTAAAGCCCATTTGCTGGAAGTGATGACGTCGATAAACCCGCCGAAAACGCTGATTATATTTGATATGGTGTTGCCGACGGCCTTAAAATCTATCTGTTTAAGCCAGTTGGCAAAATTTTTGACAAAGGTGTCGACCTTGGTGGCAATCAAATCGCGGTTGGCCATAATCCAGCGGTTGAAGCTCTGGATTATGGGGATGATAACCGGCAGGAGTTTGGAGCTGATAGCGCCGGAAAGCCCGCGGATGACCTCGCTGTTTTCCTCCAAGGCGTCCATAAACTTGGCTGAGTTATTGACGGCATCCTCGCCAAGCACAACGCCCATTTCCTGCGCTTGTTTGCGCAGCTCCGCCAGACCGTCGGCACCGTGGTTGGCCAGTTGCACCATTTTGAGACCGGATTTGCCGAACGCCAGATTGGCCAGATAGGCTTTTTTGGTTTGGTCATCCACTTTCTGAATGGCCTTGATGATAAGTTCGAAGGCTTCTTCGTTGGTTTTGGTGGCTTTGAGCTGCTCGGCCAGAACCGGGGAGACCTTTTGCAGCCCCGAAAGGAGCGAGCCGGTCCCGGCGCGGAGCATGCCCATGTTTCGCGTCATTTTTTCAAGGTTTGACGCAAATTCTTCGGTGGTCATATCGGAAAAGCGGGCGGCGTGCGCATATTCCTGGAAGGCTTTCGTCCCCCAGCCGACGCGCTCGACCATGTTGGCTATCTGATCGCCGTAGTTGGCAGTGTTTTTAACCATTGCCGTCATGCCGGCAACGGTTGCGGCGCCGCCAAGAGCAATAAACGGCGAGGTCAGACGGCCAAGGTTGCCGATGACCGTTCCCGCGTTTTTGCCGATAAAAGAAAGCTGACGCGACAAAGACGCGCCGGCTTTCCCGATGTTTTTGAGGGCTTTGGTGGCTTGGTCGTTGATTTTGAAATTCGCCCAGATGTTAAAATTCTTCGCCATTTTGTTGTCCTTTGGGATTGAACCTCTTGTTTGTTTCGCACATTAAGCCATACAGCCACTCTATTCTGTCAATGCGCATGCCGAAGAGCTCGGTCGGCGAGATGTGATAGGCGTAGATTAAATCGCCTATCATCTCGCTGTAGCTTATTTCTCCGGCTCTGATTGGCCGAAAAAACCGATAATAACCCCGATTGCGGCCTGGTAATCGGCAAGCGACAGGCGCTTGATCGTTGACGGCGGCACATTAGCCAGCCGGGCGGCGAGTTTTGTGGCAACCGTTACGTTAACGTCGTATTTTTGTTCGCCTACGGCAACGTCGGGATCGGTTGCACTGCCCATGATAATCCGCACCGGATAACCGCAGGCAACAATGTCTTCGCCGATAGGTTCGCGAAACTCAAGAGATTTGATTTCGGCGCCCTCGGACATAACCGGCGTTGATAATTCGATTTTTACAGACATCGCATCCTCCGGTTACATTTCGTTGATGACTTTGCCCTCAAGGCGGATTGAGATCTCGCCCGTGGCCAAATCGTGAGACGGCTCGCCGGCCAAATACATCTCGGAGCCGTAATAGCTTTTGCCGTTGACCAGCTCCAGCGTTACGGTCGCGTTGTCTTTGTCTTCAAGTTTTTTAATCAGCTCCTTGGAACCGTCGTCGATGATACTGCCTTCCATGAACGGAATGCGCGGCGCTTTGGTATAGCCTGCCGGACCGCTCAAGCCGGCAACGCCGGTTTTGACGTTTTTGGTCGGCGAGACGCTCCAGGATCCTGCCAGCGTCAGGCTTTCGCCGTCAATTTTAATATAAGCTGTTCCGCCTACTGCTTTCATTTGTGGCCTCCTTTACAAACGGAATTGGTTGATCAGGGCAAAGATGTTCAGCTGGTTGACGTAGTCAGGTGTGAACAGAACATCAATGCGGTTGCGGTCGTTGGCGTTGCGCTCAACAATCAGATTTGCCTTGAACGCCTCGACGTCCTCGACCAGACCCTGAAACTCAAGAGCCTCGTAGGCGGTGATGAGCTCGGCGCGGATAACGTTCGGCGTGACGATGGCCTGCCCGTCGGAGAAGCGGGTTCCGTCGTTGGCAAGTTTGTGACGGCCGTACTTTGAGGTGATGATGCTGCGCAGATAACGCAGAATGTAGGCCGAGGTGTACATTGTTTCGACACTCAAATAAGAGTTGTCGGCCTGGCCGTAGGCGTTGGTCTGATAGGTGGTGATGACGCGGTCGATTTGAACCTTGCCGGCGTTGACGTTATAGGTCGAGATGCCGTTTTTGAGCAAAGTTTCGCGCTCGGTTACCGTGAAGCGGCTGGTGATGTCCGGCGCAGAAATGCCTTCAAGCGTCAAGGTCTGCAACGGACGCGCCGGATCGGCGGCAATGGACGTTGCGGAAGCGCCGGCCCAGGCAGCGGCAACTTTCCAGATCGGCGAATGCGTATTGTCAATGCCGAGAACCGACAGGTGCTGATCATTGTAGTCGGAGCCGAAAGTCTGACATTCGGACAACGTGCCGCGATAGGCCGCCCAGACATGGCCGTAGAGCTGTTTTAAATATGACCAGTTGCCGGTTTTGTCGTTCATATACGCCGAGAAGGCATCCAGAACCGATTTGACGGTCCAGCCCGAGACAACAAAGTCATATTGCTCATCGCCGAGGTTGGCAATGGCGTCATCAAGCTCAACATTGCCGGAACCTGATGACAAATCATTGACACTGATTGTCAAGCCTGCCGGTGTAGCCTCGCCGTTGGCATCGCCGCCCAAGTTGAGCGCGACTTTAATATCATTGCCGATGACACCTTTGTGTTTGGCGGTTACCGACACCGTGCTTTCGCTGGCCTCGGCCGTTACCGGCAAATCTTTGTCGGCATTGACGGCGGCGGCAATGTTGGTGGCAACATCGGCGGCGGCATCGTTTTCGTCAACGCCGATCTGGACAAGCTCGTCATAGATATAAAGCGAGATTGTGCCGGCGGCGGTGGCGGTTCCGGTGACGCTGATTGAGCCGGTGGCGGCAACGCCGGAAGTCGGATCGGAAACCGGCAGGCACCACAGCTCAACCGAGGTGTTGTTGCTAAAATACCCCTCGACCATCTGCGCCAGCTGGGAGCCGGGCCCGAATTTGCTTTTTGCCTGGTCCGCGCTTGAAATCAGCACAGGTTTGTCGACATCGGCGTAGAGAGTGTTGGAAATCTGCCCGCACAACAAAGCGCGATAGGTGGCGCTGAAGGTTCCGGCCTTGCTGTTGTCCATTTCCGCATAAAAGAGCGGTACGCGCAGCGTGCTGGGAATGGTGTTGAATGAAATAGGCATTTTTTACTCCTTTTTTTCTTCGGTTGCGGAATTTTCCGGAGCTTTGGCGGCTTCAGACTTGGCTTTGCTGTTCTTTTTGGCGCCGGATTGTTTTTTTGCCGCGGCTTTCTTGGCCGGAGCCGGTGAGTTGGCCGGTTTTTCCGGTTTTGCCGTTTTGGCCGGAGCTTTGGCGGGCTCCGCGGGAACAACATCGCCGACATTCAGACGACGCTGCCAGTACGGCGTTTTGGGCACATCGCGGCCGGCATCTGGCAGGAACTCGCGACGCGCCGGGTCAAAAACCTTGAGCTTTTGGCCGCCGACTTTTTTATTCGGATTTGGTTTAACGAACATTTTGATCCTCCTGTAAATTGGCTTTTACCTTGAATTCTATCCTGCCGTCCGGTCCCGGATGCGGGTCGGCAATCGGGTCGATGACATCGACATCGATATCAACCGAATTGAGGTCATCCGTGATTGTCGGTTGGTATGTTTGGAAGTAGCTGAGCTTAAATGACAGAATTTCAACGACTGCCGGTCTGGCACCCTGGTCGGACAAAGAATATTCGACATCATAGGTTTCAAGCTCGGATATTCTTTTTGTGAACTCCGGATCAGACAGCAGACATTCTTCGACAGCCTCGGCGATAGCATCGGCTTTGGCCGCCCATCCGGTCATTTCCGTCACGTAGATCTCGACCCTTAAGTCAAGCGTTGACTGAAACGACACGATGTTAATGCTGCGCGAGGTGGCGTTCTGCGTTCTGGTCACGACATTGATGCCGGGCAGTTCCTTGCCGACAAAAGGCGTGACCTTGCTGTCATAAATTTTGGCGCCAACAAGACCTTTGACTGCGGTATCCTGACGCAATCTCTGGACGACATATTCCCTTATCTCTTGTCTAGCCAACATAATCGCCTCCACAAAACAGGGTGATGCGGCTTTCGCTCCAGCCATCTTCAGGATCGCGGGTGACTTCATAGATTTTGCCTTTGACGACAAAATTGTCGCCCTGAACCGGGCGGGGAATGCCCAGACGGTCAAAGTCAGAGAGCTTGACGCTCAAGACAGGCATCGGCGTTTCAATCGGAATTTCGCCTGATGTATCAATGGTTGACACGTTTTCGTCCAGAATACCGGTCATATTGTATTTGCCGCCGGTTTGCGGCATAAACACAACCGGATCCCCGAAATAATCCAGGCAGTGATCCATGCAAAGGTCGATGTCGTCGTTGAATTCAGCCATTGTTTTTTCCAAAAAGGCGGAAGTTTCAGGCTCCCGCCTTTCGCAGGTTGTTTTTTAAGACAGAGTTGCTTTAACCAGCAAATCAGGACGTTTACAGATGGTCAGTGGGTTGGACTGGGTCTGAACCGCCACACCTCTGTCAAAGTCGAGGATCTGCTGTTTGGCATAATAGGCAACGCCCTTGGTGTTAACCGTTTCGATGTAATCCGCCGGAGCGAATACGGTTTCGAACGTGTTAATGGTTCCCTGCGGGATGAAGATTGCCTGATTATCCGGGATAAAGCGCAGGCTCTGTCCTTTACTGTTGCTGGCAAAAGCCTCGTATTCAATAAAGCGGATGCCGTTGAATACGAAGTCCTGACGCATATCATCACGATACGGCGTTCTGCCTTGATAGGCGTTGTATGCCTCTTTCAGGCTATCGTGGTTGACCAAAGCCTCAAAGAAGTTGCCGGAGCACAAACACAAGACGTTGGACATGACCTCGCCTTTAAGGTTCTGCTCAAGATAACGTTTGACGTTGCGCAAAACGGTCGGAATTGCGGTCGTCGCGGTAGAGGTTTTGAAGTCAAAAGACTTCTGTGTAACGCCGAAACTGTCAAACAGATTGCACAAAACGGTGCCGTCGCCGTCTTTTACCAAACCCTGGAGGGCGCCACAGCGCATATATTCCAAGGTGATTTCATGTTTGGCTTTCATTTCGGCCAGTTTGTCATTGACAACGTCCTGAACGCTTTCAAGATCGCTTTCGGTGTCGAATTTGCGCACATTCTGAACGGAATCAGCCAAAATCTGGTCATTGTGCGTAAAGTTCGGAATGGCAAGCTGGATCATTTCGCGCGTGCCGGATACGTTTTGCGTGCCCGGGCCGCCGCGTTCGGTGGCGCTCAAGATGTTCAGAGTGCCGTTCTTTCTTTCAACCGCGACGGAAGTCGTTGTCACGCCTCTTTCCTTAAACAGTCCGAGCTGATTGATCAGTCCGTACTGCGTAGGGATGATATTGATGGCTTTGGTCATTTCCTGAACGGAAAAAGCCGAGCCTTTGAACACATCTAATGCGGGCATGGGTTAAACTCCTTTTCTGATAACAATTCCCAAGCTGGTCAGATCAGCAGCGGCGGCAGCCTTGCTGTCTTCGTCAATGTCAGTCGGCCAGACCAGCTGAGTGTCGACGACAATGGCAGAGCGCACAACCACAACAGCCGTCTGATCGGCGGAGGTTGCGTCTGCGTCCTGGAGCAAAACAGCGGCCGGAGTGCCGACAGACGCCGGTGTTTCTTCTACCTTTGCGGTGTAGGACAATTTGCTGTATTTACCGGTGGAGGCGCTCACCTCCAGAACGGTACCGGCTTCGAGTTTGCCGTTGCCGGAGGCGATGGTTACCACCTCGCGGGAATATTCGTCATTGGCTTCCCACTTGACAATGTCGTGGATGTATTTGCCTTCTTTCAAGATTTCGCTCATGGCTTATTCCTTTTTGCAATAAACCTCGGCAGCGCGCTGCGACAAGGTTTTGGTTGACTTTGCGGAAACGTTCCGAGCGTTGCTGATATTTTCAAACTCGGAGCTTTTCATTTTCAAAATTTCGGATCTGACCTCAGACACGGTCTTTTTTGATTCGTCAAAGCGACGAGCCTGAGTGATGGATAATCCGGCCGCCTCGCAAAGTCCGTAGATGAAATCACGGCGGGAAACGCTGGCTTTTGCGGAACGAGCTGCCGGATCGGATCCGGTTTCCTCGTCTTTTTTGGGGGTTTCTTCGTTTCCTTCTCGCTCGGCGGGAACATCATCTTTTTCAGGATCCTGACCTTCTTCGTCAATGCGAGCGTTTTTTTCAGCATCGGCATTGATGTCGATGTCTTCTTCGTTTTCGCGGGCGGATCTTTCTTTCATGATTTTCTCCTTGGTTAAGCTGCGAGTTGTGATAAGGCAATCGCCAAAACGCGGCTCTTTGGCGCGGATGGTGGCGTTTGCGTCCGCCGGAACTGTCACAGCACTCAGCTCCAGAGGTGTCCATTTGACGGCGCGATAGATGATTTCGCCGTTTTCTTCATATTTTTCGTATTCCTCGACCGTGTAGCCGACCGAGATGTTGCGAATAATGCGTTGTTTGATTAAATTCCAGACCTTGTCGACGTTTTCGTCGTCTTTGGCAAAGCGGATAATGGCGCGGCCTTCCTTGCCCTCGACAATCCAGGCGCTTTCAACAACACCCAGGATGGCGGATAGGCTCCAGCCGTCGTGCATGTTCAAAAACGGTGCGTTGCCCGAGGCCAGACGCTCCATATTGACAGCCTTTTCGCTGATTTCCAATTCCTCGGTAAATCCGCCGAGCTCCCAGCTCCATTGTCTGGCGCGGGCGCCGGTTGTCCAGATGACTTCAACCGTGCGGTTTTCCTCATCGATACTTTCCGGAGCAATGTCCAGAACGCGGGTCATGCTTGGAATTTTTACAGTTTTTTGGCTCATAAACGTATCCTTTGAACTTTTTTAGTCTTTTTTGACTTTCTATTTTCAATATAAGCTCCGGCAATATAAATGTTCAAAAAATTTTTTAATTTTCTTGATTTCCATCTATTGCCTGGTTTGGATTGGAGTTTGCCGGCGCGGCCTGGGTATCTGTAGTGAACTTGAGGCCAAGTTTGGCGGCGCGGGCATTGTCCAGCGCTATCTGAGCGTCTATTTCGCCGGCGTCAAAACCGTTTTCGGCAACGATTTGCGACCGCGAGGCAAAGCCGCACAGCACTTTTTCTTTTTGCGCCGCGACTTCCTGCTGCGGGTTGACATAAGGCCAGCCTGCCGGTTGGAACCTGGCGCGGTGATAATAAGCCGGGTCTTCGTTATACAGCCGCAAATCGGCCTCTATGGCGCCGGAAATGATGGCGCATTTGACAAATTCCTGCCAGATGCGGCGTAGCATTTGGTGAATGAGGCGGTTTTGCTCTTGCCGGTGTTTGCGCTGGGTGATGTTCAGCCCGGCACGGATACTTGAAAAGTTGGCTTTTGACATATCGTTTGAGAATTCCTCATACGTCAACTGGACGGCATTGGCAATGGCACGCAGGTTCTGTTGCACAAACGGCTCATAGGAGCTGCCGCTTTCGGCCGGCGGGTTGAATTTGATATCCTCGCCCGGTGCAAGCGTGGTGATGGTGCCGGTGGTGATTTGGGCAACGGCTTCGCCGGGATCGGCATCTGTGTCTTCCGGGTCGGAATTAAGCACACCATCCGGCGCCTCCGTAGTGACAAAAGCCATCATCATGGCGGCGATTTTCTTTTTGTTAAGCTCGGCCTCGTCATACTCAAGCATTTCGCGAGCTTTCAGGAGAGCGGCAAAGGCCTCCGGCACGCCGTGAACCTGTCCGACCCAAAGCTGTTTGAAGTAATGGCAGATTTCCGAGGCGGGGATTTCAACCGTTTCGAGGTAGTTTCCGGCAACGACGCTTTCGCCCGGGTGCTGTTTGTAGAACATATATTTGGTCACGCGGCCTTTGGCGTCTATGGTGACCCCGCCGATGGTCTGCGAGCCGTCGGCGTTGGCATGGCATTCGTCAAGTTTGCACTGCTCGGCCTCGATAAGCTGGAGCTTGAGCGGAACAACGCCATCGTCAACAGGAATAAAGCGCAAAAAGACCTCGCCGGCCTCAAATCTTTCGCGGACGGCCAGGGCAATCAGGCTCTGCAGGTTGTTGGTGCCGGATATGTCGCAATCGTTTTGCCATTCATCCCAAAGCTGAATGATACGGTCGCAAAAAGCGCAATCATCATGCCGGGGCAAGACATTGATGCCCGGACCGACGATATTGCTTGACACGGTTTCATAAGCGCCGTTCATATAGGCAAAATTGCGGGTCAAATCGCGGCTTTTGCTGCGAAGCTCCGATAAAGAATAAACGATTGTGGTATTCGGCCCGCTGGAGGAGGCCACCCAGCGGCGCATCCGGCCGCGGCCGTTGGCGGAAAAGGTCGGATCATTGAAATAGCGTTTGATTTTTCTGATTAATTTCATGCAAGCCCCCGGTTCGAGTAGGTTTTGATAATGCGGGTTTTGCGTTTGGTGCCGAGTTCGGCGTCAATGGCATCAATGGCGGCTTTAATGTCGGTCATACTACGGAAAGTGACGGTTTTGCCGTTGTGGCTGATGGACGCCGTGCCGCTGGTATAGGCGTTGATGAGCTTTTTGCGCCGCGCCTGAAGCTCGGCTTTTTCTTCTTCGGTCAGGGTGTTGTTGGTCATGATTGCCTCGCGTTTAACTTTCTTAAACTATTTTAGTCATTTCATACTTAAATGTTCAAAAAAAATTTTTAAACGCTTGACTTTTAACTTTGCCGACTGTTAAAATAACGTCAAAATATACTATGGCGCGGTGGAGCAGGAGCAGCTCGCTTGGCTCATACCCAAGAGGCCGATGGTGCAAGTCCATCCCGCGCAACCAGCCTTCCGGATCTGCCGGAATGGGACTCCGAAAGGAGTGGCGTTGTAGGTGTAAAAATCATGGTTCATTGCGACCGAAACCTTCCGTGCTTTTTTTGAATTTTCCGCGTCAGTGAAACGAGCAAGGGTCGCGAGGCTCTTGCTTTCCATCGGATTGTAGTTCAGTCTGGCAGAACGCTTGCTTTGGGAGCAAGATGCCGTTGGTTCAAATCCAGCCGATCCGACCAAACCCGGCGCAAGACGTCGATAAAATTGAAAGTAAAATGCTTTGCAGGTTAAACTTTCCGCTTTTACACAGAGTTTGTGCGATATCAAACTCCAATTATCGGACCGTAGCTCAGTGGATAGAGTGTTGCTTGCAAGCAAATGAACCGAGCAGTTCAGGTCGTGGGTTCGAGTCCCGCCGGTCCGGTCTATAACCAAACATGAAGCAAGCGCCGACCGAACCGGTGTACAACGGTCAGGAAGGCAGGGAAGTCCCAGATGGTTGCAAACATCTGGGACTTTCTTTTATAAAAAGTGCTTTCCTGCATGGTGCTTCTGGCAGGGGGCGACTGGGACGATTCCTCGCACTGCGGTTCCCGTTATCGCGCTGCGTCTGATCCGCTTTCGGCGGCGTATGTCTTTGTTGGCGCGCGCGGGCGGAGCCTGCCAAATGGACCTTTCCACCTTGGAGGTGAAAAGGCATCGAAATCGACACCTTTAATAAGATCCGGTCGAGGCGTTAATTTGCGCCTGCAGAACCGGCAAATATTCGGCATAGGCGCGGTTTAACTCAAGCCCCTGTTTAACGCGGTCAAAAGACGCGGCATATTGATTGTAGTTGTGGATTGTAAAAATGGCGGCGGTCGTCATGAGAAACGCCGCGGCGAAAGAATAAAAAAGCGATTTCATTGTCTATATACCTTTTTTGAGAGGTTGCCTCCAAACCGTGGAGGTGTCGGGAGCTCAAAACGCGTATATAGTCGCGCGGAGTTATTCTGATATTTCCTCGCACTCCCGACATTGACAAATCGTCATAAAAAAATCCGCTAATCTTACGGGGCGGTCTTTCCGCTATATACTGAGTTTTGAGCTCATGATGCAGTAAAGCACATAATCGTTAAAAAATAATTAAACAAAACGGCAGAATTTTATTTTTCTTTATTCTTATCTTTAACGGCACGAACTTCGGCACTTCCAAAGGCGTCATAACCCGTCAGGCCGTTGATAAATTGCGGCAGGTCAATGAGTTCGCCGTTGTCGTCGTGCAGATCTTTTATTTTGTCGCTGACGAACGTGCGCTCAGCCTTGCGCAACTGGCAATAGCCTTGAAAATAAAAGCGGGTTTTGCTGTCTTTGAATATTTTGTGCAAAGCGATGCGGCGTTTGGTCTTCTTTCCGGAGGCGTCGGTGTAGGAAAAGTTTATCGGAACGCCTTTGTCGGATTGCCACACCGGCTCGCCAAAGCCCGGAAGATCGAAATCATCGTCCGTGTCGCGTTTTTGTTCAATGACGTGGTAAAAACCACCGCCGATGATGGCATAGAGCAACATAATAACCGGGATTGTCCAGCCGGCGCTGATGATGTCATACCCGTATAAAACCGCCCCGCCGATGATGGCAAGAAATGCCGCCGCCGACAACACCTGTTTTTTGGTTTCTTCAAATTCTTTTTCAGTCATAACCCTGTCCTTTCCGTCAAAATTATACTTTATCGTAGCATCAAAGTATAAAATAGTCAACAAAAAGTATAAAAAAGTCATTGTTTTTGACTTTTTCAAATTGTGCAAACTTCTGGCAGGGGGCGCCTGGGACAGATCCTCGTACTGCGGTTCCCGCAGTCGCTTTGCGTGGGGTTCGCTTTCGGACACGTCTGTCTATACTGGCGCGCGCGGGTTGATCCGTGCCAAAGGGATCTTTTGCGAACACGCAAAAGAGGCGGCCTGTATGGTGCTTCTGGCGGGAGGCTCCTGGGACATTTCCTCGGATTGCGGTTCCCGCTGTCGTACTGCGGACAATTCGCTTTCGGTTGCGTATGGCAATTATGGCGCGCGCGGGCATATCCGCCAAAATAACTTTTTCTTCCCTTGGAAGTAAAAAGGCATCAGGCAAATCTGCCGACCAGGCGCCTACGGCGGCGCGGCCTTAAAATATCCGGCTTAGGGATATTTTCAACAACCACTTCGGGATTGCGTTCTACCATTTCGCGGACTTTTTCGGCGTATTCCTGCCGCGCGAGCATCTTTTCCCAGCGCCGCCGCATGTTCAGCCCTGAAAGTTTGAGCCCTTCCAACGCTGCCAGGGCATAGCCGAATATGTCCAGCGCCTCGTTGCGTTTGCGTCCCGGACGCAGGGCGTAATAACGGAGCTTGCGTCCTTTGACATAAGAGGTTTTGGCTTCCTCGGCTGTCAGCTGAATAAAGTGGTTTTCGTCGTAACTCATGTTAAAATGGCAATATCCGGGGGCTGCCGGATCGTCAATCTTAAGCCGCGAATAAACCACGTCTTTGACCGTATCGGTGCCGACCAGAAAAAACTCCAGATTGAGCTTTTTAATTTTTCCCGGAGCGCGTTTGAGAATCGGGCGGCCTTCGCCTGGCATGCCTTTAATCGCCCAGACGCGCCGGTTCCAACGTTCCTGACAAAACTTACCGACCTGCTGGGTTAAATAGCCGCTGTCGATGCAACAGGCCGAGATTTCCATTTCGCCGGTCAAGGCGTGGGGGATTGGTGTTTGCAAGAGGTCGTCGAGCTCTTCCCAGATGCGTGCAGCCGCAGGATCGCCGAGCAACACAACCTTGCCGAGGCCGTAGCTCTGGTTGTTGACCGTCCAGCCGAGGCGCTCAACCTCCAGACGGTCATCCTGGACGTCAACGCCGGCCGTGATGACAACAACCTCCGGCGGCGCTGTCGTGTAATCCTCGCGCCGGTTGATCAGTCTGGTTTCGTCGACGCGCTCGCCTTTGTCTTCCCACACCTGACCGAGCGAGGTGTTGATGAATGTTTTTAATGCCTCCGGATCGTCCTTGGCGTCAAGAAAAGATTTGACTATTTCCTTGAGCGGCACCCAGGGCGAATACCCCTCCCAGAGCGAAAATCCCGCGTGTCCGTTAAACGGCATGGTTGCCTCCCAGCGCCCGAGGCCGACGGCGTGCCAACGCTCGACATCATTCCAGCAGGCGCCGCAATGCGGGCAGGCATACACGGCCGTTTTGGCGCTTTCCTCATTTGTTTCTTTTTTTTCCCACTTGACGTTTGCCCACTCAATCCGCTGATATTTACCGCAATGCGGGCACGGCACCAAAAAAAAGCGCATGTCCGATTGCTGGAATGATGCGTCTATTTTGCTCATGCCGGCAATGGTCGGCGTGGAGCATTTGACGATTTTGCGGTTCCAAAACGTGGTTGTTCTTTTTATGGCCAGCTTGACCGGGTCACCCTCTTTGCCGGCCGACAACGGATAACGGTCGACTTCGTCCATCATGACAACGCGGATCGGGCGGCTGGCCAGCTCGGCGGCCGAATTGGCGCCGACCATGGTGATGTGCCCGCCGGGGAACGACTTGTGCAAGACGGTGTTGCCGCTGTCTTTGCTGTCCGAGACCTTGCCCTGCAGACACGGCGTGTCGCGGA
The DNA here is from genome assembly GCA_017480995.1 of Alphaproteobacteria bacterium. Classification (GTDB taxonomy): domain Bacteria; phylum Pseudomonadota; class Alphaproteobacteria; order RF32; family CAG-239; genus CAZU01. The sequence goes on from JAFUQJ010000051.1 coordinate 27,629, forward strand.
GCATCGGCATCAGACGGTCGGTTGACCAGCTCTTGGCGACGTTTTCAGTCGGCTGCATCAGGAGGATCGGGCAAGGGTCTTTGTCGATGTAGTAGCCTATGGCGTTGTTGATGATTTCGGTTTTGCCGACCTGAGACGAGGCGACAATCGTCACCTCAGACACATTGATGTCTGATATGGCGTCCATAATACCGCGCTGATATTCGGCGCGGCTGGTATTCCAGTCCCCGGGCTCAGCGGAACTCTCGGAACTCAGCTTGCGGTTGGCGTCCGCCCACTCGGAAATCGTCTGGCGCGGCGGTAGCTCCAAACCTTTTAGGAAGCCTTCGCAAAAGCACCTAACGCCTTCCAATATCAGCCATTCGTCTGAGTATCTCTCGACCGCATCTGTTGCATTCATTCCGTATTAACCTCTCATTTTTCTTAACGTCGGTTTCGGCCGACACCCGCGCGGCGAGTTTTGACGGTAGCCCCGCCAGTTTGTCGCGGAGCAGACGACCAAGGTCAAAACCGTTTTTTTTTGCGCGTTTTTGTCCAGCAAGCGGCCTTCAGCTCTGTCCAGCTCAATCTTTTTCAATCTGCCTTCGTAATCTGTCCGATCGGGTTCTTCGTCGCTTTCCGGCAAATCCGGAATGAAAAAGTCCTCCGGCGCGAAATCAGGTATTGATGATTTCGGCGATGGCTGCCTGGATTTCCCTGATGACACCTTCCATTTCCTCCGTTAAAATAATAAAATTCTCTTTCTGATCCGTTACAACCGTAACTTTGGGCGCCAGCCGGTTCGGTACCGCTTTGAGCTTTTCGCGCAGGATCCTTGATACGCCGAAGGCCGCTTTTTCCACACCCTCTTTGTTGACAATCGCGCCCATCTCTTTCTCAAACTCAATTTTGCGCAGGCGGGCGGTGTAGCTTTCCTTGACGGCGCGGCTTTTCTGGTATTGTGTCGTGCTGCTGGATTGCGCCGATATGCCTTCGACATCTGCGCTCTGCGTCGTCCCGGACTGGCGGAGCGCCATGCCGACGGATGTCTTGCGGCGTCCGTCCGCCCTTGGCATTGTCGTTGCCGGATTGTTGGCCGGATCCGCATGGGCGGCAATTTTGGCCAGCGATGCCTCAACCTCGACCATTTCGCGACCGTCCTGTCTGGTCAGGACAATCAGGCCTTTTTTAATCAGGCTCGAAACATACTGATGCGACCGGTCAATCTTGCGGGCAAAGTCACTTTTACTCAATACCGACATACGGATACTCCTCGGCATCGTCAAACGCCGCTCCGTCTTTCTCGCGCTTGGCCGTTCCGCCGAAGAGTTCCTGCCAGCGCCGGATGATGACGTCGCAATAGCGCGGATCAATTTCCATCAGCCGGGATTTGCGCCCCATATTTTCGGCCGCAATCATGGTTGAGCCGGAACCGCCAAAGAGGTCGAGCACGATTTCGCCGCGGTTTGAACTGTTAACCATTGCGCGCTGGGCAAGTTCTACAGGCTTTTGTGTCGGATGGACATAGCTTGAGGCGGCGTCGCGCCGGATTGCCCAGATCTCGGAGCCGGATTTCAACTTCTGGACAAGCTCGACCAGGCGCTCGCGCGGCCAGTCGTCAAGGTCATGATCCGCAGAGCTCCATAGAGTTTTTTGCGTACGGTCGCCGAACCACCGGCAATTCTCGCCCTCGTGACATCCATAGAAACAAGGCTCGTATGCCCAGTGATAGTCTGAATGCCCGAGCACCATACCTTTATCCCAGATGATGACCTGCTTGGGTCTAAGCTCAACACCGCGGATGGCTGTTTCAAAATGGACGTGGTTGGTGTTGGCGTACCAAATATAAAATGCGCGGCTTTTCCGCAAATATCGCTTGATGTTTTTGAAAGCCTCAAGCAGGAATAGAAAAAGCTGATCACCCCGTAGCTGGTCGTTTTTGATGATTTGCCATTCGCGGCCGTTCGGGTTGTTTGTGCCTTTATAGCTGACACCATACGGCGGATCCGTAAACACAAGGTCGGCCAGTGTTCCTTCCATCAGACTGTCGACATCCGCCTCGCTGGTGCTGTCGCCGCACATGACACGGTGCTGACCGCAAATCCATATATCGCCGCGACGGCTTTTGACCGTTTCGGACAAAGGCGGGGCGTTGTCGAGCTTTTCAATATCAATGGTTTTTGGCGTTTCCTCAAGGTCGTCAAGGGTTTCATTGAGTTCGTCAAGAGACCAACCGGTTTCCTCGATATCGGCACCAAGCTCCAAAAGCCGATCCATTTGCGCCTGCAGGTTTTCCCAGTTCCATTCCGCCATTTCGGCCGATTTGTTGTCAAAAATCTGATACTGTATGCGCTCGGCCTCGGTTAAATTATGCAAAACGATGACCGGGACTTTTTCAATTCCCAGTTTGAGCGCCGCGAGCCGTCGTCCGTGGCCGGCAACAATCATCATGTCGTCATCAACCAGAATCGGGTTTGTCCACCGCTTTTTCATAGATTGCGCAATTTTCTCAATTTGCTCATCCGGGTGATTTTTGGTGTTGAGCGGATCCGGCACTAAACGGCTGAGCTCCACGAGTTCGAGCTTCATGGTTTTTAATTTTTCAACAATTTCGTTTTGGTCAATCTCTGTCATTTTCGCAACTCGTTTTTTATTTTTCAAACTTAGCTATAAGCCGCGCCGCGCGCTGACCCGCGGCTTGTGGGGTTTAGGAAGAACCTATTGATGGCGGGCATTGGCTTTCCGGACATCATCTCGCCGTCCTCAAAGCCTGGTCCATTGCCCGAATAAAGAACACATCCATATAGCGCTGAGCTCTTTTCTCAACGATTTTATGCATGTTGAACCTCGGTGTGATCATTTGTTGTTTGCGCCTCAAAAATAAAGGCTTGAGTGCCTTGCCCTTGCCCTTGCGTTGCATGATATAGGTGCCCTTTTTTGTATTGACGACAAATACGCCGCGTTGTTTGAGCGCTTTTTGCGGGCCAAAATTGCGCTTACGCCCCTGCAGCGGCACCCACAAATATTTGCTTGTTAACGGACGTCTGACCGTCTGTCCATCCGCGATTTGTTCAGCAATACCCCAGTGCTGGTTGCCGAGAACAGCCTGCATGCGGTTGATGCCGTGATTTTTATCTGCCGGCAACGTGGCAAACGAACTTCCAGGAGACGGAGCTGCACCGATGCGCGCTGTGCGGTGAGTGCGCGAGAATGGTGTTAAGGTGTGGAATTGGTGAGCTGCTTTTTTGGCCAAATCATCGCCGATTTTGGCGGATGTTCGGGTTAAAGCCATGGCGCAGGCAAAAGGCAGTTGTTTCTCGGCGATGTCGTCGAGATAGTATTCCAAATCTTTTAATTTGACGTCAGTCATCCGGCCTCCTTTTCTCAAATGATAGTATTTTTTGACTTAAAAAGTCAATAAATTTTATTTTTCTTGACTTTTGCTCTATTTTACCGATTTTACCGTTTTTCCGTCTTTTTGGGTTTTTCGCTATAATTTCAAAAAAATAATACTGAAAAAACCGAAAAAATAGGTTAAATTGGTTAAAATGGTAAAATTTCGCAAATTCAAAAACTTACAGTATTTTTATACTTTTTGCATAACGTGATTTTGAAAAATAAAGTTAAAAAATCGGTCAAATCGGTCAAATCGGTAAATTAAAAAAATGTAAAAAGTCAAAAATGACGCAAAAATGACTTGACTTTACGCCCGACAAGAGCGTCAATGAACATATAAATAGGAGGTTATCTTCTTAAAAATCAGGTTTATCTCAGGTAAAACCGATATTAAACAAGGTTAAATATTATCGATCAACTGTATGGACATATTTTAAGGATGCTGTTATGGATAACAAAACTAAATTAACGATTGTTTCCGGGAATGTTGCCGCAATGGAGGCTATTCTCAAAGATATACACGAACGTATCAAGGCCGCAAAGGAAGGCCTTGAATGGAAAGACGCCGACAATGACGAACGGCGTGTAAATTCTGCGCTGGGCGGCTTGTCAGGGGTTCAGGTGCATATTGATGCGCTTAAATCTCTGGCGGATGCTTCTTTCTGCATCGGGCGCGCTGATTAAAAGAAAGCCCCGGATTATTCCGGGGCGATGATGTTATTTCCCCGGCTCAATATTAGGAATTGGTTGCGATGTGCTTCCCAAATCTGACCGGGGCGAATATCCTTAATTTCAACAAGTTTCATCAGGTGCCTCGCTTTCTTGTATCTTAATATCAGCTGCCGGGGTAGCTTGTATTTTAGCAACGGCAAGCGTTTCCTGTATTTTTTCCAAAAGTTTGAGGTTTATCGGAATTTGCGGAATCCTATACCAGCACTCTTCCAATAATGCTCGGAGCCTTTTGTTTTCCTTCAGCCGGTTGCTTATTTCGTGGCGCTGGTTATGGATGCGGTATCTCTGATTGCCAAGCTGGCAGGCTTGAGCTTTGTTCTTTTTATCCAGCTCGTCAATTTTGGCTTGCAGGCGGTCACATTCCTTATTGGCGGCGTGAATAAGTTCAATTTCGTATTGGTTGCTCATAAAAAACTCCTTACCAAAAGAATTCTTCAATTTTATCGCCGATATATTCCAGGGCTTTGCCGAGCGGATAGCTGACAGGCCTAAACCACGCCACAGGGAAAGCCAGCAAAACAACGGTAATGCCCGCCGCGACCCAAAAGCCGAGGCATAACAGCACCCACAGCGCCAGAAAAAGAGCCCTATATCCCAAAACAAGATTTTTTTCCATCAGGCTGCCCTCCGATAAAGGTTGCAGTGACAAACGCCGTTTTTGGCGATATCTGCCCAGCAATGACCGGAAATGCAAGCGCGGTCACTTCCAGGGTCACAGGGGCACCTCATCCAGTATTTGGCACCGAAAAACCGGCTTTTGGCTCTGGCCACGGCATCAGCCTTGTCGGTCAGCTCCAGATTGTTTTCTTTGGCTTTTTCAGCGATTTTGGCGCGAATTATTGCAAAATCATCCATGTTTCCCTCCGTCAGTTAAAAATTAAATTCAAAACAAAAATAATAAGATGCACCACGCAGGATCCCCAGCAGATGGCCATCATGGCGACGAAGCGCATCCGGCTGCGTCGCTGGTATTCGTCAAATTCCTTTTGCAGGCGCACATAGCGCTTTAAGGCATCAAAGTATGATTTTCCGTAATCTATTTGCATTTACCCCCCCCGAATAAAAGTAATTGTTTGGTTTCCTCGGCCAGTCTGGCGCAGGATTTTTGCCAGTACACCTGATCTTTTTCGGTGCAGATAAATTGTCGGCCGAGTTTGTAGGCTGCGACGGCGGTGGTTCCGGAGCCGGAAAACGGGTCAAACACGATGTCGCCGGGTTTTGAAAAATCCTACAAAATGGCTTGAAACAACTGAAGAGGTTTTTGCGTTGGATGAATTCTTTTGCCTTTTTCTTCTTTTCCGGCAATAAAACCCATATTGACAAAAGTGTATTTTTTGACGGTGCAGGAAAAACTTGTCCAGGCCAGCTCGCAGTCCGAAAACGGGTTTTTAAGGTCATATTGCCCGATTTTGTCCCAAACCAGCCACGCATTTGTCGGCTTCAAATATTGCGTGAAATAATTTCCGCCGAATATGATTTGATTTTTTGAAACCCGCATAATTTCGTCAAAAACTTCTTTAGAGGGGATTTTGTCATTCCAACTGAAATCTTCCCATTTTTTCTTTTCAATCTGCATTCCGAATTTTGACTTAAACCTTGAACCTATGCCATACGGCGGGTCAGTCAGGACCAGGTCAACACTTTTGTCCGGCATCTGGCGCATGACATCAAGACAGTCGGCGTTAATGATTTTGTTTAATTCCACGTCCTACCTCGCAATCACGCGAAACGGGGTCTTTCCCTCCGGATCGCAAATTTTAATGATGGCGTTGATAAACCTGACGACATCGTCGGTGTAGAGTTTGTTTCTGCTCTTGGTCGAATAGATCTGATATTTGAACTCGCCGTCTTTGGCGTGGTTCAAAATAACAGCCGTATAACCACCGCAGGCATTGTTAAACTTGGTTTCATCTGCCGCATTCCACGGATCCGGTCGCGGCTCTTTCGCCACGCCATAACGTTTCGGCCCGTAGCGCAGTGGTTTGAGATTAACATGTCCGAAGTTGTCGACTTCTTCAGTTTCTTTATCCTCAACCGGCGAGGCAGCCAGCGCCGGCAGAGGGGTCTTATTTGGAGTTATACGGTAACGGCTGCCTAATTCTTCAGCATAACTGCGGGATTGCGGCTTTTCCTGACGCTCAAGAGGCGTAGCTCCGGCGGCTTTGGTAGATTGTTTGGTGCGGTTTTGGTTGAATTTGCGCCGGCGGCTTTGGTAGTCACTTTCAAAAACGCAGGATGCACCGATCATCAGCGGCGCGCGCGGCTCCTGGTCCTCAGGTTCAGGCATCGGCGCAGGCACCGGTTTCGGCGTTGGTTTCAATTTTGAGGCGCGGCGCTTGTTCGGCGTGGACAAAGCTTCTTCAGGCGTCATGCCGTTTTTAAGCCTTAAATAATAAGTCGGCAAAGATATGCCGATGGCGTCGCATCTCTGTTTAATCGTCTGAGCCATATATCCCTCCTTAGTTTAATGTTACCTTGGCCGGCATGACCGGTTTTTGTTCAAAAGCGATGGCTACAATATGAGCTTTGGCCAGGTTCCAGATTTCGCCGTCCTGCTTGACGGTGATGCGGTCTGTTTCGCGGTTGTCATAAGCCGACATAATCCGATGCGCCTCTTTTTCGTCAACCTCCGTGGCCAGATACTGCGAGCCGGAAACGTATATGCGCATCATCATCACCACCCCCTGTTGAATTCCGCCCAGGTTTCTTCCTGACGCAGTTTGACACCGACATAGGCTTTTTCGCCGCGCGGCGTGGTGCCTTTGGTTATGTGACGCTCATAAAGCCGGCGGCCGAATTTGTTTTTGCTGTAGGGGCTGTGTCCGTTGTCCTGACACCACTTCTTGTAGTTTTCGTAAAGGCTGGCACAAGATATAGTATTGCCGGCCGATTTTATGGTGTTTTCTTCCAGGTAGCTGCCAAGCACGTCCATCTCGGAACGGTATTCCTGGGTTGCCTCACGGACGGCATCCGGCGGGTTAAGCCCCTGTTTCTGCCAGTCGAGGCAGCCGCGCACTGCCCAGGCCAGAATTCCGGGGAGCTCGCTTTTTAAGCGGGTGATCAGCAGTTTGTCTTTAAACGGTCCGTTAACCGGCGCGTCAGGATCTGATTTGTCATAAAACTGGGCGGCAAACGGTATCAGGAGCAGACGGCGCCAAATGCCGTCGTCGGTGCCGCGGATTTCCGGCTTGTGGTTGGTTGCCAGCCACAATTTGAACTGAGGGCTGAACTGGAACGGGTTCTGATGCAGATTGCGGGCGGTGATGGTGCTGTCGCCGGTGGCCTCTTTGATCAAACTTTCGTCCAGCGCCCGGTCGGCCTTGGTTTCGGACGCGGTCACAAATCGTGCCGAGCGCAGCATGGCCAAAAACGGGTTGGCGTCGGTGACCTTGCCGGTTTCCATAAAGGCGTCGGCCTTGGTCTTGACATGGTAGCCGCACATCAGCGCCTGGATGGTGTCGAGAAAGGTTGATTTGCCGTTTGAGCCTTTGCCGTGCAAAACAAACATACATTGCTCACGGGTGTCGCCGGTCAGGCTGTAGCCGATGGCGCGCTGGACAAAGCTGATCATTTCGTCGTCTTCGCACAGAATTTCGCGCAGGAACTTCTGCCAGGCCGGACATTTGGCACGCGGGTTAAATTCGACGCTTGATTGCTTGGTGCAGTAGAAATCCGGGCAATGCTTCATCAGTTTGCCGGTGGTCAGGTCTACGGTGCCGTTGGCGCAGTTGAAATAAAGCCGGTCGGCGTCCAGCCGGTCAATGTCAATGTATAAGTCCGGCTGCGCCAGCTTGAGCGCGTAGTTGATGCGGCCGCCTTCCTGGCTTTTCTTGCACCAGTTCTTGATGCCGGATTTCTGGTGTTCTTCAACATAGTCGGCCTCTTTGGCAATATCGAGCGCGGTGCGCTTGGCCATGTTGACGACGCGCAGATCGGCGTGCTTGTTATCCCAAAATCCGTGCGAATAGATAATCCAACCCATTCCGGGCGCATATTTGACAATTTTGCCCCAACGGGCGACGATGCGCTGTGAATTGCCGACATCGGTGCGCGGGCGGTAGGCCAGTTGGGCAAATATGGAATCCTCCGGCTCCGGATAGTCCGGCGGTGTGCTCTGATAATATTCGGCGGGGGGTTCGATTTCCTCATGGCGCGCGTCAATGACCGGCTGGGCGTTGTTGATCATTTTGACGACTTCGTCGGCGCCCATTTCCTGCAAAAGCTGGTTGCTGTCTTTGATTGAGCGCGGCGGGCGGGCGCACATCAAATTTTTAAAGCCGCGGTCCAAAAACGAGGCCAGGATCTTGTTCATGGTTTCGTCAGGCTTGGAGCCTTCCTCGTCGTTGTCGCGGACGACTATCAGCGTCCGGCCTTGCGGTTCTTCGATTTTGCCGATAAAATTCAGCCCCATGGCGCACCAGACTTCAAAATGCGTTGTCTGGGCAAGCGTCAGCGCGTCTTCCGGTCCCTCAGTCAGCAAAACGGGACCGTTCGGATCGCCTTTAATTTTTAACGGGTTGCCCGACGGGAAGCCGTTGGTTCTTTTTTTGACTGCAAAGTTAGCTTTTTTGCCGTTGGCATCAAGATAGACACTTTGAACGGCCTTGACGATACCGGCACTATCTCTGGCGATGCAAACCAGGCTGCCGCCGCTGTTACTTTTATTCGGCCGCCATTTGAATTGTGAAGCAGGAGCACCGGTAATGCCGCGGCTTTTGAGATATGCCTGCGCCGGGGTACCTCGCAAATCGACAAGTTCTGCCAATATCTGGTCGAGTTTAGCCTGTTTTTCCTGGTCATAGTCGTCTTGTTCTTTTTGTTGTGTTTCTGTGCTTACCGGCGGCCGGTTGTACTTTTCGGTACGCTCGTTTGCCTCACCACCCTCAAGCCCGAATATTCCGGCCAGCTTGCGTGCGGCCTCAACCCGGTCGAGGCGGAAAACTTTAGCGCAGATGCCGATTGGGTCGCCGACGGCTTCGTCTGCCGAAAAATCCGAGCCTTTACCGGTTTTTAGGTTGATGAGCAGGCTTTTCCCGGGATTGCCGTTCCAATCGCCGCACTGCCATTCATTGCCGTTGCGGCGGCCGTTTGGCAACCAGTCGCGGACAAGACCTTCAAGGTTAGCGAGAGCTACCGCGTTTACTTCGTCAAAATTAACCATTCCAGCCATAGCGCAACCTCATTTCGTCAATAATCTGGCTTTCAACCAACTCCGGATCGCGGGCGACAATATAAATTCCGCCCATGTCCTTGATCATCTTGGCAAAGCGTTTCTGCTGCTCGGTTTGCTTGTAGCGTCCGAATTTTGTTTCTATGTAGATAACCGTGCCTTTGGGTGCGATTATGCCGGCAATATCGCCGGAGCCGATTAAACCGAAGTTGACGGGATGAGCGCCGCGGAGCAGAATATCGCCAGGCTCAATCGTGATGTGTCTGCCCATCTCGTCAACAACCCTCGTGCCGCGCTTTAAGCCGAAGCGTTTTCCCTGCCAGGCCTGGCCGGTATTGTTGCGCCAGATTTTAATCCAGTCTTTGGCGCCGAGCTTAATCATGACTTTTTTGAGGGTTTCGGTTTCTGACATGGCTTACCCCCTTAACAACTGATCCAGGAGTTCGAGGGCTCCGGCCGGCAGATTGTCATCGACAATCACGCGGGCAAGCACTTTGCGGTCGACCGCCGCGCAAAATGATTTGACCTTCATGTCGGTGCAGCTGGCGCTTGAGACGTCGGCAACGTGGATACTGCCGTCGGTTTTTTCAATACATCTGGCCACCATGGAGTTGCCTCCTGTTTTCAGCACATAGATGCCGGCGCCGCTGTAGAAGTCAGCCGGGCGGGTTATAACGTAATCGTCTTTTTTCAGGCCTTCCGAGGCAATGTCGCCGGGGAGTTTTTCAACTAAAATTTCAGGTTTTATTTTTTCCATTTTTATTTTCCTTTCAAATATCTAACGCTTTGCGGTAGGTTTCGGTCAGGAATTCCTGCTCATCCCTGTCCGCAGCGTTCATTTTGCGCAACTTCAAGACGATACGCATTATTTTTACGTCAAATCCGGCGGATTTGGCCTCGGCAAAAATATCGCGAATATCAGATTGAATTCCTTTTTTTTCTTCTTCGAGCCGCTCGATGCGCTCAATAAGGCTCCGCAGCCTGTCTGTGGCAATTCCGCCAACTTCCGTGTCACTCATTTCAGTCTACCTCCGTTTGCGAGTGTTTTTAATAACAGGTCGAAAGCGACCCCGGCTCTTACTTTTTTTTTGCCCGATAAAACCTGGGCTTTATACCTCGAGTAGCCGATCACGAGACTTTTGTCGTCTATCTGGATGGCCTGCGCCAGGTCGCGCAACGACAGGCGCCATTCATCCGTTTCGTCTGCCTCGAACATCCGGCGGGCGTTGCGCTTGTCGTCGTCCCGATGTTTTTCGGCATAAAAATCTTTTACGCGGCCGGCAAAAGCGTCGCACCATGCCTGCCTGATGACCGCCGCTATCAGATTGTCCTCCGGCTCCGCGAGCAGGAAGCGCTCAGGAAGATGTGTCCGATGTCGGCGATGCCTTGTCATGCGATATTCCTCTTTGCCTCCTTTGCTTTCCGGCCGTTGTAAACATATCGCGCCCAGGCCTCGGCTCGCGGTCCGTAGCCTCGTTTGCGTCCGAGCTCGACCAGATCCTCAAGTGTTGAGGCGCGTCCTTGTTCTGCCCTCTCGGCACGGCGGGTAAATTCGACCAGTTCGCCCTCGACCTCCTCAATCTCGGTTTTGGTCTTGCTGGCAGGCGTGCCGCAAATCGGGCAAACATTCACCGTGCTGGGATATACCGCGTAGCAGTTCAGGCATTGGCGGCAGGCCAGACTTCCCGATGATCCGGAACGGTTGCGGCGGATACGACCGTCAAGCGTCCATTCGTGGTCATCGTCTGGCAGGCCGTGAGTGTTGCAGTTGCCGACATGGTCAAGGATGATGGTTTCAGATTTTCCGGGATAAGGGCGCAACGCACGGCCGACCTGCTGCAGATAAAGTCCGAGCGACTTGGTTTTGCGCAAAAGGATGGCGGCACCGACGACAGGAATGTCTGTCCCTTCGGACACGATTTCACAGCTGGTCAGAACGTCGAGCCTGCAGTTTCCTAAATCATTGATGACGCGATTGCGTACATAGTCATCCATCTTGCCGTCAATACTGGCGGCGCGATATCCGGCGGCGTTGAAGTTGTCGGCCACATACTGGGCATATTCGACCGTCGGGCAGAAAGCAATCGCCGGGACGCCGTCGCAATATCTCCGATAGTGTGTGATAACGTTGCCGATGATACGTGGTTTTTTTAATTTTTCTTGCTGTTGGCGCTTGTCAAAGTCGCCGGCTCTGGTTTTGAGGTCGCTAAAGTCCGCCTCAATCGGCGGGCAATATACCCGCGGCCTGGTTAAAAATCCGCGTTCAATCAGACTTTTGACCGACGGTCCCATGATCAGCTTGTCAAAGATGCCGCCGCAGTGAACGCCGAGACCTTGACCATCCAGCCGCTCAGGCGTTGCGGATACGCCCAAGATGAACGCCCCGGGATAACTTTTGACGATTCTAAGCCAGGTGCCGGCGACACCGTGGTGTGCCTCGTCAATGAGGATAAAAGCAAACCTCGGCAAATCTGCCATGCGGTTGACTAAAGTTTGAACTGTTGCGATATAGATAAAGCTTTCGTCGCGGAACCAACTTTTTTGGAATTCCTCAATTTGCACTCTGATGGCGTTTTGAACAACTTTGTGAGGGGCGACGATTGAGTGGAGAATGCCGAACCGTGCTAACGCCTTGGCCGTTTGAACGACAAGCTCTTGTTTGTGGACCAGGAACACCGTCGGCGTTTTCCTGGCGTGTAGGTTGGCGCATATTTCTGATAAGATGACCGTCTTGCCGGCTCCAGTTGGTGCTGTCAGGATCGGAGCCTTGAATCCGCGTCGATATGCCTCGCGCAGGTCATTTACTGCTTTTTGCTGGTAGTCGCGTAACTCAATCATAATAACCCCTGTCTTTTTTAACCCTGTCTTTTATGTTATGCGGGAGGGCGGCACAGGGTTATTGTGTTTTAGCTGCGTTGATCTGACGCATTCCGCCCTCGTGTTTTTAACCATAATAGTATTTTTTGACTTTTGCAACAACTTTTTTATACTTTATTATACTTTTTTATACTTTTGTTGACTTTCTGCGTATTACAGGGGTGTTAAAAAGTCAAAAAAAATCATTTTTATTGACGTTTTTGCCGTTTTTTATTGCAAAATTGACTTTTTTAATATATGATGTTGTTAGCGTTAAAGGAGTATGAAAATGGGAAAATCCGTCAAAAAGCCGGTCAGCGCGCTTGGCAAAAAAATCTATGCCATGATCCGCGCGGCTAACTTTAATTATATCAAAGATTTTGAAAAGGCGTCCGGTGTCAGGCCGGATTCCGTCCGCCGGTTGTGCGGCGGTTATACGCAAAGCCTGCCGTATGCCGATCTGGAAAAGGTTGCCAAGTGTTTGCATACAACGGTTCAGGAACTCTATGCTGCGGGCGACGGCGAATCCATCTACACCGGCAATCTGGTTCCCGGCGCTGCCGAGCCTTGCTGGTATGAGGTGCGCTCGGACGAGATGGCTCCGACTTTCAAATCGGGCGACAAGGTTTTGGTTGATGCCGGCGTAAAACAGGTTAAAGAAGCCGGCGTCTATCTTATCGGCACAACCGATTCCTATGCTTTTCGCCGTATGGCGCCGGATATTCTGACCGGTTTGGCCAAGGTTTATGTGGATAACCGGTCGTATGCTTATGCGGAGGAAGTCCCGGTGGATAACTTAAAAATCATCGGCCGGGTTATCGGCATTTTCCAGCGCATCTGATATTTTGTTTCAAACAGCTTAAAAGCAAGCAATTTCGCCGTTTTTAGACTTTTTTTCTAAAAACGGCATTTTTTTCTTGCTTTTCTTTTTTTCTTCCTATAAAGTCATTTTTGACTATAAAAGTCATTTTTATACTTTTTTTTAACGCAGGGTTATTGGAAATGGCAACAATTATAAGATGTTCATCGCTTTCACATTATACGGATTGCCCGCGCCGCTCGGCGGCAAAAATGTTTTTCAACGAACTTTCCGAAGAATACGGTTTTGACCTGACGCCGACCAAAACATCGGCCGGCGCCGCCGTCGGCACCGCCATGCATAAATCGCTTGAGGCGGCGATCGTTTTGCGTGCCAAAGGTCAGCCCTATGCCGAGGAAATCAAAAAAGTTGCCGAGGCCTCGATTATCGAAAGCGCCCGCGAGGGTATCATCTGGGATGACACGACCTTTGACAGATCGGCCGGCGTTCTGCAGGCCGTCCGTCAGGCGCACGCCATCCTGGACGTTTTCCCCGAGCTGGACGAGATTGCAATCGAGGGCGAGTTCACTGCCGACCTCGGCGATGATTTTGTTCTTTCCGGGCATATCGACATCCGCGGCCGCGAGGGACAAAAACACACCATCCAGGACTTTAAGTCCGGGACGGTCAAGCGGGTGAACATTCCGCAATACGGCGGATATTCGCTCCTGGTCCGCACCGCCGGGCAAAAGGTTGACCTGTTGCGCGAGATATACGTCAAGCGTGTCGGCAAGACCAAAGCCCAGCCGGCGCCTGTTGTCCAGGATTATGATCCGGCGATGGCCGAAAACTTCGCCTACGCCATTATTAAAAAAATCAAATCAGATCTGCAGGCTTTCCGCAAATCCGGGAGCCCGTGGGTTTGGCTGCCGAACCCGAACTCAATGATGTGCTCGCCGCATTATTGCCCGGCATACGGTACAAAGTTTTGTAAATGTAAAACAAAGGAGACCAAAAATGTCTGAAAACAGAATCGAAGAAAAATTAAGCGCAGAAATAAAATGCAATCCATTGCTCGGAATTCATAAAGCCATGATGTTCAGCGCCATGAATGCTGAGTGTGAGATTATGAAACTTATTGAAAATGAAGAGCGTCGGGGGGGGTAGCTGTACCAATCGAGGCATTGCGTAAGGCAATAACTGAATCTTTTATGAACGAGCTTAACGATACTTTTTGTGGAGAAAAAAATGTCAAATAAACAAATTGAAACTGAGAAACTGGAAGAACAGGAAACCGAGCCGGTTAATCCGTGCCTTGATTTTGAGGCAATCAAAAACGCCGGCCGCTATCATGACGCCATGCCCAAAGCCATGCGCGCCATTGTCAAACTGATTGACGACCTGAAAAACGAGGGCGTGCCCTACATTTCGGTCGACGAGTTGGAAGAAACCTTGATCAAATCTTTTAAGGAGGATTAAAGCCATGGTGAATGACGTCGTTGTTAAAAATGAGACGAGCGCCGTTTCAACCGATATTCTGTCTGACGCCGCCGCTTTTGAAAACGCCCAGCGGATCGGCAAGTTGTTGACGCAATCGCAGATCGTGCCGCAGGCTTATTATAATAACCTGCCGAACGTGATTGTGGCGATGGAAATCGCCGCGCGCAATCGGTTGTCGCCGATTGTGGTGATGCAGAACCTGAATGTGATTAAAGGCCGCCCGACCTGGTCGTCAAAATACATCATCGCCGCGCTGACCACCAGCCGCGTTGACAATCTGCATTATGAAATGGTGTCAAACGGAACAGTACAGGTTCAGGGCTTTGGCGGTAAAACAAGCATTGAAAACCTTGCCTGCCGCGCCATTGCCACCGACAAAAAAACCGGCGAAGAGCGCGTCGGGCCGTGGGTTGATATGAAAATGGCGGTTGCCGAGGGCTGGTACGGCAAAGACGGCAGTAAATGGAAAACCATGCCGGAGATGATGATCCGCTACCGCGCCGCCACTTTTTTTGCAAGCGTTTTTTACCCCGAGCTGTCCGTTGGCGGCGATCTGGATGACAATTCATCTGCACCAGCCGAACCGGTGACGCGTCCGGCCGAGGTTGTCCAATCCGGCGAGATGGTCAAACCGGCAGAGGAAGCTCCGGCAAAACCCAAGCGCGCCAAAAAAGCCGATACCAAAAAGCCGGCCGAACCCGCCACGGAGGAGGCGCCGGCGGAAGAAGCTCCGGTTATTGACGCCGACTTTGAAGACGTTGCCGAAGAAAAACCGGCGCCGGTTGCCATGCCGCAGGCTGACGACAGCGAGGAATGGGACAACTGGGGAGAATGAGCCATGAAAGCCACGATTAAAAACTTCATGGGTTGTGCGTCGGCTGAGGTTGAGGCCTCAAAGATTGCTTTGATTTTGGGGCTCAACGGCCAGGGTAAGACGAGCACTTTGTTGCCAATTGCCGCCGCATTGCGCGGCGGCGTCCCGCTTGGGTTGCAAAAAACCAAAGCCGGCATGTTGGTCAAGACCGGCGCCGGCGCGGCCTCCGTCATGTTGGAGGAAGACGGCTCAAAGGTAGAGGTCTTTTGGCCGAAGTGCGAGCGTCGCTCCGAGGGGGTTTCAGCCCCTGAAGCATCCGACATTGCGGTGGGCGCGGTGACTTTCCCGGCCATGGCAGACAAAGACAAAGTCGAGCTGCTGCGTGATATTCTCAAGACTGATCCGGTCAAACAGGAGCTTTGCGAGGCCTTGGCTGACGCCGGTCTTTCGGAAAAAGTGCAGGAGGCCGTCTGGCATAATATCGAGGCCGAAGGATGGGACGCCTCTCTTGATCGCGCCAAGGAAAAAGGCCGCAGTCTTAAATCGCAATGGGCGCTTATCGCCGGCGAGACCTACGGCGAAAAAAAAGCCGCGTCATGGTTTCCGCAGGGCTGGGAAAACGATCTTGAGACAACCTCGACCGAGGCTCTTGAAGCTGACGTGTCTTTGGCGCGGGCTGATCTGGAGGACAAAATCGCCAACCAGGCCATCGGCGCCGATGAACTTGCGCGGCTGCAGGAAAAAGCCGACGGGTTGGCTGATGCCGAAAAAAAATGCGACGATGCGGCCGGAAAAGTCACCGAGGCGCAAAAGGCCTTGAAAGAGGCGCGCGCGGCACGTGAAAAACTGCCAAAACTGCCGAATTATGATCTCGTCTGCCCGCATTGCGGCAAGCCGGTTGTCTATCAGTTTGGCAAACTGGAGGCAATCAAACAGTCATTGAGCGCCGAGGAGCGCGAAAAACTCGAACAGCAGATCCTCGACGCCGACAACGCCGTCAGCAAGGCCGAGCGTGAGCTGAACTCTGCAAAGCATGATTTCATTTTGGCCGACAGCGATTTGCAGGCAATTAAAAAGGCCAAAGAAGAGCTTAAGGCCAAACAGGGAAAAACCATTCAGCCGGCCGAGGTTGACGAGGCGCGCAACGCTGTCCGTAAAGCCGAGACGCGCCTGCAGTCTTTCAACCGCTACAATGAGGCTTTGCGCGTGCACCGTAATATTTTGGAAAATCTGGCGATCATCAATGTTCTGGAGCCTGAGGGTATCCGCCGCCGGTCCCTTGAAAAAGGGCTTTCCGATTTCAACGGGCGCCTGGAATATCTCTGCTATGTTGCCGGGTGGGCTTGCGTCAAGGTTGACGGCGACATGTCGGTCAGTTACAACGACCGGCCGTTTGTCCTTTGCTCAGAAAGCGAGAAGTTTCGCGCCAAGGTTACGCTGCAGGCGGCTATTGCCGAGTATGACGGCTCGCATGCGCTGGTCGTTGACGCCGCGGATATTCTGGACAACAAAGGCCGCGCCGGATTGCTTAAATTGCTGGCCGGGCAAAGCTATTGCTCTTTTGTCGGCATGATGGCGGCCAAACCGTCGGCGGCGCCGGATCTCAAAAAACTCGGCATCGGCCGCAAATACTGGGTTGAGGCCGGAAATTGCGAGGAGGTTTACAATGGATGATTTGACAAACGAGGTTAACCTGACGCCGACTGAGGCGGCCGAAAGGCTGAAGGTCAGCGTCAAAACGCTTTCCTACTGGCGGCAGGTCGGTCGCGGTCCGAGGTTTTTCTTTGCCGATCCGGTTAAGAAAAAATCACCGCGCTATCCTTTGAGCGAAATTGTCGCCCTTGAAAAGGATTTGAAATCGCACAACGAATAGGAGGCTATCATGCTGGAAAAAATC
The DNA here is from genome assembly GCA_017480995.1 of Alphaproteobacteria bacterium. GTDB lineage: Bacteria > Pseudomonadota > Alphaproteobacteria > RF32 > CAG-239 > CAZU01. The sequence continues at coordinate 44,772 of JAFUQJ010000051.1, forward strand.
GAGGCTTTTGTTGACAAATCGGTCCAGGTTGCGAAATACGCGGCCTTGGCGAACCACAATCCGGATACGCTTGAGGCGATGATTGCCGAGCTTAAGGCGGAGGGCGAGAAACTCAAACAAGAGGCTGCCGATGTTCTGCGTTAACTGCCAGACAGATGTCGAGCCGGAAACGGTCACGGGAGCGGATATCTACGGGCCGCGCTTTGCCTTCAAAGACGCTTTGTACGCGCGCTGTCCGCGTTGCGGCAATTATGGCGAATTCGCCGCAAAAGATGAGCCGCCGTATAAGGTTATCCCTGATTTCCGGCTCCGCCGCGGCTACAATTATATTGACGGCGTTCTGGATCTGCTGTGGCGCCAGAAAAAAATGACAAAGGCCGAGGTTTTGTACCGCATGGCCGGTTTGATGTACGGCCATGAGCGGGCATACCGGACGCGTGATATCGAAAGCTATGACGAGGCTTGCCGCGCGTATCGCCTGGCCAAAGAATTAAAAAAGGAGGCCTTTTCCCATGTTCAGACTGTTGCGTAGGCTTTTTTGCCGTCATTTTTGGATAAATATCTTAAAAATCGGCGGCGAGGTCACAACCCGCCGGGGAGTTTATCCGATCGAGGGCACGGTTTTTATTGATTATTGCCCGAAATGCCGGAGTTTCAGGGAGCGCCGAGATGAACGATAAAGAGATGACCGCCGAAATTTTGCGCCGCCTGCGCTTGGTGCCGGAGCATAAAAGCGACATCAATTTCCCTGAGTTTCGCTGGTGCGCCGGACTGGCCGGTTCCAGACGCGCGGATGCGTTCTTTATCCAGCCGCGGCCGCCTTATTTTTCAATAACCTACGAGGTCAAGGTTGACCGCTGGGATTTTCGCCGGGATATGGCCGAGTTCGGGAAACATCGCAAGGCGCGGCAGTTTTCAAACTTCTTTTACTACGCCGCCCCCAAAGGACTGATTGATCCGGCCGATATTCCTGAGTGGGCAGGCTTGGTGGAGTTTGACCTTGGCATTCTGGCCGACGAATACACTCAGGGGATGTCTGTCGTCAAACAAGCGCCGTTGCGCGACCGCGAGGATCCGGACTGGGGTTTGATTGCCGGCATTGCCAAACGGATGCAGGATCCGGCTTTTCGGTTTGAGGCGCGCGGTATGCACCTTGTTTCAAACGATCAGCTTATGGCATTGTCGTCGTTGATCGCGCATCAGGTGCGTGTCAACCGCTTGTTTGAGGCAGGGACATCGTCAATGATGAAAGCTTTGGCCATAGTCAGCCGGATATTTAACGGAAAGGACAGGATATGACCAAGATTGTGCTGGTTGACCTTTTTTCGGGCATAGGCGGCTTTGCCGAAGGATTCCGGCGCGCCGGGCTGGAGTTTGCAGCGCATTATTTTGCCGAGGTCGCTCCTGGTCCGATCTCTATCTATAAAAAACACTTCAAAGACGCGGAGGAATTAGGAGATGTCACAGCAATTAGAGATTTTTCCCGAATTAAACAGCAACAGGGGGGGGTACCGCTTGTCGTTACTGCGGGATTTCCTTGCCAAGATCTATCCGTTGCTGGCAAAAGACGAGGTCTTGACGGCGAACGCAGCGGCTTGTTCTTTGAGGCAATCCGGTGCATTAGAGAATTGCGACCTGATGTTTTTGTCTTTGAAAACGTCAAAGGACTGTTCACAAGTCACGGAGGACGCGACTTTGTCAGATTTTTGCAAGAGATTGCCAACCTTGGGGGTTATGACTGCCAATGGCAACTTGTCGATACTGACTGGTTTTTACCCCAAAATCGCGAGCGGGTTTACTTTGTCGGATGTACTGGAGCCTTCGCCGGCCGCCAAATATTTCCTCTCAGAGGCGGCGACCCGTCGTCTGTTGTCGCACCAAACGAGGATGAGCCCAAAATTCTCGTCTATCCGCGCGGCAAAAACCCGGGAGGATTGCGCGACGGTTCCTGTCCGGCTATAACCGCCAATTCATTTCAGCAAAATATTATGGTTTGTCCGGTCGTGACGCCCGGACGACGCCGAAAAAAACAAAACGGGCGCCTGATGAAAAACGACGGCGATCCTTCGTTTACTCTGACGGCGCGGGAAGGACCAGGCATATATGACGGGCGCCTGGTCAGAAAGCTGACACCGCTTGAGTGCGAACGTCTGCAGGGTTTCTCTGACGGCTGGACCGAATATGGTGCCGACGGCAAAAGGATGTCGGACAGCGTTAGATATAAAGCGCTGGGCAATGCCGTGAGTGTGCCGGTCCCTGAGGCTATTGCCAGAGCTTTGTTTAATTGAAAGGAGGACAATATGGCTGATGTCATCGAATTTCCGAATAAAAAAGAGAACTTAAACGCGGTTATCACGCTTTTAGAGGTGTGCCGCATAATGCACGACGAGGACGGCTATCGCTACGCCTCGGTTGAGCTTAAACATGAAAGCGAGCACCGGGCTGTTCTGATGCTTGTTTTAGAAAAACCACAGCCGGACGACATTCCGGATATTATCGCATAGGAGGTTAAAATGTCAGATAATCAAAAAGCCGGGCAAGGTGCTCTGTTCAAAAATGATAAACAAGGAAATGAAAAGCGTCCGGATTATACCGGAAGCGCGACTATTTTTGGCAAAAAGTTTTATGTTTCTGCATGGATAACTGTGTCGCAAAGCGGACAAAAATATATGAGTTTGGCTTTTAAGGATACCCAAGGCCAAAACAATGCCGGAACACCTGCGGCACAACCAGAGGCTGGAGCGTCTGCGCCATCTGCCTCTGTTGATGACGAAATACCGTTTTGAGGTTGGCCATGAGCACGCTTTATCTGCCGTTAAAAAAAGAATGGTTTGAAAAAATCGAATCCGGCGAAAAGACCGTTGAATACCGAGAATTTAAGGGGTACTGGATCCGCAGGCTTAAGCGGACGGAGCAGTATTTTCGCGGGGCTGATGTATATGGGATGCCTGGTAAAATATACGATGAAGCCATGTTTTCTCTTGGATACGGCGGCAGGAATATGATTTTTGTCATTGACGATATTTCCGTCGTTGATGGCAAGGGCACAGATTTGGCTATTGACAAGCCGGTCTATGCCATCAAACTCGGCCGGCGGCTATCACCGCGCGGCGAATATCTTAACTAAATGAGGAGGAACAATGACAATATTTTATTTTTTGCTTGGCGCTTTCCTGCGCCGCTGGTACGGCGGATGTCTGGAGGCATATAAAATTTTGCGCAACCGCGGTGTGCAAACGGTTTGCATGCTGGCGGTATTCATGAGTATTTATCTTTTTGACTGGTCGAGCTGGCAAAACTGGCTCGGCGCCGCTATCGTCAGTTGCTGGCTGCAATTCCAGTTCTGGAGCCGCGGGCATGGTGCCTGCTTTGATATCGGCCGGGGAATACCCAGCGAGGAAACCATCCGACGCTACAATGAGCGCTGGTATCATTACCCGGTTGACTGGCTGTTTGACAAGGCCTTCAAAGTTCCGGACAGTAAATACGGTTTTATGTATGACTTTGTTTATATGGGCTTGCGCTATACCTGCCCGATGATCCCGATGATGTTACTTGACTGGCGCTATATCCTAATCGGGGCGGCAGTCAGCCCGATTTATGCTCTGTGCCATACCTTGGCCGAACGCGACCCGTGGATATTCGACGGCAGAATTCCGTTTGTCGGCAGCGCCACCAATTTGGCCGAGAAACTTGTCGGCGGCCTGGTTTTTGGCGGCTGTTTCTGGCTGCAAAACGGCTTTTTCTGGTGGTAAAATAAGAAAGTACCAAAACGACAGTCACTTCGTCAGTTCTGACTGTCGTTTTTTTATGCCAAAAATCTGGCGTTGTTACCTATTTGTTACCTGCGTTTTATCGCGAGTTTCTATCTCTTTGATTTGCAAAGTTTTTTGTTGTTAGCTCGTCAGGCTCATAACCTGAAGGTCGTATGTTCAAATACTGCCCCCGAAACCACAAACAAAAAATCCGCCTTTCAGGGCGGTTTTTTTGAT
>JAFUQJ010000052.1 GCA_017480995.1 Alphaproteobacteria bacterium
GAGGATGACAAAAAAGAGAGGGAGGGCACGAGGATGACACAGAGGGGCTTTGCAGCCGGAATGACGGGAATGGAAAACAGGGATTAGAGCTGAAAGCATTTTTATTAAGCAATCATGCTTCTAAAACAAATCACGAATAACGAATCACTAATCACATGAAAAAGCCCCTCGCGAGAGGGGCTTTCTTTAGATTTTGCTTTTCAGGTTGGAAATCAGGGCGTCTATGCCGCCGGGATTGTTCTTAATGAAAGCGGTGTATTCGTTGCGGGCGGTAATTGCCAGACTGACATTTTCGATAATGATGTCGACAATCTTATATTGGCCGGCTTTTTCGCGAACGCGCCAAACAACCTTGGCCGGTTCGCCCTGGTCCATCGGCACAACCGAATTTACAAAAATCTGGCCTTTGGAATTGGACGGCGAAGTGCCTTTGAAAACAAAGTTTTTGCCCTTAAATTCGTCAAAGCGTTTGGACCAGGTGCTGACGTTGAGCTGACGGTATACTTTGATAAATTCCTTCCGCTGCTCCGGCGTGGCGACCTTCCAGTTGCGGCCGAGAACAAACTGGCCGATAAAATCCAAATCCAGCGCCTCGTTGAACAGTTTGGCAAAGCGGGCGTCCTTTTCGGCCTGAGAAACATTGGCATTGATAATGTCTTCAATGCCTTGGGCGGTTACGTCTTTTACAAAATTTTCGGCTTTGGCGCCGTCAATCTCGGCACGGGCACTCCCGGCAAACAGCAAAACAGCGGCACATGCAATTTTCAAAAATTTTTTAGTCATCTGATTATCTCCTATTCCGAATCTGTCATATCTTCGTCTTCAACGCCAAAGTCAAAGTCATAGCTCTGCGAATCGTCCGCCGGCGCAAAACGGCATTTGTATTTGCTCTGATTCTGCTGGTAAGCCGAACGCATGGTCGAGTAGAAATCAACCGAATTGCGTTTCAGGTCGTCGTAGATATCCATATAGGCTTCGGCAACGGCGGTATATTTGACGGCGGAGTACGAATACCTGATCTTGTCACGAATATTGGCGTCCTGATAAGTTACCCAATAAACCGGATCGGCCGCCGCATCAACCAATGTTCCGGCTACGCCGCGCGGCGAGCTGGCGCCCAAGAACGGAACAACCAGATACGGCCCTTCGGCCACGCACCAACTGGCCATCGTTTCATTGAAACCGGTTTTTTTCGGTTCGAGTTTCCAGCCCTGCGCCACGTCAAACATGCCGCCGAGACCGAGCGTGCTGTTGAGGGCAAAACGCCCCAGATTCTGCAACGAATCGACAAACTCGAGCTGCAGCAGATGATTGGCCGCCGAAACCGGCTCCTGAAGGTTGGAAACGACGCCTCTGACACGCTCGCGGATAAAAGGCGTGGTCACCTTACGATAACCGCGGGCAATCGGGAACATAACATTTTCATAAAACCCTTCGTTGAAAGAAAAGATTTTGCGGTTAACCGCTTCATACGGATCAGCCTCGGCCTCCGGACGCTGGAGTTTTCCGTCAAAAGCGCAGGCGCCCAGCATTAGCACGGCGGCACAGCCGACCGCATATTTCAGATGTTTGTTCACATCGACCTCTCTCATATAATTAAACTTGCAAGTTAATATATCATTATATTTTGTTAAATCAACAAATTTCAAAACACTTGCTGATATGTTACAAAGCGGAAATTTTTTGTGTTTTGCATTGTCGGGCATTCTCTCATATCATCGGCAGCAGTGAAAACATTTATAAGGACGTTATAAGATGAACAAACCCGCAAAACCCATTATGCTTTTTGACTGCAAAACCTCGCAGAAAATCATCGGTCAGGACAAGTTTCTCAACGCTTTTGAAAATATCCTCAACCACGGCGCATACTGCCAGGGACCGGAAACCAAAGAACTGGACGAGAAGCTCGCCCAATATTCCGGCACGAAATACTGCTCGACCTGCGGTTCCGGCACGGATGCCCTGACGCTGGCTCTGATGGCCTGGGACGTTAAACCCGGCGACGCCGTCTTTGTTTCCTCCTTTACATTCGTCGCCTCGGCCGAAGCTCCGGTTCTGCTCGGCGCCACTCCGATTTTTGTAGATTCCGATCCCAACACCTATAACATGGATCCCAAAGATCTGCAGCGCGCCATCGACGAAGTCAAAAAAGAAGGCAAACTGAATCTCAAAGCCGTTATTCCCGTCGACATTTTCGGTTCCCCGTGCGATTATGACGAAATCATCAAAATCGCCCATGCCAACGGCATGAAAGTATTGTCCGACTCCTGCCAGTCTTACGGCTCGGTTTACAAAGGCAAAAAAGCCGGCTCAATCGCCGACATGACCGCAACGTCTTTCTATCCGACCAAACCTCTGGGCTGCTATGGCGACGGCGGCGCCGTTTTCACCAATTCGAACGAAGAAAACGAACTGGTCAAATCCTGCCGCGTTCACGGCATGAGCCCGGAAGACCACTATGACAACGTCCGTCTCGGCATGACCGGCCGTATGAATTCTTTCCAAGGCGCCGTTCTACTTCAGAAACTGACTGTTTTTGACCAGGAGCTCAAAGATCGCTACCGCGTTGCCAGCCGTTATGACAACGAACTCGACAGCTATTTCGGCAGACAGCAGATTCTTGACAACTGCAAATCTGCCTATGCGCTCTATACCATTCACTGCGAAGACCGCGACGAGCTGATGAGCTACCTCAAAGAAAACGGAATTCCCTGCGGCGCTTATTATCCGCGTCCGGTCAACACCCAGACCGCTTATGCCAAGTGGAATACCCGCAGCCTGCCGGTTTGTGAAAAATTGTCAAAAACCGTTCTGTCTATTCCGATGACACCGTATCTCGACAATGAAGATCTGGACTATGTCATCAAGACCATGAACGAATTTGCAGCAAAAAAGGCTAAAAAAGCCGCCTAATCAGGTCCGCTTATAAACCTCAAAGAACGGCCCCGGTGCTTTAAATTCAGCGCTCGGGCCGTTTCTTTATACAAATTTTAATCATTTTATGAAAAAATCCGAAAGCAGGTTCAAAGGAGGAAAAAGACATGAAAGCTCTCGTTATCATCGCCGCGCTGCTCGGTCTGGCTTACGGCGGCAAATATTTGTATGACAACCATTATTTTGACGAATTCCTGTCCAGCGTCAGCCGTACGACGGAAAGAACGGCCGACTTTGCGACAGACAAGGCCGTCAGAGAAACAAATCTGTAATCTGTGCGGCGGGATTATAAAAAATATCCCGGAATGCAATTTTTATCTGGACATCGGAAAAAATATCGGTTATAAACCTTTCCGATGACCGATGCTCGGGTAGCTCAGTTGGTAGAGCAGAGGACTGAAAATCCTCGTGTCGGCGGTTCGATCCCGTCCCCGAGCACCATTTCAACCCCGGAGAAATCTGGGGTTTTGTTGTATCTGTACCTTAATATGACGGGATCGAACTAAAGTTCGTCTGGCTCCTAAGCTCAATATCTTTCGCTAAGTCGCTGCGGTCACTCGTTTTGTAATATTCGCTTCTCGGCGCTGTCGCTTTCTCGATCAATAACAAAACGATGCAGGCGCGCCTGAGATTGCGCTCCGCTTTTATCTGGGCTGTCGCC
>JAFUQJ010000053.1 GCA_017480995.1 Alphaproteobacteria bacterium
AGACAGATCTTTTTAATTTTTAGCCTTATTCCGCTCAGCGCGGCCGCCCACGCCGCCGAACTCTGCGGTCAGTTGCGCCAGGGCGAAATTCTGACCGGCACCGCCGCACCTGAAACGCGTGTGATACTCAACGGCGGCAGCGAATTTGTCAGCGGCAAAGACGGCCGTTTCCTGCTGGCGTTCGGACGCGATGAAAAAGCCTATTCCGAAATTACATTCATAAACGGAAACAACTCTTCCGTCTCTCACAAACTTACCGTTGCCGGCGGTAATTGGGACATCCAGAACATCAAAGGCATCCCGCCGCGTAAAGTAACACCGTCCGACGCCGACCTGCGCGATATCGAAATCGAGCAGAAACTGCTGCGTGCGGCTCTGGCCACCAAAGACGATACGCCGTACTGGGAAAAAGGTTTCGTCCTGCCGGTTGAAGGACGCATCAGCGGCCGGTTCGGCGGCCAGCGGATTATGAACGGCGTCAAACGCAACCCGCATGCCGGCACTGACATCGCCGCCCAAGAAGGCACGCCGGTAAAAGCCTCGTCGGACGGCATCGTTGTTTTGGCCGCGCCCGATTTGTTTTATTCCGGCAACGTCGTCGTCATCGACCACGGCTACGGCCTGCATACGATTTACGCTCATCTTAAGGAGATTCATGCCGCCCGCGGCGATAAGGTCCGTCAGGGCGACATCATCGGCCTGGTCGGACAAACCGGCCGCGCCACCGGACCGCATCTGCACTGGGGTGCGGCTCTCAACGGGACCAAATTCCGCCCGGCATCGCTGTTAAATATAAACAACAGCGACGATTTTTGTTTTACTTTATAAACGAATATTGTAGTATAAAAACGAACAGCCTTAAAAGAGAGGTCTCGCATGAATGAAAATACACATAAACAGATAGTCTGGGACTCTGTTGTCTGCCTGATTGTAGACGATGACAAATTTTCGCGCACCTTTATCAAGACGGCTCTTTATCAAATCGGCATCAAAAACACCAAAGAGGCCAGCACGACCGAAGAAGCTCTGGAACTTCTGCGCAGTTTTAAAATCGACGTAATTCTGCTGGATCAGCAAATGCCCAAACAAAACGGCCTGGATTTGGCCAAAGAGCTGCGCAGCGGCGGCCATGCCGATAACGGCGGCGCAACGCCGATTATCATGGTAACGGTCGACACCAAAGAAAGAACTGTTTTGGACGCCAAAGGGCTCGGCATTCAGGAATATCTGGTCAAGCCGATTTCGCCGTTGGCACTCAAAAAAAGAATTTGTACCGCATTGGGTTTAGCTCCCGAAAGAATATAAGACCGTGACCAATCTGCTGCAAGTATTTCTGCTTTCCGTCTTACAGGGAATCACTGAGTTTCTGCCGGTCAGTTCGTCCGGCCATCTGATTTTGTTTGCCAAATACACCTCTTTCCCCGATCAGGGACTGGCTCTGGACGTTGCCGTCCATGTCGGTTCGATTCTCGCCGTTATGATTTATTTTTCGGAAGACATCTGGCAAATCATTAAAGGTCTGTTCAAAACCCGTTTTATCCCTTCGTTCAAGAACCCGGGCGCCCGCTTGTTCTGGCTGATTACCATCGGCACCTTTCCGATTGTCATTGTCGGATTCGCGCTTGAAAGCACCGGCATGGAATGGCTGCGCAGCTCCAAAATCATCGGTTGGACAATCTTAGGCTACGGCCTGTTACTGTACGTTGCCGACAAAATCGGCATGACCATCCGCAAAATCGATCATCTGACGGCGCTGGACGCTTTTTTAATCGGCAGTGCGCAGTGCCTGGCGTTAATTCCGGGAACGAGCCGTTCCGGCGTTACCGTGACCATGGCGCGTTTTCTGGGCATGGAACGCCGCGAAGCCGCCAAATTTTCAATGCTGCTGTCGATTCCCGCAATTATCGCCGCGGCGGTTCTGGTTGCTCATGAAATGTATCAAAACGGCAGACTGGCCGATATCGTTACGGCTATAGACGGCATCACCTATTCTTTCGGCGCGTCGATTATCGCCATATATATCGTGATGTGGTGGCTCAAAAAGTCTACGTTTCTGCCGTTTGTCATATACAGAATCTTCCTGGGCGGATTTTTATTGTTAGATTCGTACGGATATTTAAATAAGTTTCTTGACTAATAAAAAAAAACGGGTTATACAAACACTCGCTATCATAAATTAATTCTTCGGAATTAAGTCTGATGCCCTGGTGGCGGAATTGGTAGACGCGCATGCTTCAGGTGCATGTTGGCTCAGCCAGTGGAAGTTCGAGTCTTCTCCAGGGCACCAAT
>JAFUQJ010000054.1 GCA_017480995.1 Alphaproteobacteria bacterium
AGTTTTTGCAGGTCTTGACGATAGGCGGATATTTTTTCCATTACGGCGTCAAAACTGACAAAGAGGTATCCCGACCGTTGTTTGGTTTGATAAAACGTCGATTTGCCGGCGCCGGGAATCCCGAGCGTGTGAATAATGCGGGGCGATTGCGCCGGCTGCGCGGCAAGCAGTGCGGTTGTGATGATTTGTTCGTATTCCGGTGTTTGGATCGCGGCATATTCACAGGGAATAAGGCTTGATATTTGCGGCATAAGGGATTTCAGCAGCATAACAGTTCCTTAAGGTTTGAGTTTCGTAAGGATTAACATGTTCGGAAAAATTTGTCTATAAAAAAATGTAAAAAGAGCTTGTTTAATTTTTTTTTTGTGATATAAGCATGAACTGCAAAAACGGAATGTAGTTCAGCCTGGTAGAACGCTTCGTTCGGGACGAAGAGGTCGCTGGTTCAAGTCCAGTCATTCCGACCAGTGCAAAAGCCGCCCTTTAGGGTGGCTTTTTGCGTAAAAGAACCAGCGACCTCGAAAGAGGCGCGAGGATAAAAACAACCGGAGTAGCGGTTGTTTTTACCGCAAGCGGCGAAGTTTTCTTAACGAGCGAGGAAAGCGGTAGCGCCCGCGGCGAGTTTAGAAAACGAGTGACCGAAGCGGAGTTGTTGAGCGCGTAACGGCGCGCGAAACCTACGGAGCAAGAGAGGTTCAAGTCCAGTCATTCCGACCAATGTAAAAGCCGCCCTTTAGGGTGGCTTTTTTGCATAAAAGAACCAGCGACCGAAGCGGAGTTGTTGAGCGCGAGGCGGCGGGGCTTTGAATCAGCAGTCCCATTGGTATTTTTTGAGGTCAACGTGAAAATCGTCTTTGAGTAAAACCCCTTCGGCGGCAAGCAGATATCTTTGTTCGTCCCAGCCCGGAACAAGACGACCGCAATGGTTGACAATCCGATGGCACGGATAGTCGCCGTAATCCTGCGCCCGGCTCAGAACTTTGCCGACCAGCCGGGAGTTTTTGCTGCGGTTTATCAACCGGGCAATTTGACCGTAGGTTGCGACTTTTCCTTCCGGAACTTCTCCGACAACGGAGAGAATCTCGTAAATTAAATATTCGTCCAATACTTTTTTCAAACCGTTTTCCTGTGCCATGTCTGAATGTATCTGCGGACTTATTGTAATAAAGAAAGCGCGAAAAGCAAAGCGATATTTCGTCAATTCGACCTGTGATTTATTGTTGACACTTGGCGAGAAATGTCCGATAATAATTTAAGAATTGTACTTATCTTTTTGAGGATGTTTCGAAATGTCTCGTCTGTCTTGGTCTTATCTCTTTCTTTCCTCTGCCGCCGTTTTGTTGGTCACTGCGGCAGAGGCCTCCGCTCAAACCTGCACCGAAGCTCCCGGCTGCGCCGAACTCGGATACACTCAGACCGCTTCCGAATGTTCCGGCAAGGCTATGGTCAAATGTCCGTTTGACTCTGCCAAAGTCTTCTGCGGCGTATCCAAAAGCTGCGCGCAGCTCGGTTATACCATGACAACCGCGCAGTGCAGCGGGCGCAAATATGTGACTTGTCCTTATGATACCTCCAAGGTTGTCTGCGATACCGGCGCCATAATCGGCGAAATCAGACTCTGGGCCGGAAGTTCCGCCCCCAAAGGCTGGAAAATCTGCGACGGCTCGTCTTTGTCCACCACGACTTACTCTGCGCTTTATGCCGTTATCGGCACGACCTATGGCGGCTCCGGCAGTTATTTTTATCTGCCGAATTTCAAAGGCCGCGTTCCGGTCGGCGTCGGCTACGCCACCAGTTCGGTTTATACCTATTCGCGCGGCTCCAAAGGCGGTGAGGAAAAACACACCCTGACAATCAGCGAAATGCCGTCGCACAATCATGCTCTCAAATTCGTGTCCAATAAATGGGGAGATAATGCGAATAACAGACCTTTTCCCAGCACCAGCGGAACAGACAGTTATAGTGCTTCTACCGCTTATGCCGGCGGCAGTGTCGCGCATGAAAACCGCATGCCTTACCTCGGCATATACTACATTATCTATACCGGCGTTTACTGACGTTTTGCGTACGCCGCATCAATCCCCGCCTTTCTTCCGGCGGGGATTTATTTTAAAATAAAGAAAATAACCATATAATAAGTGCAAATAAAGAATTTGCAGATTAAAAAAAACGGGTATAATCAGAAAAAAATATATGCGATGAATCTGGAGAATTAATCTGAAAATGCCTGTAAACCACAAAAATGGAATTTCCAACGAAGACATCACCGTCGAGGTTTCCGTAACTTTGGGCACGGCGGATCTGCGCGTCCACCAGCTGCTCAAACTCGGCCGCGGCGCCGTCGTCGAGCTTGACCGCAACGTTAACGATTATGTCGACATCTACGCCAACGACGTCCTCATCGGCAAAGGCGAAGTCGTCGTCACCGACGACGAAACCATCGGCATCAGCATGCTTTCTTCAGACGGCAAATAAAAAGACGGCGTTATGAGTTTTTACAAAAAGTTTATAAAAAAGCCCCTCAAACACATCGGACAGTCCGCTCCCGTCATGTGGCTGATTTCTGCGTTCATCTATGCCTATGCCAAATTTGTCGGTCTGACCACCAAATGGACGCTGGACGGCGTAGACCGTTTTTACGAGCTGACCTCTCAAAACGACGGCGTGATTCTGCTCATCTGGCACGGCCGCGCCCTGATGCTGCCATACTTCTGGAATCCCCGCTCCGGCTCGCTTTATGCTCTGGTCTCGCTGCACCGCGACGGCCGCATGATTGCCGGACTGCTCGAACGCTTCGGAATCAGGACTATCGGCGGTTCCTCTAACGAAAACGCCGTCGGCGGCGCCGTCGGCCTGATGCACGCCGTCAAAAAAAACGCCTCAATCTGCATTATTCCGGACGGACCGCGCGGACCGCGCATGCACATGCGCCATTCGCCGCTTTACTACGCGCAGAAAACCGGCAAACCGATTGTCTGCGCCTCCTACAGCATCAAAAAATCCTGCATCATATCCAAAGCCTGGGATCAAATGATGATACCGCTGCCTTTTTCCGAAGGAATCTGCCGCTTGTCCGCTCCGATTTACGTTCCCGCCGACGCCGATAAGGAAAAACTCGAGGAATACCGCCTGCTGGTGGAAAAAACGCTCAACGAAGTCAGCATCTCCTGCGACAAACAGCTCGGCCTCACCCCGGTTCTGCCCGACGACGGCAGCGGCAAAACCAAAAAACACCGTCAGTAAAAAAGGATATTTCATGTTCATAAAAATCTACAATACGCTAATCACCATTCTCTACCCGCTGGTTATCAAACGTTATATCAACAAGCGCAAAGAAAACGGCAAGGAAGACGTCAAGAGGTTCAATGAACGCGTCGGCCGGCCGACAATGCCGCGCCCGGAAGGAAAACTAATCTGGCTGCACGGCGCCTCGGTCGGAGAATCCGTCTCCATGCTGCCGCTGATTCAGCGGATTTTGGACACTTATCCGGAGGCCCACGTCATGGTCACCACCGGCACCGTCACCTCTGCCGACGTTATGCAGAAACGCCTGCCCGAACGCGCTTTTCACCAGTTTATCCCGATTGACAACCCGATTTTTACGACACGCTTTGTCAGACACTGGCAGCCCGACGTCGCCCTGTGGTTTGAATCCGAACTCTGGCCGGCGGTTCTTTCCAGCATCAAGCGCAAAAACATCCCGCTGATTCTCATCAACGGCCGTATTTCCAACAAATCGTTCAAACGCTGGCAGCAGTTTGACTTTATCTGCAAAGAGCTCCTCAACTGCTTCACGCTGTGCCTGGGGCAGTCGGAAGAAGACGCCTACCGGCTTCGCGTGCTCGGCGCCCAAAACAGCATCTGTCTCGGCAACCTCAAATACGCCGGCCTGCCGCTGCCGATTGACGAAGCCAAACGCGCCGAATTTGTCGAACAAGCCGGCAAAAGGCACATGTGGCTGGCTTCGGCAACGCATGATGACGAAGAGGTCCGCATTGCCAAAGTTCACAAAAGACTGAAGCAGAAATTCCCCGACCTGCTGACCGTTATTGCGCCGCGTCACCCGCAGCGCGGCGACGAAATTCAGGAAAAAATCAACAGTCTCGAGCTCAAAACCGCGCTCCGCTCCAAAAATGAAAAAATCACCCCCGAGACCGACGTCTATATTGCCAACACCATCGGCGAAATGGGCATTTGGTATGACGTTATCAACATCGTTTTCATCGGCGGCTCGCTGATTCCGCACGGCGGACAAAATTTCATGGAGCCGTCCCGCGTCCGCGACGCCGTGATTGTCGGCCCGCACATGCACAATTTTACCGACGCCATGAACCGCGCCAAAAAAGCCGACGCCGTCATTCAGGTTACCGACACCGAAGAATTGGAAGAAACCGTCGCCGGACTTTTTGAAAACAAAGAGCTGCTGGACGCCAAGCGCTCTCTGGCCTACAACTGGGCCACCAGCGAATCCAAAGTTCTTGAGGGAATCATGGATAAAGTTAAAGGGTTTATTTAAATGTATACGCCAAGACACTGGAAAAACGTTAATTTGCTGTCGATTTTACTTTGTCCGCTGGGGTGGCTTTACGGTTTGGCAACCGCCCTGCGTCTGGCGTTTCATAAACCGCAAAAAGTTTCGGCTCCGGTCATCTGCGTCGGCAATCTGACCGCCGGCGGCACCGGCAAAACCCCGGTCTCGATTGCGCTGGCCGAATTATTGCAGAAAAACGGCCGGCGGCCGTTTTTCGTCACCCGCGGCTACGGCGGCAGCCTGCAAGACATTCTGGTTGAGCCGGATCGTCACAACGCCGCTCAAACCGGAGACGAGCCGCTGCTGCTGGCGCGCCGGGCTCCGGTCGTTGTCAATCATCGACGTTTTGACGGCGCGCAAAAAGCCGTCTCGCTCGGCGCGGATACAATCGTCATGGACGACGGTTTCCAAAACCCGGCTTTGCATAAAGACCTCTCGTTTATCGTTATCGACGGCGAATTCGGCCTCGGCAACGGCTTCTGCATTCCGGCCGGCCCGCTGCGCGAATTTGTCTCCCGCGGCCTCAAACGCGCTCAGGCCGTCATCATCGTCGGCCCGGACAAACATAATCTCGCCGCCGGTTTGGGGCTTCCGGTTTTTCACGCCCGCATTGAGCCAAACCGGCCGCCCGCAAAAGACAATTCGCGCGTCATCGCCTTCGCCGGCATCGGCCGCCCGCAAAAATTTTACAAATCTCTGGCCGACTGCGGCTTCGAAATTCTCAAAACCTTCGATTTTCCGGATCATCATTTTTACAAAGAAGCCGAACTGCTTGAACTCATTGCTCAGGCCCGCAGCCTGAAGGCCGATATTTATACGACCTCCAAGGATTACGTCAAAATTCCGGCAGCGTTGCGCGGCAGCTTCAAAGTCCTCGAAATATCCGTCGTCTGGGACGAGCCGGAGCGCCTGACCAAATTCGTTATGCAATGCTTATAAAAGCAGACTAATCCCAGATTTTATCATAACCGGCCTGCGGATTCAAAAAGACTTCGCCGCTGACAAACCGATATCCCTTGTCCAGCGCGTCCAGCTTTTCCATATCCGCGGCGTCCAGAACGACCGCCTGCGCCGCAAAGTTCTCGCGCAGCCTGTTTTCATGCACCGATTTCGGAATTACGGACAAACCGCGCTGCATCTGCCATGCCAGCACAATCTGCGCCGGCGTAACCTGCAAACGCCCGGAAATTTCCTTGACCGTCTCATTTTCGAGCACGCTGTTTTCATCGTCGTGATGAGAAGAACCGAGCGGCGAATACGCGGTAACCGCGATTTCATTTTTATGGCAGAAATCAACAAGTTCCTGTTGCCGCAGCAACGGATGATTCTCGATTTGGTTCACCGCCGGCACCACTTCGGCCTTTTCAATCAAATCGCCGAGCCGGCTCCGGCTGAAATTAGAAACGCCGATGGCTTTGACCAGCCCGTCATTATAAGCCTTTTCCATTTCGGCCCAGGTTGCCTCAAGCGGAACCTCTGCAAGCGGCAGCCAGTCTTCCGGTTTCTGCGGAACAGACGTCCCTTTTTTCTGCGCCACCGGCCAATGCATCAAATACAAATCCAGATACTCAAGCTGCAAATCCTGCAGTGTTTTTTCCAGCGCCGGACGCACGTCTTCCGGACGATGAGAATCATTCCACAGCTTGGATATCACAAACAATTGCTCGCGCCTGATGTCGCCCTCGGCAACAGCATCATGAAGCGCCTGCCCGATTTCGGCCTCGTTGCCGTAAACGGAAGCGCAGTCAACGGCCGTATAACCGAGCTTAACCGCCCACCGCACCGCCTGATACGCCTCCCCCGGAGCAGCCTTCCAGGTTCCCAGGCCGATAATCGGCATCTGCGCGTCGGTATTCAATTTTACATATTTCATGAAATCCCCCTTGTCTGGTAATTAAAACTCATTGCTGATATAATTGCGGGGGAATGTCTCTTAAAGATGAAGCCGCAAAATTATTTCACTTCCCAGCTGCGCGAATATTCCTCGTCCTTAAACAGCGCCGCCAGACCGGTAACCTGTTTGAGCCGCAGCAGCTCGTCGGCCGACATGCCGACGTTTTTGCAAATCCAGCTGTCGCTCTTGCCGAGTTCCAAAAGTTCGGCCACGATATTGCTCATCAGATCCACATTATGGCTGCCGCGCGCCCGGTTATGACGAATCGTCGAGGCAATGCGCTCGCCGAGCTCTTTTTCAATCACCACCACCGGCAGCTTGCCGCGTTCGCGGCGATAAATCCGATCGCTTGTTTTCATAATCGTATAGCGGTGGAAACCGTCGACGATGATGTATTTGTCCGCGTCTTTGTCATAATAACAAACCACCGGCTGGGTAAAACCGTCTTCCCAAATAGACAGTTCAAGCAGTTTCATCTCCGGCGGAGCCACGCGGTTGGGGTTATAGTCATTGGCCTGCACCTTTTCCACCGGCACGCCGATAACGTTATAAACAGGGCTGACAAACTCTTTCATATACAAAACCTCACAAACTTTTATATTTTTCCAACAATTCTTTTTCACGTCGGGTTTGGCTCTTGGTCTGAGCAAATCCCATATGTTTGCACAAATGGTCATTTTTCAGAATACAGACCGCCATCCTTTTCCAGGACGGAATGTCTATGCTCGATTTAATGTCATCCGTATCGTCCGGCGTTCCCAAAAAGACAACCCGTTCCTTGCTCGATTTATAATTACTCATTCCGTTGCGACGGATATTGTAATCACATGCCTCCAATTCTTTGAGGGCCTCTTCGTTGACAACGCCCCCGCGCTTCCACCAAAAACGAATGGAAGTCTTAAACTTCTGAATATAGTTGCGGCGGACGCCTTCCGGCAGCGTCGCCAGCAGAAACTTGACATAACGCCGCCAGGTATACCCCGCCGGCAGAGTTATCCGGCCGACACCCATCAGCTTGGTATTGCCGTACATCGCGGCAAAATTGGCGCCGTTGACGCGAGACACCACTTTCACCCAGGTCGAGGGCTCCAAAACGCGGTAAAGGTTCAGACTTTCCTTGGCGTTTTCGTGATAAGGGCTCGAAACCCGCATCTGGCTGATGGACACGCCGGCGCGATAATACAAATCATAAATTTTGTTATATGAAAAATTCTCTTTGGCGTTGGCAATCCACACGTCTTTCGTTGCCCAGTCATACAACGGATAGGCGTTATACATGTTGTCGGTAATCTTGGTCGTCCACTGGGAATTTTTCATCAGGTCTTTGCGAACATTGGCATAAGCGCGGTAACGGTTGATTGATTCGTCGGCGCGGATACCCACCAGACAAACCGACGTTCCCTTGTGCGTGCGCCCGTACCATTTGGCAAACTCGGCATAAAGGTCTTCCTGCGCCATCTTGTAGCGATAAAAGTCAAGCGGATTGTTTTTAAGATTAATGATGTACGGACGATCCGGCATCGGACGAACCCACAAATTCTCTTTTTTGTCATCCCACGGATACCAGTACATCTGATAATTGCTGACCGCGCAACGCGATCCCATCGGCAGGCAGACCCAATAAGGCTCAATATCGTCAATATTGTCATCAAACATTTTGGCTACGTATTCGGTCGTCAGCTCGTACTGCGCCTCAAAATCCTGATGAAACACGCCTATTTTTCTGTCGATATTATGCCTGCGCTTATAATCCAAAACCAAATTCAACAATAAGCCGCTGTCTTTTCCGCCCGAAAAAGAAACATAAATATTGTCAAAATTCTCAAAAATGAACTTTAAACGATCCTGTATCGCTTCATATACATTTTTATCCTGATAAATTTTCATAAGTCGCAACCTTGTGACATGTCATGATTTCGCATACGTTTCGCAAAAGCTTTTGCTTTCGGGCTAAGTTGTCTCTGATCAGATTTTCAAGCTGGGTATTAACCCAAAAATCATAAATTTTCAACTTCTTTCTGTTGTTTCCGCTGAATTTTGACAGAATATACAGCTTATCCTTATAATCAAAAGTTTGCGTAAAGTATATCAGATTTGCGCATTCATGCAAGTTCAGGCGTGGAATTTTAACCTTATATGTGCATATCATGACGTCATAATCAACCTCGAATAGCAGGGAAGCCCTGTTTTTATTGGAGTTTCCCGTCATAATAACATACTGGTACGAATCCAGCAGCCCCGTCTCCTCCAAAAAATTAATCTCGCCGCTGTATTTGAGATAGATGATAACCTTTTCTCCGCGTTTGGCAATGTCCGACAATATCTGCCGCAAAGCCACCACTTTTTCCATGCACAAAGTGTAATAATACTGAAACTGCTGCGTTACCGACAAATATCCGCCGTGGACAAGACCTTTCAACAATTCGTTTTTTTCCTGCTGATAAGATTTTTTCTCCTTGTTAGTCAGCTCAAACCAATATTCGTGATATTTGACGCGCACGTTATGGCCGAAGTCGCAGGCCAGAATATAAGGCTGCATCATCTCTATCGCTTTTTGTTCGGACTGCGCCACCGACCAGCGTTTGACCATATTATGCTCCGACACGAACTGCGGCATGAAATTATGCAAAAACTGGGTATCCGTCATATTAAAAACCAGCGGATCCAGAAACATCATCTGCCCGTATATGTCTTTAATGCTGGTTGTCAGCGGATTTTTTGACAACAGCAGCCTGTATTCAAACTTGTGCCGCATGGCCTGCAGCCTTTTGGTCAACACGGAATCGGTGTTTTTGATGTTTATGCTGTCGTCGATAATGCAGAAGATTTTATACTTGCTGGCCAGATTATACAATTTCAGATACTGCCAGTCATTGCCCGAAATATTTTCCTGCGAAAAGAAAAATATCTTAACGGCGATGTTTCCGGCGCTTTCGTTAACCAGATTCACATAATGCCTCACCTTTAACGACGCGGTCGGCGCAATCCAGGCAATGTAATCCCATTTCCGGGCAACGTGCCTGGCCAGCCGGAAAGCAAGCCGCATTCTTTTCCGGTTGTCTTTGATAAAAACCATTCCTGATTGCAGTCGGCCGAACTTTTCGTGCATTTCTCGCGTATCTGACATTCTTCCCGCCATTTTAACATATTATATCATATAATATTAACCTCTAATCCGCCAAAAAAAACCCCTCCGCGATTTAAATCCGAATTATTATCCTTCTTTTCTCCGCCCCGGATGTCTGTCTCCGATATAAAAAGCCGCCCCTTTGCGGGACGGCTTTTTAATAGTGGAGAGTACAGAATGGCTAAGCAAAAGGCTGACCTGACGTCAGGCTTTTGTCTGTAACATCTCAGAAAACTTTAGTGAGCAAGGAAAGCGACAGCGACCGCAGCGAACTTAAGTTCCTGAGGAATAGTCCTGTCTCCAATATAAAAAGCCGCCCCTTGCGGGACGGCTTTTTAATAGTGGAGAGTACAGAATGGCTAAGCAAAAGGCTGACCTGACGTCAGGCTTTTGTCTGCAACATCTCAGAAAACTTTAGTGAGCAAGGAAAGCGACAGCGACCGCAGCGAACTTAAGTTCCTGAGGAATAGTCCTGTCTCCAATATAAAAAGCCGCCCCTTTGCGGGACGGC
>JAFUQJ010000055.1 GCA_017480995.1 Alphaproteobacteria bacterium
AGTAAACTCCGGTGTCGCCACCCCTAGAAATCACTCTATCTAAACCATTCTCCAAGTTTTTAGTAAAAACTCATCTGGCGGTTTTACAAAGCGATTTTGTTTGTTCTTTTATCTTAGTTTTGTTCTTGCCATTGCGGGGGAATCGAAGTAACCTGACAGCAGAGAAACTTACTGAAAAAAGAGAGAGAAAATGCGTCATTCCAATCGTCAAAACAATCAGCTCCGCGAGATTGAGCTTATTCCCAATTTTAATCCTTATGCCGAAGGTTCCTGTATGGTCAAATTCGGCGGCACGCATGTTATCTGCACCGCCAGCGCGGAAGAAAAAGTGCCGGCCTGGCTCAAAGGTCAGGATCGCGGCTGGATTACCGCCGAATACGCCATGCTGCCGCGTTCCGCTCAGGTGCGAATCCCGCGCGAGAGCAAAAAACCGTCCGGCCGCACGCAGGAGATCCAGCGTCTGGTCGGCCGTTCGCTGCGTTCGGTGGTTGATCTGACCAAGATGAAAGACGTCTCAATCTGCATCGACTGCGATGTTATTCAGGCCGACGGCGGCACGCGCGTGGCTTCGATTACCGGCGGTTTCGTCGCTTTGTACTTGGCTTTGCAAAAACTGATGAAAATGAAAAAAGTCAAAGAGAATCCGATTAAGGAATTTGTGGCCGCCGTTTCGTGCGACATTTATAACGGCGAGGCGATTTTGGACGTGGATTATGAAGAAGATTCCAACTCGCAGGTCGATATGAATTTTGTGATGACGGAATCGGGCAAAATCGTCGAGATTCAGGGGACGGCCGAAGGCGATCCGTTTGACGAAACGCAGTTTAACCAGCTGCTTGAACTCGGCAAAAAAGGCATTGCCGAACTTATCAAAAAACAGAAACAGGCTTTGGGATTGGAATAATGAAGATAAAAGAACTGCTTATCGCCTCGCATAATCCGGGCAAGATTGACGAAATCCGCAAAATGCTCGCGCCTTACGGCGTGACGGTGGTTTCGGCGCGCGAGCTTAATCTGCCCGATGTCGAAGAGACCGGAACCACGTTTTGCGAAAATGCCGGGCTGAAAGCGGCGCAGCTGTCCGAGCTCAGCGGCAGGCCCTGTCTGGCCGATGATTCCGGGTTGTGCGTCGATGCGCTGGGCGGCCGGCCGGGGGTTTATTCGGCGCGTTATGCCGAACGTTTAGAAAACGGCAAAGTCGTTCGTGATTTTGACAAGGCGATGGACATGTTAATCGAAGAACTCCGGCAGAGCGGGAATCCAGACTGGTCGGCGCATTTTTCGTGCGTTTTGGCATTTAAGGAACCCGGCAAAGACTGTCGCTTTTTTGAGGGGCGGGTTAACGGCAGAATCGTGCCGCAAAGGAGCGGAAACATGGGGTTCGGGTTTGATCCGGTATTTTTGCCCGACGGTTTTGACAAGACGTTCGGCAATTTTTCCAAAGACGAAAAAGCGGCGGTCTCGCACCGCGGCCGCGCGTTTGAAAAGTTTATAAAAGAGGTTTTTGACGCTGAATAACATTTGGAACATTCCCGCGGCAAACGGATTTGCCGACACGCTGGCGCAAAAGCTGCTGGACGATTATCGCGGCCGCGAGCTTGAGCTGGCCGACGTTCGCGTTTTGCTGCCGAACCGCCGCGCCTGCAAAATTCTGGCCGAGGCGTTTGTACGGCGTCGCGGAATGACGCCGACGCTGCTGCCGCGTTTGCAGCCGATCGGCGACGTTGACGAAGACGAAATCGTTTTGCAGGACGGCACGACGGACGATGCCGCCGGACTGGCGCCGACAATTGACGAGACCGAGCGGCTGATGCTGTTTATGAAAATCATTCTGGTGCGGCCCAATGATTTCGGCACGGAGAAAATATCGTTGAATCAGGCGCTTTTTCTGGCGCAGGAGCTGGGCCGGCTGATTGACCTGTCTTATTATCAGAATCTTGATTTTTCCCGGCTGCGCGAGCTGGTGCCCGAAGAATACGCCGCCCATTGGCAGGAGACGCTGCGGTTTTTGGAAATTATTACGGCTTACTGGCCGCAGATTTTGGCCGAGCGCGGCAAGGTCGACGCCAGTTTCCGTAAAAACGAGCTTTATGAAAAACAGGCCGAAATCTGGCAGAAATACAAGCCGCGGAAAAAGGTTGTCGTTGCCGGTACGACCGCCGGTTTCAAGGCAGTCAAAAAGCTGGTGCGGGCGGTTTTGGAGCTGCCGCAGGGCGAGGTTTACCTCTCCGGCCTGGACCGTTGTCTTGATGACGCGGCCTGGGCGTTGGTTGACGAGGGACATCCGCAGTTTGAACTGAAAGAACTTTTGGATTTTTTGGAATTGCGGCGCGAAGACGTTGCCGATTTGTATCCGTCGGCGAATCTGCCGCGCGAAAAACTGGTTTCCGAAATGATGATGCCGGCCGCGTGCACGGACAAGTGGCGCGACGCCGCGATAAACGGAATCGACGCCGCGGCGGTGCAAAAACTGCATTTGATCGAATGCGACGAGGTGCGTCAAGAAGCGCTGGCTATTGCCGTGAAACTGCGCGCGGCGCTTGAAACGCCCGAAAAAACGGCGGCATTGGTAACGCCGGATCGGAACTTGGCGCGGCGGGTAGCCGGCCAGCTCAAACGCTGGAATATCGAAATTGACGATTCCGGCGGGCGTCCGCTCGGCGCAACGCCGTGGGGAATGTATATGCGTCTGGTCTGCGCGGCGGCTCAGCCGGCCGCGGCGCGGGTGGAAATTCTGGCGTTGCTGAAGAATCCGCTGACGGGACTGGGGCAGACTTATGCCGAGGTGCGGGCGCAGGCGCGCATGCTGGAACAAAACGTCTGGCGGGCGGGAAGCGAAGATTCCGGACAAGAGCGGATTTTGGCGGAGCTTGCGCAACAGCTGGGCGAACTCAGAGCTCTGTGCGGCTGTTCAAAGGCTTCGCTGCGGGAAATTATGCGCGCGCATATCCGAGCGGCCGAGAAACTTGCGGCCACGGCGGACAAAGACGGCCGCAGCCTGTTGTGGAAAGGCGACGCCGGCGAGACCGGCGCCGGTTTAATGGCGCAGTGGCTTGAGCAGGCCGATATTCTGGGCGAGATTGATCCGCAGGAATATGCGGGGTTGTTTGAGGCAATGATGGCCGGCAAAATGGTGCGCGCCAAATACGGCACGCATCCGCGCTTAAGCATTCTCGGGCCGATTGAAGCGCGGCTCAACAGCTTTGACCTGACGATTGTCGGCGAGGTTAACGAAGGCGTTTGGCCGCAGCTGCCCGGCGCCGATCCGTGGATGTCGCGGCCGATGAAAAAAGACTTCGGGTTCCCGCTGCCGGAAAAAGCCATCGGTATTTTGGGAATGGATTTTGCGCAGCTTTTGTGCGGCAAAGAAGTTTTTCTGACGCGTGCCAACAGGGTGCAGGGCCAGCCGATGATGAAATCGCGCTGGTGGATGCGGCTGCAGGCCGTGCTGGAGGCTGCGGGCGTAAAAGCAACGGCGCTGGCGGACGGCAGCGGGCTGCAGCAGGCGCGTTTTTTGGAAGAACCGCGGCATTTTGAAAATCCGCAGCGGCCGCAGCCGAGACCGCCGTTTTATGCGCGGCCGCGGCAGCTTTCGGTCAGCGGAATCGAGATGCTGCTGCGCGATCCGTACAGCGTCTTTGCCAAATATATTTTGAATCTGAAACCGCTGGAAGAAATCGAGCCGGAGCTGACGATGGCCGATTACGGCACGATTATTCACGCGATTTTGGAGGAGTTTAACAAAAAACATCCGCAAACGTTTCCGGACAATGCCGAGGCAGAGCTGATTGAACTCGGACGCCGTAAGTTTGCGGATAATAATCTGGCGAATGAAAAGCGGGTTTTCTGGTGGCCGAAGTTTGAAAAAATCGTCAAACATCTGGTACGGCTCGAGGAAAATTACCGCCGTGACATCCGCCGCATCAACAGTGAAATTAAGGGCAAAATGACAATCGAGACGGCCGGCGGCGCCTTTACGGTAACGGCCAAGGCCGACCGTATCGACGAAACCGTTTCGGGCGGACTGAAGATTATTGACTACAAAACCGGCAAAGCCCGCAGCGTCAAAGAGGTGGAGGCCGGTTTTGCGCCGCAGCTGCCGCTGGAGGGACTGATTGCCGAAGCCGGCGGATTTGAGGGAATCGGAGCGGCCGAGGTCGAAGAACTGCTTTATTGGCAGCTTGGCGTTAAAGATACGGTTATTGCCAAAGACATTGCCGGAATTTTGGCCAGGACCAGACAGCATCTGGCGGAACTGATAACGCTTTATGATTTGGAAGCGACGCCTTATGAATGCCGTCCGAATCTGAAAAAGAATCCGGCGTTTGAAGTTTATGAGCATCTGGCGCGCGTTAAGGAGTGGAACGTTAATGACGCTTGAGCAGGAAAAACAAAGCCGCTATGCTTTGGCGACCGACCAGCAGCGGCGGGCCGCCGATCCCGACGTTTCGGTCTGGGTGGAGGCTTCGGCCGGCACCGGCAAAACCAAGGTGCTGTCTGATCGGGTGCTGCGTCTGTTGCTCAAAGGGGTGCTGCCGGGACGGATTTTGTGTCTGACTTATACCAAGGCGGCGGCGGTCAACATGAGCTCGCGGATTGCCGACAAGCTGGCGGAATGGGCGGTGGCGGAAGATGAAAAACTTTATAAGGAGCTCGAGAAGCTGCTCGGCGCCGCGGAGCTGAACAGGAACAAGCCGGCGGAGCTGACGGCGCAGGCGCGCAAACTTTTTGCGATTTTGCTGGACACTCCCGGCGGAATGAAGATACAGACGATTCACAGCTTTTGTCAGGAAGTGCTCAAGAGGTTTCCGCTGGAAGCCAAAATATCGCCGTATTTTGAGGTTATGGACGATCGCACCGCCGCCGAGGCGATGGACGATATTAAACGCCGTCTGCTTTTGAAGCTCGAAACCGAGCCGGAAAGCCGGGCGGCGCAGGCGCTGGCCTATGTGACGACGCAGGTGAGCGAATTTACGTTTCCGAAGCTGATGAATTCGCTGACTCAAAACCGCAACAAGATTTTGCAGGTTTTGGAACAGTCTTCTTCGGTTGAGGCTCTGGTCGATAAAATTGCCGGGCGGCTCGGTATTGACGATGCCGAAACGGAAGAGACGGCCCGGGCGGCGTTTTTTGCCGCGGCGGAACAAAACCGATTGCAGGCGCTGGCCGAGGCCATGCAGTCCGGTTCGGAAACCGACCGGGAAAAGGCGCAGGCGCTGGCGGCGGTTTATGAAGCCAAAGATTATACCGCATACCGCGATTTCTTTTTGACCGGAAAAAATGAAGTCCGCAAAAGTTTTGCGACCAAGGCGGTGATACAAAAATATCCGGACGGCGACGTCTGGGCCCGCGGCGAAGCGCTGCGCTGTCTGGAGTTTGACAACAAGCTGGCGGCGCTGCGCGTTTTTGCCTCGACGCGGGCGGTGCTGTATCTGGCCGACGAGCTGTTGCAGGGGTATCAGGAATACAAACGCCTGCATTCCAAGACCGATTACGAGGATCTGATTGTCAATACGCGGCGCCTGCTTGAAAATCCGCAGGTGGCGGACTGGGTGCTGTATAAGCTCGACGGCGGCATTGACAATGTTCTGATTGACGAGGCGCAGGATACCTCGCCCGATCAGTGGGCTATCGTCCGTGCGATTACCAACGAATTTTTTTACGGCAGCGGCGCCAAGGACAAAAACTGCACCGTGTTTGTGGTGGGCGACCGCAAGCAGTCGATTTATTCGTTTCAGGGAGCGGATCCGCATGAATTTGAACGGATGCGGCAGTATTTTCTGGCCAAGAAAAACGAGGGAATCGACTTTCGGGAAGTGAATCTCGACGTGTCTTTTCGCTCGACGGCGGCCATTCTCGACACGGTGAACCGTATTTTTGCAGAGGCTTTGCCCCGGCAGGGCGTGGCGGCGGAAGACCGGCAGGTGGCGCATGTGCCGTCGCGTATCGGCGAGGCCGGCCGAGTGGAAATCTGGCCGCTGATCGAAGCCGAGCCCGGCGAAAAGCCCGATGCGTGGATGACCTCGGTCGAGCGCAAAATGCCCGAGACGGCCGAGGCCAGGCTGGCGCGGCAGATTGCCGAAACAATCCGGCACAAGGTGCAGGGCGGTGAACTTCTCAAAGCAAAAGGGCGGCCGCTGCAATACCGCGATTTTATGATTCTGGTGCAGAAGCGCAATCTGCTGATCGGCGAGATTGTCCGCGCCTGCAAAAAGGCTGGCGTGGCGATTGCCGGCGTTGACAAAATCAAGCTCGGCGAACAGATTGCGGTGCAGGATTTAATTTCGCTCGGGAAGTTTATGCTGTTGCCGACGGATGATCTCAGTCTCGCCGAGGTTTTGAAGTCGCCGCTGTTCGGGCTGAACGACGACGATTTGTTCGCTTTGTGTTATCGCCGCGGCAGCCGGAGCCTGTTTGCGTCGCTTGATGCCGACGAAAAGTACCGCCCGCTGTACCGGCTGTTGCAGAGTTGGCTGAACCTGGTTGATTTTATGCGGCCGTTTGAGTTTTATTCGCATGTGCTCAATACATACGGCGGGCGTAAAAAATTTGTGGCGCGGCTCGGGTTTGAGGCGGAAGACGGTTTGGACGAGTTTTTGAACCTGTGCCTGGATTTTGAGCAGACGCATGTTCCGGTGATGCAGCTGTTTATCGACTGGATGGAAAAAGACGACGTCGAAATCAAACGCGAGCTGGAGCAAAGCGACGCCGACGCGGTGCGCATCATGACGGTGCACGGTTCCAAGGGGCTGCAGGCGCCGTATGTGATTATGCCCGACACTTCCGCCATGAAGAGCATTAACGAGGAAATGGGGCTGCTGGCGGACGGCGACGTTTTGTATTATCCGCTGTGTTCCGCCGATTATGAAGACAACTGCCGCCGCTATAAGGAGAAGGAGCGGCAGGCGCGCAAAGAGGAGTATCACCGGCTGCTTTACGTGGCTTTGACGCGCGCCGAGGAGTGTCTGTGTCTGTGCGGCTACAAAGGGCTGCGCGGCGGCAATGATCAGGAAACCTGGTACGAGATGTGCAAGAACAGTTTTGCCAAAATGGCGGTTGAAGACCAGAACGGCATTTTGAGTTATGAACTGGCGCAGGAGATTGACGTTAAAAAAGAAGACAAAACGGATACGAAAACCGTTGAAGCGGAAATCCCCGCCTGGCTGGAACAGGACGCGCCGCAGGAAGGCCGGCTGGCACGGCCGCTGGCGCCGTCCCGGCTGACGGATGATGAAGAAGATGAGGTCGCGTTGTCGCCGCTGGATGAGGGGCCGACGCTTAACACTTACCGCCGCGGCGCGCTGATGCACAAACTTTTGCAGTATCTGCCCGAGACCAAACCGGAATGCCGGGGCGAAATGATTGCGGCGTTTTTGGACGGCAACGCGGCCGAAATGCCCGACCGGCAGAAGGAAAAAATCCGGGACGAGCTTTTGTCTTTGCTGGAGAATGAAGAATTTGCCGCTGTTTTCGGTCCGCAGTCCAAGGCCGAGGTTCCGCTTATGGGAATGGTTGAGGGCAAAATTGTCGCGGGGCAGATTGACCGTCTGGTCGTGACGGACGATACGGTGATGATTATCGATTTTAAGACCAACCGTCCGGCCGCCCGGTGTCAGGAGGATGTTCCGGCCGCTTATGTCAGCCAGCTTAACGCCTATGCGGCGCTGATTGCCGAAATCTATCCGCAGAAGACAATCGGCAAATATATTTTATGGACGAACACGGCCTTTCTGATGAAGCTGGATTAATTTTATAAATTTTGAAAATATATTACAATTGCTCTTTATTTATAAAAAATATCAATTATATTAGATAGAAACAATACTATAATCGGAAAGGAAAAAAGATGAAAGCGATTACGGACAGTCAATTTGAAAAAGAGGTTTTGCAGGCAAAAGGTCTGGTTCTGGTAGATTTCTGGGCTGAATGGTGCGGTCCCTGCCGCCAGCTGATTCCGGTTTTGGAGGAAGTTTCGAAAGAGATGGCCGGTAAGGTCGAAATCTGCAAAATCAACGTGGACGAATCCCCGAATACTGCCGCGCAATACGGTATTCGCAGCATTCCGACGATGTTTTTGTTTAAGGACGGCAAGCAGATTGACACCAAAGTCGGTTTGAATTCGAAATCCAGCGTCGTAGCCTGGATCGAAGCGAATCAGTAGGCTTTTGAGTCGCCAATTTAAAGCGCCGGTAAGGCGCTTTTTTGGTATCAGCTTAACAGCTGCGAGGTTTTGGCGATATTAACGGTCAGGCGTCTGGCGGCGTCGGCCAGCTCCATGTTTTCAAAGATATAAAGGGCGTCGTGGTAATATTCGAGCGCTTCTTCAAGCGCGTCGGTATCGGTGTCCCGGCGGCCGGTAT
The DNA here is from genome assembly GCA_017480995.1 of Alphaproteobacteria bacterium. Taxonomy (GTDB): domain Bacteria; phylum Pseudomonadota; class Alphaproteobacteria; order RF32; family CAG-239; genus CAZU01. Next base: position 8,361 of record JAFUQJ010000055.1, read on the forward strand.
GAAAATAGATGTCGCCGATTTTTTCCTGAATTTCGGCCCAAAGATGCGGATCACGTTTTTCGGTGATGATTTTCTGCTGATTTTTGTAGGCGGCGACGGCGAGTTCGGCAATGTCGGAGCTTTGCGTCAGGTTGGCGATCAGCGAGAGGTGATAGCCGAGCCGGCCCTGAATGCGGGCCCAAAATTCGGGGAACAGCGCATAGGTAAAAATCTTTTCGGCCTCACGCAGGTTAAAGACGGAATCACGCAGCGCCTGGAGTTCGTTTTTCTGCTTCCAGTAGTCGAAAAACAAATCGGCCAGCCGGTAGGAAATGGCGCCGTAATCATAAGGGTAATTGTATTTGCCGAGGTACTTTTGAGCCAGACGATAGTTATTGATAGCGCCTTTGTAATAAGCGCTCGGGCGTTTGAGGATATGATTGGCGGCGGAATCGTAAAGTTGCCCGAGATGATAGTAAATGCAGCCGAGATGAATGGGGTTTTTGATCAAATCCTGATGAGAAATCGCCGTTTCGAGCAGGTTTTTGACAATTTTGAAATCCTTGTCGGTTTCGGCTTCGAAAGAATAGCTCAGATAAATTGTGCCGAGAAAGTTCATGACAAAAGGCAGGTATTCGACCGACAGCTGCTTGGCCGAATTGTCCGAGGACAAAGCGGCAATGATTTTTTTGAGCAGATAGCGTTTTTGAATGCGGAGCAGGCGCGTCGGCGCGGCGACGGCACTGACGGCGGCGCCGTAAATCAGGTTGGCCAGCGAGCCGGGAAAGGACGAACCCGCGTCAAACAGTTCGGCCGGAAAATAAAGGCTGTCGAGGATAGACGTAAAAGTGCCGGCCGAGGCTTCGTATTGCAGATTGGTCTGAAAGTTGAGGCGGATTTTGTCATTCTCGCGGCAGCCCCAGATCAGAACGTCGGCTCCGCTTTTGTCGATGATGGTCTGCCCTTTTTCGAGCAGATCGAAAAAGGAGCGGCTTTCCAGATTAAGGAAAGACTTGTTGAAAGGTTCGTTGAAATAGGAAATCCGGAGCCCCTCTTTGGGTTTGAGCAGCGAGCAGATTTTTTCGGCGCCGGTGCTTTCGACGTTGTCGGCAAATTCGGTGACGACGATTTTGAAGTTTATCAGGCCGGCCGCTTCGGGCGTGAGATCATCGGAGGAGGCCGGCTTGCTTTGCAGAAAAGTATGCTTGAGGAAGTCTAGAAAGTTCATTTTTTCTTGCGGCCCTTGTTTTTGAGATTTTGAGAAATTTCCTGTATGTTTTCCCGAACGTCGTTGATAAACTTCTGGTTGGTTTCTTTGAGGGAATAAGAGATATGGCGCCAGTTGTATATGCGGTACAGCTGCCATAAAACAACCAGCAGGCAGAACAGCGGAATCGAGTAATCATTGGGAGCAAAAGTCTGAAAGCTGCCGAATAAGACGCAAACGGCATTGATGCGCAGCAAGTGGCGGTTGACGATTGACGGCGTCATTTCGGCATCGATGACGCGCAAATAGAACGTGTTGTTTTTGGCAATTGCAAAACGGGGCAGAAAGGTCAGTTTTTGACTCATGGCGAAAACAATTTCGACCAGCGGATAGAGCGCGAAAATCGCGAAACAGGAGCCGGCGCCTTCGGCAGAAGCGTAGATTATCAGCCAGCCGAGCAGGAATCCGAGCAGGTTGCTCATCTGGTCGGACATCTGCAGGTTGGGGTTTTGACGGCCGGCAATCAGGAAGCCGATGAAGCAGGCGGCAACGCACGCGCTCAAAAAGCCGAGGGCCAGCGGCAGCGCGCCGATGAAATAAAGCAGCATTCCGCCGAGAGTCAAGGCAAGCGTCTGGATGCCGATCAGGCCCGGGTTGAGATTCAATATCCGCGGGCAATAACAGATTGTCAGCCATAACAACGCGGTGAGAAACCGGTTGACGACAGCCGGCAGCGCCGCCGAAAAGGCGATGTCAATGCCGAAACCGAAGACAATGCCGCCGCAGCAAACCGTCAAAGCGATAAATTGCACCCAGGGTTTGGGAAAAGCCAAAGTCAGCAGAGCCAATGCCGGCAGCGCGATTGCTGGGACGGCAAAAGCCGGCGCGGAGACGCCGGAAACAAAATCGGCGGGCAGCCAGAACAGCAGCGCAAAAACAACCATGCAGCAGCAGACAAGCAGACTGACGGCGAAAAAAGGAGCGTTGAAGGAAGGCAGGCCTTTGCGGGCGATGAGGGCAAAAGCGAAAAAACTGCCGATAAGGCAAAACAAAATCCCTGAAAATATTATTCCGGTACCCGACAACATAGAGCCTACTCCCATATTCCTTTGGAGGTATTTTATAATGCTTTTGCGCTCTTCTTCAAGCAGGATTGTTATTTTATACTAGTATTTGTTATAGAGACGATGAAACAGCTCATGCAGAAACGGGTATCTTTTGTCGTTGGAGCCGCTTTGGCGGGAGACAAAGGCATTCAGGCGTTCAAAGTACTGCGGTTCGGCGGCGCGGACGCTTTGCTGCAGCGGAGACGTCCAGGCGGAAGGAATTTCATAAAGTTTCGTCAGCAGGGCCGTTTCGGGAAGAACGGCGTTGTCCGCCGCGGCCAGAGAGCTGATTTCGGCCAGCAGCGTGTCGACGGCTTTGCGGCCGTCCTCGGTTTTGGTCAGCTGAAAAACATTTTGTTCAAATACGGCGGTCAAAAGATCATAAGCCAGCCGCGGTCCGATGTAGTTCCAAAGATTGGTTTTGGCGTCTTCCAGAAAAACCGCGGCGATGCCGGCTGGTTCGAAAAGCTCGGTCAGCGCGGCGGCTTCGCCGGACGCGTCGTTGAGGGAAAAAGTGACTTTCGGGGAATGTCCGTAGATATGGATGTGGTTTTTGGCACGGGTGAGCCAGCCGTCAAAAAAGGCGCTGATAACCGGTTTCTTGAGGATTTCGGGCAAAATCGCGCCGTGTTCCGGAAAACAAAAGCTGATAATCGTCGTATCGGCCAAAGCCGGCGGCGACAACAGCGTCAGGTCTGCTCTCTGATGTTCAACGGAAGAGGCAAGCAGCAGAACCTGCGGCCGGAACGGCAGCTCGTGGGAAAAGCGAAAAGTGCCGCGCGGGTTTTTGAGACGGGCGGAATCCTTGAAGACAAAGTCGGTGGCATTGTATTCGTCGGCATTTTGCGGCGGGCACAGCAGACAGACGCGGTGGCCGAGGTTTTGAAAAGCGTCGGCGAGGTAAAGCGCCAGCGCGCCGGTGCCCAAGACGGCGATATCTTGCGGCGTTACGGAAACTTTATTTGCGGTTTTGCCAAAGAACATCGGTTATTTCCCTTTTTTTAAGCGGGCAATGAAAAAGCCGTCGGTTCCGCCGAACTTTTGCAGATGACAGGGCAGCGTGCGGATACAGCCTTCAGGCGTCAGGATTTCGGATATTTCGGCGGGTACGAAACTGCTCAGCGGTTCGAGCCGGAATTCGGAATTTTGTTCCAAAAAGGCGGCAATCTGCCGTTCGCCTTCGGCTTTGGCCAGCGAACAGACGCAATAAACCAGCGTGCCCCCGTTTTTGAGCGCCTTTGAAACGACGGAAAGAATTTGTTTTTGTATTTCGGCCTGTTTTTCGACATCGGCGGTGTTTTTGATATGCACCAGTTCGGGGTGGCGGCGCAGGGTGCCGGTGGCCGAGCACGGCGCGTCGAGCAGTACGGCGTCAAAGGGCGGTTCGGAAAGGCTGTTCAGGTAGGAAACGGCGTCGGCGCAGACGATTTCCGGCGCGGGCAGTCTGAGGCGAGCCATGTTTTCTTTGAGCTTGTCGAGCCGGGCTGCCGAGACGTCCAGCGCGGTGACGACGGCGCCCTGAGCCAGCAGCTGAGCGGTTTTGCCGCCCGGAGCGGCGCAGAGGTCGAGAATCTTTTTTCCGCCGAGGTCGCTGCCCAGCGTTTTGGCCGCCAGCGAAGCGGCAAAGTCCTGCACCCACCAGACGCCGTCTGCGAATCCGGGGAGTTTGGTTATGCTGCCCTGATTGTCAAGGCGCAGGGTTCCGGTCGGCAGCAGGCGGGCGCCGAGTTTTTGCGCCCAGAGTTCGGGATTGTCTTTGCAGGTGAGGTCGAGAGCGGGCTCGTTCAGAAAGGTCTGCTCCATTCGGCGGACGGTTTTTTTGTCGTAACCGGCGTTGAGGATTTTGCGAAACTCGGGCGGAAAAAATTCTTCTTCGGCGGGCGGCGTTTCTTCGGCGGCGGCAACCCTGCGCAGGACGGCGTTGGCAAAACCGGCGACATATTTGTCGAGCTGTTTTTTTATCAGCTCGACGTAACTGTTGATGGCGGCATAGTCGGGCGTGTCCAGATAAAGGATTTCGGCGGTGCCGAGAATCAACGCGTACCAGGCGAAGGCCGCGCGCGGCGGCAGTTTCTTTTTGACGAACTGCTTAAGCAGGCGTTTGATGCCGACCAGATGACGCAGCGCCGTCTGCACCAGCATGTTGACGAAAGCGGAATCGCCGCCGATTTCTTTTTCGAAGCGGAGCTTGGCTTCGGAAGCAAAAGTTTTGTTTTCGATAATGTCTTGCAGAATTTTGACTGCGGCGATGCGGGAATCGGTCATGGCATTCTTCGGTGGTTTGTTCGGTCTGCGGCTATTGTATTTAATCGGCGTCAAAATACAAGCCTTAAAAATAGACTCTTGTCAAAAGGATTAAATTAAGGTAATTTTTGAGGTCAGTTACAGATTTAGCCACAAGGACGGAATGATGAGTAAAAGATTTGACGGAAAAGAGACTTTTGAGCAATGGCAGGAAAGCTGGAAATTGGAAGACCGCTATAATTTCAAGACCATTGAAAAAAAGTGGCAGGCCATTTGGGAGGAAGAAAAAGCCTATCATGTCGAAATAGACAAGAATAAGGAGAAGTTCTACGCTCTGGTCGAGTTTCCGTATCCGTCGGGCGCCGGGCTGCATGTCGGGCATCCGCGCTCTTATACCGCTCTTGACGTGATTTCCCGCAAAAAGAGAATGCAGGGTTTCAACGTGCTTTATCCGATGGGGTTTGACGCCTTCGGTCTGCCGGCCGAGAACTACGCGATTAAAACCGGCGTGCATCCGGCGGTTTCGACGGCGGCCAACATCGCGACGTTTACCAAGCAGCTGAAATCGCTCGGTTTTTGTTTTGACTGGGACAGATGTATCAGCACCTGCGATCCGGAATACTACAAATGGACGCAGTGGATGTTTATCAAATTCTTTGAAAAAGGTTTGGCATACAAAGACAAGATTGCCATCAACTGGTGTCCTTCCTGCAAAGTCGGCCTGGCCAACGAAGAGGTTGTCAACGGCTGCTGCGAACGCTGCGGCGCTGAGGTCGTGCGCAGGGATAAAGAACAGTGGATGATTGCGATTACCAAATATGCCGACCGTCTGATTAACGATTTGGGCGATTTGGATTTTATCGACCGTGTCAAGTCGCAGCAGATTAACTGGATCGGCCGTTCGGAAGGCGCCGAGCTCGATTTCAAATTCGGCGATGACAAACTGACCGTGTTTACGACGCGGCCCGACACCGCTTTCGGCGTGACGTATATGGTTTTGGCGCCGGAACACGAGTTTGTGCAAAAGTATATGGGCAAGTTCGAGAATCCCGCCGAGATTCAGGCTTATGTCGAGGCAACCGCCAAAAAGTCCGATTTGCAGCGCACGCAGGACGACGGCAAGACCGGCGTCGAGCTTAAGGGAATAAAAGCGGTTAATCCGTTTAACGGCAAGGAGATTCCCGTTTTTATCTCGGATTACGTTTTGACCGGCTACGGTACCGGCGCAATCATGGCGGTGCCGGCGCATGACCAGCGCGACTACGATTTTGCCAAGGTGTTTAACCTGCCGATTATTCAGGTTCTGGCCGGCGGCGACATTTCCGAAAAGGCTTTTGAGGAAGACGGTCCGCATATCAATTCGTCGTTTATGGACGGCATGAACAAGGAAGACGGCATGAAAGCCGCGATTGATTATGCCGTCAAAAACGGTTTCGGACGTTCGAAAGTCAATTTCAAGCTGCGCGACTGGGTATTTTCGCGCCAGCGCTACTGGGGCGAGCCGATACCGATGGTCTATTGCGAACATTGCGGCTGGCAGTCGATTCCGGAATCCGAGCTGCCGCTGAAGCTGCCGGAAGTTCCGGACTACCATCCCAACGACGAGGGCGAATCGCCGCTGTCGAAGGCCGGCGACTGGTTGTATACCAAGTGTCCAAAGTGCGGCGCCAAAGCGCGGCGCGAGACCGACACAATGCCAAACTGGGCCGGATCTTCGTGGTATTTTCTGCGTTACTGCGATCCGCACAACGACAAGGAATTCGCCTCAAAAGAAGCGCTGGACTACTGGATGAACGTCGATTGGTACAACGGCGGCATGGAGCATACCACGCTGCACCTTTTGTATTCGCGCTTCTGGCATAAGTTTCTGCATGACTGCGGGCTGGTGCCGACCAAGGAGCCTTATAACAAGCGCACGTCGCACGGCATGATTCTGGCCGAAAACGGCGAAAAGATGTCGAAGTCGCGCGGCAACGTCATTAATCCCGACGACATTGTGGCGGCATACGGCGCCGACACGTTCCGCCTGTACGAGATGTTTATCGGTCCGTTTGATCAGGTGGCAATGTGGTCGGACGAGAGCCTGATGGGCGTTTATCGTTTTGTCGGCAAAGTTTTCGGCTTGTTTAAGAAAGTTTATGACGTTCCCGCTTCCGACAAAGATTTGCGGGCAATGCACAAATGTATTCTGGAAGTGACCGAGCGTATTGACCAGATGAAATTCAACACGGCGGTTTCATCGTTGATGACTTATGTCAACTATATGTCCGGTCTGGAAAAGGTTCCGGCGGAACTGTATCAAAATCTGCTGAAACTGATGACGCCGTTTACGCCGCATCTGGCCGAAGAAATGTGGGCGCGGCTGGGCCATTCGACGTTGATTATTACCGAAAGCTGGCCGCAGGGCGACGCCAAAGCGGCGCAGGACGACGTGGTCACGATTGCGGTTCAGATCTGCGGAAAAATGCGCGGGACAATCGAGGTTCCGGCCAATTCTTCCAATGAAACCGTTCAGGCCGCGGCGCTGGCGCTTGACAATGTCAGACGGCAGACGGAGGGCAAAGAAATCAAGAAGATTATCGTTGTTCCGAACAAAATCTGCAATATTGTTGTCGGAGCGTAATCGGTGAACAGGCGGGGGCTGATGAGAAAACTTTTTTTAATTCTGGCGGGCTGTCTGGCAATGCAGGCCTGTGGATTTGAGCCGCTGTACGTGCAGCGGGAGAAATCCGGAAACTGGTATTTTAACGACAAGTTTGATTCCTCAATCAGCGAAGAAATGGCCAAGATTAAAATCAGTCCGATTTCCGATCGTTTCGGTCAGCAGATGCGCAATCAGCTGCTTGACTTGCTGACGCCGCGCGGCGTTCCCCAAAAGCCGCAGTACCGTTTGGAAGTGCGGCTGGTCAGCCGGGAGGTGACGCAGCAGGCGATGCGCCGCGATATTACGGCGACCAGCGAAAGAGTCAGCTACAAAGTGCGCTATGAGCTCTGGGAAGGTTCGAACATGAAGCTGCGCAGCGACAGTATTGCTTTTGTCAGCTATGACATGATGGCCAATCCTTATTCGACAACCATGGCTCAGAAAAAGACCGAGAGCGACGCCGCCAAAATCATTGCCAACGACATCGCGCTGCGTTTGGGGGCCTATTTCCACAAAAAGCTCGGCAAAGGGGTTTCCGAACAGTGATTTACAAAGCGGCGCAAATCGACAAATATCTCAAAAAGCCCGAGCCGGGGGTGAAGGCCTTTTTGGTTTACGGCTCCAACGAGGGACTGATTGCCGAATATGTGCGCAAGCTGACCGCAACCGTTTCCGAAGATTTGTATGATCCGTTTTGCGTGGTTTATCTGAACGGCGCCGACGTCAATTCGGATCCGGGGCTGCTGAGTGCGGAATATAACAGCCGTTCGCTGATGGGCGGCCGCCGCGTGATTATCGTGCGCGATGCCGACAATAATCTGACCAAACAGCTCAAACCGCTGTTTGAAAGTTCGGAATCCGACACGCTGGTGATTATTTATTCTTCGTCTCTGAACAAAAAGTCTTCGCTGACGGTTTGGGCCGACGGCGCTGACTATGCCGCTTCAATCGCCTGTTACGAAGACCGCGACGAGGATATTTTCAGTACCGCCAGAAGCATGTTTATCGAAAATTCGATTACCATCGGCAACGAGGCGCTGCAGCTGCTGTGCGCGCGCCTTTCAAATGACCGCAAGTCCAATGTCGGCGAGATTGAAAAGCTGATAACCTATCTTGGCGACAAACGCAACGTGACTTTGGACGATATTAAGGCGGCAATATCCGATCAGTCGACGTCGAACACCGATGACGTGTGTTATTATACGGCCGGCGGCAACAGCGAAAAATCGCAGAAAGCCCTGCAGCGGCTGTTGAACGAAGGGGAAGAGCCGATTACGATTGTCCGCGCTTTGTCCAATCATTTTAACCGGCTGATTACCTGTCGTTCTTATATGGAAAACGGCGAAACGGCGGACAATGCCGTTAACAAGCTGGTGCCGCGGCTGATGTTTTACCGGGTTTCTTCATTCAAGCGGCAATTGGCAATCTGGCCCAGAGAGCGTCTGTTTTCCGTAATGGAGCTTTTATACAAATGCGAGCGCGACTGCAAGACGACCAATTATCCGTCTGTTGAAATTCTTTCTTATTGTTTGATGCAGGTGTCGTCGGCTGCGGCTAAGTTGGGGAAGTCTGTCTAGGTGGGGGAAAAAGTTCGTATGACGGAGGAAAGTTCGTCTAGCGCGCATCTAAAGCAATTTTACGCGGTCGATGAAAATTCATGTACCTCTCAAGTACACTAGAATTTTTATCGCCGCTAGAAATTACTTTATCTGCATCGTTATCCGAACTTTCTCGGCTTTGTGCCGGGCGGCATTGAACCTTTCTCGGCTTTGTGTCGGTCGGTGTTCGGCCTTTCCGGCTATTCTTCTTTTTTGTCTGCCAATATGATTTTTATCTTTTTGTTATAATAAAACAGAAGTCGGTGGTATTTTTTGATTGAAACCGGGGCGCCGGTTTCAATCAGGCGGATGTTTTCGACCGACAGGTCGCAGG
>JAFUQJ010000056.1 GCA_017480995.1 Alphaproteobacteria bacterium
CCCCCTTCTTGGTCATCCTCGCGCCCTCCCTTTCTTTTTTGTCATCCTCGTGCCCGAAGGCCGCAGGCCTGAGGAATTGACACGAGGATCCAGGGAATTATACGGCTATGTTTACGCCAAACAATAATGCCTTATATTGCTGAAGCCTGGAAACGACACAAAAAAAATGCCTCTGTTTCACAACAGAGACATTTTGCGATACAATTACCGTTTATACCTGCATCAGAGAAACGATTTCTCCTTTGTCCAGCGTCAGACGGAAACTGCAGTCCGCAACTTTTATTCGAGTCTCACCGAGTATCGGAAACTCGTCTTTGCTGCGGTCTATCAGAATCACGCCGTTTTGCGGCAGACAACACAGCGTATGCCATCTGCAGCCATCATCCACGCGGGAAATCCAGGCAACCGTCTCGATACCGTCTATCATGCACGTACACAGAAGAGGACACTCCAGCGTTTCGTTCCACTCCTTGGCTCTGACAATCTTTTCAAAAGCCTGATGAACTTTCACCCGTCTGAGCCATTCATCCTGCATCAGCAACGGGTTAAAAATCCATTTTCCTTTTTGCTTCTGCGCCAGATAATTGTGCGACACATATAACCGGCGGCGGCGCGTTACCCCTATCGCCTGAGAAGAAGTCAGCAACGACTTGCAGACCTTTTGTTCCGTAAATACGGCGTCAACACCGTAATATAACGAAACACTTAGATTAACCACTGCCGTGTCCGCAAACACGCGTTCTCTGCACAACTGCGGTAAATCGTACGCAAGATATTCCGCGATTTTTTCTTCTCTGCTCAGGCACTTTGAGGATGAGCCGTAAACTTCTGGGCTTGATACCACTTCGGGTACTCTTTGTCCGTTAATGTATGCTGCCATTTTAACTTGGGTTTTATGATGCGAAAAGTAATTATCTTTCAAACATCGGTTAATAAATATAGTGAATTAATCAGTTTCTAAAAAATTTATTGTAATACCAAGTAAAATAGCTCATTTAGACAAAATTGTCAACATGTCTGTCACAAATTAAATCACAAAAAAAGCGCCTGACTCTCGTCAGACGCTTTTTCTTGACTTAAGGATTGAACCTTAGGCTGATTTCTTGCAGCAGCAGCCGCTCTTCTCAACCTTTTCGCCTTTGTGGCGAACAGCAGCCTGAGCCGCAGCCAGACGCGCTACCGGTACACGGAACGGCGAGCACGAAACATAGTTCATGCCGCAGGTCTGGAAGAAGTCGATAGATGCCGGATCACCGCCGTGCTCGCCGCAAACGCCGAGCCAGATGCTCGGGTTGGAGCAGCGGGCTTTTTCGCAAGCCAGCTTAACCAGGCAGCCGACGCCTTCAACATCGATGGATGCAAACGGATCGGCAACATAAACGCCGCGGGCGCGATATTCGTCGAGAATGGCGCCGGTATCGTCACGGCTCATGCCCAAAGTGGTCTGAGTCAGGTCGTTGGTACCAAAACCGAAGAACTCGGCGGACTGAGCCAGTTCGTCAGCCTTGAGGGCAGCGCGCGGCAGCTCAATCATCGAACCGACTTCGTATTTGATCTTCTTGCCTTTTTCGGCAAAAATCTTTTCGGCCGTGGTGTCGATAATGTCTTTAACAATGTCGAGCTCTTTCTTGGAACCGGTCAGAGGAACTTCGATTTCCGGCAAAACTTTAATACCGGCATCGGCATATTCCATAGCGGCTTCCAAAATAGCGCGGGTTTGCATCTCGCAGATTTCCGGATAGGTAATCGGCAGACGGCAGCCGCGGTGGCCCAGCATCGGGTTGGCTTCATGCAGAGCATTGGCGCGCTGTTTTACCTTTTCCAGGGTAACGCCGAGCTTATCGGCCAGTTCCTGCATCTCAGCTTCGGTATGCGGCAAAAATTCGTGCAAAGGAGGATCCAGCAGACGAATAACGACCGGCAGACCGTCCATAATCTTGAACAGGTCTTTGAAGTCCTGTTTCTGATAAGGCAGCAGCTTGGCCAAAGCGGCGCGGCGGCCTTCTTCGTTGTCGGACAAAATCATCGCGCGCATATCGCCGATACGGTTGGCGTCAAAGAACATGTGTTCCGTACGGGCCAGACCGATACCCTGAGCGCCGAAATCGCGCGCCTGCTGAGCATCTTTCGGAGTCTCGGCATTGGCACGAACTTCCAGAGTGCGGATTTCGTCAACCCAGCTCATCAGTTTACCGAAGTTGCCGCTGTTGGTGTCGGCTTTGACCGTCGGAACCTGACCTTCGATAATCTGGCCTTTGGCACCGTCCAGAGATACCCAGTCGCCTTCTTTGATAACGACGCCTTTGTCGGTGGTCATGGTCTTCTTGGCATAGTCGATATGAATTTCATGAGAACCGGAAACGCACGGCGTACCCATACCGCGGGCAACAACGGCTGCGTGAGAGGTCATGCCGCCGCGGGCCGTAATAACGCCCTGAGCCGCATGCATACCGCCGATGTCTTCCGGCGAGGTCTCGTTGCGGATAAGAATAACTTTTTCGCCTTTGGCAGCCCAGGCTTCGGCGTCTTCGGCGTTGAAAACGGCACGGCCGACGGCAGCGCCGGGAGAAGCCGGCAAACCGGTGGCGATAACGTTTCTCGGAGCCTTCGGATCCAGCATCGGGTGCAACAGCTGGTCAAGCTGGTCGGCACCGACGCGCATAATGGCTTCTTCTTTGTTCAGCAGGCCTTCTTCAACCATTTCGACTGCCATGCGAACGGCGGCGGCAGCGGTGCGTTTGCCGTTGCGGCACTGCAGCATCCAGAGTTTGCCGTGCTCAATGGTGAATTCCATATCCTGCATGTCTTTGTAGTGGTTTTCCAGATTGTTGCGGACATCAACCAGCTCTTTGTACAGGTGAGGCCATTTTTCTTCCAGAGAAGTGCCGTCGCCCTTGGAAGCCATCGGCTGCGGCGTACGGATACCGGCCACAACGTCTTCGCCCTGAGCATTAACCAGATATTCGCCGTAGTAAACGTTCTCGCCGGTAGCGGGATCGCGCGAGAAGCAAACGCCGGTTGCGCAGTCGTCGCCGGCATTGCCGAAGACCATGGTCTGAACGTTAACGGCCGTGCCCCAGTCACCCGGAATATTGTTCAGTTTACGATAGGTAATGGCGCGGTCAACCATCCAGGAACCGAATACGGCGCCGATACCGGCCCACAACTGCTCCCAGGGATCCTGCGGCACAACTTTACCCAATTTTTTGCCGATTTCTTTGTATTCTTTAACCAGTTCTTTAAGATCTTCGGCAGTCATATCCGTATCGGAGTTGTAACCTTTGGACTTTTTCATATTCTCCAGAGCTTCTTCATAGAGATCCAAATCAGCGCCCAGAACAACGTCGGAGAACATCTGCAGGAAACGACGATAAGAATCGTAAGCAAATCTTTCCGAGCCGGAAGCCTTGGCCAACGCCTGAACAGTCTCGTCATTCAGACCGAGGTTCAAAACGGTGTCCATCATACCCGGCATCGAAACGCGGGCGCCCGAACGAACGGAAAAGAGCAACGGGTTGTTGGCATCGGCAAACTTTTTGCCCATGATTTTTTCAACATCGGCGACAGCTTCGCGAACCTGATCTTTCAGATCGGAAGGATAAGTCTTGTTATTGTTGTAGTAATAAGTGCAGACTTCCGTTGTAACGGTAAATCCGGGAGGAACAGGCAGGCCGACTTTGTTCATTTCCGCAAGGTTGGCACCCTTACCGCCCAGGAGATTACGCATGCTGGCATCGCCTTCGGCTTTGCCGTTTCCAAATGTATAAACCCATTTACTCATGGTTATATTAGCTCCTTAAGCTTAGTTAAAACAAGCCGAAACAGGGCAGAGTCGCTCTGTCCGGCGAACATAATTCGGGATAAAAGTATAACATCTGAAACGATTCTTCAAGAAAAAAGTATATGTTATGTGATTCGTAATATGTAATTTGTGATTCGTTATTCGTGATTCGTAATCAAGGATAAATTATGTGATTTAGATTCTTGCCTCAGGCTGCTCCGCACCACCCGCAAATCACAAATTACAAAAACATCCGACCTTGACAACGAATCACGAATAACGAATCACATATCACAAAAAAAGCTCTCCGAAGAGAGCTTTTTTCGCTAGAACGTGTAGCGCAAACCGCCGTACCACTCATGCGCGTTAATATCGGCATCGTCGATTTCGCCCATGTCAATGTAACGGTAACCGGCATCCAAATTCAGGCAGCGGTTGATACGCAGCGACAAACCGGCGCCGACCTGCCAGGTAAAGTTGTCGGCAGAATTCTTTTCTTCTTCAGATTTCAACCCTCCGCCGACAGGAATATCGTAGGTTTCCAAATCAAGACGCGTTAAACCGATACCGCCGGTAATATATGGGCTGATCCAGTAATTCGGCATAATGTCCAGATAGGCGTTGGCCATAAACGAATCAGACTCCAAAATGGTTTTGTGTGCTGTTGATGTATATTCATATGTATCATCGCTGTCATCACGGTAAATATACTCGCCCTCAACGCGGAAATAACCGTATTTATAACCCAGCGCGCCGGACATGTGCCAGCCGCTGCCGAGCTCAACTTTTGCAGAAGTCGAAACGCTGTCTTCTTTATTGTTAACGTTAAAGTCGGTATAACCGCCGCGGGCCGCGATATAAAAACCGTCGCGCGCTTCGGCCGTCGCGGCGGCAGCCATCGTCAAAACCAAAGCCGAGGCCATCATCAAATAAGATTTTTTCATCAAAGTCTCCATAGTCAAAATTTTAATTGTTCTCAAATTATTATTTTTTTTAACTGCTGTCAATATATCAGCACAATTCTTATTTAATTATTAAGCAATCGCACTTATTTTGTCATTATCTCAAAAAAAATGATAGAAAAATCCGGCGGGGACATATATACTTGAA
>JAFUQJ010000006.1 GCA_017480995.1 Alphaproteobacteria bacterium
TCAAGACCATAGACGATCTGGCGGATCTGGCCGCCGACGAGCTGATTGAACTGCTCGGCGAAGATACGGTCTCGGTTCAGGAAGCCAACCGGATTATTATGGCGGCACGCCAGCATTGGTTTGAGGAAGAAAACTAATTTTATGGGGCATTCAGAGCGGTTTTGCTCAGGCTCGAAAAATTCATGTACTTCATTTGTACACTAAAATTTTTCTCGCTTTCAAAACCACTCTGACTACCGCCCTACAAAGTAAGGAAGTTTGAATGAAGGAAACAGAAACCACACGCAAATGTATTGTCAGCGGCAAAACGCTCGATAAGGGCAGTCTGCTGCGTTTTTGCGTGACGCCCGGCGGCGAGGTGATTCCCGATTTTAAGAAAAAACTTCCGGGAAAAGGCGTGTATGTCACAAATTCCAAAACGGTTTTGGCCAAAGCGATTGAAACGAACGTATTTGCCAAGTCGCTCAAGAAAAAGGTTCGGCCGGCGGCGGGTTTGCTGACCATGACCGAGAATCTGCTGCGTCACAACGCTTTGGGGGCGGTTTCGCTGTCGCGCAAGGCGGGGAGCCTGGTTTGCGGACTGGACAAGGTTCTGGAAGCGGTCAAAAAAGGCAAAGCAGCTTTCGTTTTGGAAGCAAAAGACGCCGGAAACGATGGACATCAGCGAATTATGCTGGTATCTAAGGATATGGATGTTTTCCAATTGTTTGAAACTGAGGAGTTGGATCGGACATTAAATAAAGAAAATACAGTCCATGCGGCCTTTCTGAAAAGCGAGATGGCCGAAATGGCGAGACGGGAACTCAGAAGACTGGCTGATTTTCTGGACGCATGAGATTTTAGAGATTGATACGGAGAATATTTTATAATGACAGAAGATAATGCAAAAAATAAGTTAACATTATCAGGCAAATCCACTCTCACCCTGAAAGGGTTCGGAGACGCATCCCGCAGCCAGAACCGCGACGGCAAAAAAGTGGTTCAGGTGGAAGTCCGCAAGAAACGCGTGATTGCGCCCGCGGCGGCCAAAGCCGAAAACAAGGTCGAAATCAATGAGGAAACCGCCGCCAAACTGCGTTTGATTGCCGAGGCCAAAGAGTTTGAGAACAAACGCCGCGCTGAGGAAGAAGAGAGAAACCTGCTGCGCCAAAAACAGAAGGAACAGGAAGAGCTTGAACGCAGACAGCGTCAGGAAGAAGAACAGCGCCGCGCCAAAGAGCAGGAAGAAAAGGCCAGACAGGAAGCGGCCAAGCCTCAGGCGGCGGAAAGCAAAGTTTCGGTCAAAATCAAAGATAAAAAGCATGATTATGACGATGAGGAAGACGATGAGGTTTCTTCCAAAAAAACGGTTCATAAGGCGGCCAACAAGGAAGACGTTTTTGAGCAGGAGCGCAAAAAGGTCATGAAGCGCAGCTTTGAACCGCAGCGCCGCAGCGGCAAGCTCAACGTTCACAGCATCAGCGCCGATGACGATGACGACGACTACGGTTTCGGCGGTCGCCGCCGTTATAAGAAAAAGCAGCCCAAACCGGTTGAAGTTTCGGTGCCGCAGGAAAAAGTCATTAAGGAGGTTATCATTCCCGAGGTCATTACGGTGCAGGAATTGTCCAACCGCATGGCCGAGAAGGGCGCCGAAGTTATCAAAAAACTGATGTCTTTGGGCGTTATGGCGACGATTAACCAGCCGATTGACGCCGATACCGCGCAAATTGTGGTTGAGGAGTTCGGACACAAATTCAAACGCGTGGCCGACAGCGACGTCGAGCAGGCGATTGCTCATGAGGAAGACAAGCCCGAGCAGCTGCTGCACCGCGCTCCCGTGGTCACGGTTATGGGGCACGTCGACCACGGCAAGACTTCGCTGCTGGACGCTTTGCGCGAGACCAATGTCGCGGCCAGAGAGGCGGGCGGCATTACCCAGCATATCGGCGCTTATCAGATTACGGTTTCGACCGGCGACAAAATTACTTTTATTGATACGCCGGGACACGAGGCGTTTTCCGAAATGCGCGCGCGCGGTGCCAAAGTGACCGATATCGTGGTTTTGGTGGTTGCCGCCAATGACGGAATCATGCCGCAGACGGTTGAAGCAATCCGTCATGCGCAGGCTGCCGAAGTGCCGATTGTGGTTGCGATTAACAAAATCGATCTGCCCGGTGCCGATCCGATGAAGGTTAAGACCGCTCTGCTGCAACACGGAATCGGCGTTGAGGAAATGGGCGGCGACTGTCTGTGTGCCGAAGTTTCCGCCAAAAAACGCATCAATATTGACAAACTGGTTGAGGCTATTCTGCTGCAGGCCGAAGTTTTGGACCTCAAAGCCAACCCCGACCGCAAGGCTGAAGGCGCCGTTATTGAGGCCAAAATGGAAAAAGGCCGCGGCACGGTTGTGACGGCTCTGGTTCAAAAAGGCACGCTGCATGTCGGCGATGTCTGCATTGCCGGCAAAGAGTGGGGACGCGTTCGCGCCATGTTTAACGAGCACGGTCAGAAACTGCAGGAAGCCGCGCCGGCTACTCCGATTGAGGTTTTGGGTTTGCAGGGAACGCCGTCGGCCGGTGATGACTTTGTGGTTGTCAGCGATGAAAATCAGGCCAAGGAGATTACCGGTTACCGCATCCGCAAGGAGCGCGAGGCCAAGCTCGTCAAATCGGCCAAGTCGGCGATGGAACAGATGCTTGACAAGATTAAATCCGGCGAGGTCAAACATCTGCCGCTGATTATCAAAGCCGACGTTCAGGGTTCGATTGAGGCGATTGAAGGCACCATTAACAAGCTCTCAAATGACGAAGTCAGCGTTCAGATTCTGCACTCGGCGGTCGGTCCGATTTCGGAATCCGACATTGCGTTGGCCAAGGCGTCGCACGCGCTGGTCATCGGATTTAACGTCCGTGCTAACCCCTTGGCTCGCGACATGGCCCGTCGCGACGGCGTTGAGATTAAATACTATTCGATTATTTATGACGTTCTTGACGACGTTAAGAAAGGTCTGGAAGGCATGCTTTCGCCCGAGCTGAAGGAAAAACTGCTCGGTTATGCCGAAATCCGCGAAGTTTATAACATTACCGGCGTCGGCAAGGTCGGCGGCTGCATGATTACCGAAGGTCTGGTCCGCCGCGGCGCCAAAATCCGTCTGTTGCGCGACAACGTGGTTATCCATGACGGCGCCATCGGCCAGCTCAAGCGCTTTAAGGAAGACGTCAAAGAAGTCAAAGAAGGCTATGAATGCGGTATTTCTTTCGAGAACTACAACGACATTCAGAAAGGCGACTTTATTGAGTGTTATGAGGTGGAGGAGATTGCCGCAAAA
>JAFUQJ010000057.1 GCA_017480995.1 Alphaproteobacteria bacterium
CAGACCGCTTCCGAATGTTCCGGCAAGGCTATGGTCAAATGTCCGTTTGACTCTGCCAAAGTCTTCTGCGGCGTGTCCAAAAGCTGCGATGAGCTCGGTTATACCATGACAGCCGCGCAGTGCAGCGGACGCAAATATGTGACTTGTCCTTATGACACCTCCAAGGTTGTCTGCGATACCAGCGCCATAATCGGCGAAATCAGACTCTGGCCGACCGCAACCGCGCCAAAAGGCTGGAAAATCTGTGACGGCTCGTCTTTGTCCACCACGACTTACTCCGCGCTTTATGCCGTTATCGGAACAACCTACGGCGGTTACAGCGGTTACTTCTATCTGCCGAACCTTAAAGGACGCGTCCCGGTCGGCGTCGGCTACGCCACCCAATATACTTATGCGCTGGCCGAAACCGGCGGCGCAAACTTTGTACAGCTGACCTCCGACCAGATTCCAGACCATAAGCATATTGTTCCGTGGGGAGAAGCCACAAGTTCTTTCTCAGCTTCTGTCGCGCGTCCTTGGGGAAGCTATGGTTCTAATAAATCCGGTGCACAGAAGAATGACACGGACAACGTATGGCATATCTCGTCTTATATGTACGGCCGCACCGGTTATCGGAACTATCCGAGCAGCAAGACTTCGGGCTGGGGAAGCGCGGGCACCTGCGACAGCGGACAAACTTATGCTTGTTCGACCTCTTATCACGAAAACCGCATGCCGTTTCTCGCGCTGAATTACATCATTTACACTGGCGTTTACTGATAAAAAATCCCCGCCTTTTGCGGCGGGGACTTTTCATTTGGCCTGTTGTCTCTAACAGGTATGGATATTCCAGATATGGTCGGCATATTCCATAACCGCGCGGTCAGACGTAAATTTGCCGATACGGGCAACGTTAAACAGCGCTTTTCTGGCCCAGACTTCCGGCTTGAGATATTCTTTTTCGGCCTCGGACATCTTCTTGTCAAAGGCTTCCAGATCGGCCAGAACAAAGAAGTAGTCGCGATTGACCAGTTCTTCGAAAATCGGCTTGAACAAAAGGACGAAGTCTTTTTCGCAGAACATGTTGGAATTGACCGCGTTTAAGATACGGCGGATATAGTTGTTGTTTTCGTATATCTCGCGCGGATTATAGTTAGCGCGTTTGGCCTGAACTTCTTTTTCGGTCAGACCGAAGAGGTAGAAGTTGTCTTCGCCGACTTCTTCACGGATTTCGACATTGGCGCCGTCGAGCGTGCCGATGGTGAGCGCGCCGTTGAGCGCAAACTTCATATTGCCGGTGCCGCTGGCTTCAAAACCGGCGGTAGAGGACTGAACGCTCAGGTTTGCCGCCGGAATCAGCACTTCGGCCAGCGAAACCTTGTAATCGGGCATAAAGACGACTTTCAGCATGTCGTTGACGCGCGGATCTTTGTTGACGACTTCGGCCACGTTGTTGATCAGTTTAATGATGAGTTTGGCAAAGTTGTAAGACGGCGCGGCCTTGCCGGCAAAAATGTACGTTTTTTTGCAGGCGGGTTTGACGTTGTCTTTGATAATGTCGAGATAATCGCCGATTACCTGCAAAATCGTCATCAGCTGGCGTTTGTATTCGTGAATCCTCTTGGCATGGACAATAAACATGCTCTCGGGATCCACGACAATGCCGGTCGTTTTGAGAATAATCTTGGCCAGCTGCTGTTTGTTTTCGATTTTGACATCGCGGAAAGCCTGAATAAACTTTTTGTCATCGGCAAATTCTTCAAGTTTTCTGAGTTCGGTCAAATCCGTTACCCAGCCTTCGCCGATTTTGGAAGAAATCAAGCCGGCCAGCGGCGTGTTGGCATGCAGCAGCCAGCGCCGCGGCGTAATGCCGTTGGTCACGTTGCTGAACTTTTCCGGCCACAATTCGTAAAATTCGGGAACCAGCGAAGTCTTGATCAGGTTGGAGTGAATCTCCGCCACGCCGTTGACCGAGAAAGAGCCGACAATCGAAAGGTTGGCCATGCGGATAATCTGATTGTCTCCGTCGCCGTAAACAATCGTGACCTTGTCGAGCTTGGCTTTGTCGTCGCCGAATCTGGAGCGGGCAAAGTCCATAAAGCGGCGGTTGATTTCATAAATAATCTGCAGGTGCCGCGGCAGCATCCGGCCGATGATGCGGGCCGGCCATGTTTCGAGCGCTTCGGGCAGCAGCGTGTGGTTGGTATAGGCAAAAACCTTGGTGGTGATGTCCCAGGCTTCTTCCCAGTCCTGACCGTAAATGTCGACCAAAATGCGCATCATCTCCGGAATGGCGATTGCCGGGTGGGTGTCATTGAGCTGAATGACAACCTTTTCGGGCAGCAGTTTGAAGTCTTCGCTCTTTTCCATAAAGCGGCGCAGAATATCCTGAATTGCGCAGGAGGCAAAGAAATACTGCTGTTTGAGGCGCAGCTCCTTGCCGGATTCGACGGCGTCCGACGGATAAAGAACTTTCGAGATCGTTTCGGTTTCGATTTTTTCCTTCATCGCCTCGATATAACCTCCTTCGTTGAAGATGTTGATATCGAGCTCGTCGTCGGTTTTGGCCGAGAACAAACGCAGATAGTTGACGGATTTGCCTGCGTAGCCGACAATCGGAAAATCAAACGGCACGCCGTAGAGCGTCTGGGTGTTCATCCAGACAAAGCTCTTCTGGCCGTCGGGATTGTCAAAAACTTCGACGTCGCCGTAAATCGGAATTTTGACGGTGCGGTCATGGCGGGCGAACTGCCACGGCGAGTTTTCGCCGAGCCAGCTGTCGGCCTGCTCGACCTGATAGCCGTTTTCAAATTTTTGCTTAAACAGGCCGAACTGGTAGTTGATGCCGTAGCCGAAGCCGGCCAGTCCCATCGAGGCCATGGAGTCCAGATAGCAGGCGGCCAGACGCCCTAAGCCGCCGTTGCCCAGCGCCGGATCATATTCGGTGTCAAAAATTTCTTCCAGCGGGATATCGGGGAACCCCTCGATTTTGATGCTTTTCAAAATGTCAAAAAGCCCGAGGTTATGCAGGTTGTTTTCGAGCGAGCGGCCGATCAGATATTCGATTGAGAGATAATAGACGCGTTTGGAATTGCACTTGTTGTAGCGGGCAATCGTCTCGTACATCTTGTCCATGGCAAATTCGCGCACGGCCAGGGCGATGGCTTCCAGCGCTTCCTCTTTGTTGATTTCGCAGGTGCGCTTGCCGATAAAATATTTGATGTAGTGTTCAATTGAGAGTTTGAGCCTGGCTCTGTCAATTTCGCTGATGATTGTCGAATTTTTATTCACTTACATTCTCCTCAATGGAAATCCGATACTAAAAGCAAAGCTAGTCAAAATTGTTTGAAATATGGTTAATATATCTTTCTTTTTTCGCCTTTCACGGCCGGAGTTATCAGTTTTTTAAGAAATATGCTTGTAAATTAGCTGTCACAAAGATATAATCGCGAACGAATTTGATTTAAAATATAGAGGGTTAATTATGAAAAAGAGTTTTGTTGCAGGGCTGATGTTCGCCACGGCGCTCAATATGTCCGTGTCCGCGCGCGCGGCCACGATTTTCGAGGCTTTGAGCGAAACATACAACACCAATCCGACCTTGCAGGCGCAGCGGGCTTATCTGCGCAGTATTGACGAAAATGTCGCCATTGCCAAATCGGGCTTTCGTCCCACGCTTTCGGTAGACGGCGGCTACAGAACCAAAAATTCCAATGTCGACACCGATTCTCAGGTTGCCAGAGTCGGCGGCGGAGACACCGACACCACGTCTGTCGCGGCCAAGATCTCGCAGCCGCTGTTCAGCGGTTTTTCGACCGTAAACTCGGTCAAGTCGGCAGACCAGTACGTGCGCGCCGAGCAGAACAATCTCTATAACGTCGAGCAGAACGTGTTTCTGGAGGCCGCTACGGCTTATCTCGATGTTTTGCGCGATACCGCCATTGTAAAACTCCAGAAAAACAACGAAAAACTTTTGAAAAAGCGTCTGGACGAAACCTTGCAGCGTTTTAATGTCGGCGAAGTCACGCGGACCGACGTTTCTCAGGCCCGCGCCCGTCATTCTCAGGCCAAGTCCGACCGCATCGCTTCCGAGGGAACCCTGCAGGCCTCCAAAGCCAATTACGTTAAGCTGATCGGTTCTCAGCCCGACAAACTGGTCGAGCCGGAGAATATCAAGACTTTTCTGCCTCAGGCCTATGACGAGGCTTTGGAATACGCGCTGCAGAAAAACTTCTCGATCCGTCAGGCCAAAAATATGCTCAATTCCAAGGGTTACGACGTTTATACCAATACCGGCGCCCTGCTGCCGCAGGTCAGCGCCGATGCCGCCGCTTCGCATACCGAGGCGGACAACAGCGGCTATACCGGCGACGTAACCACCGATGACGTCGAGTTTGGCATTAACGTGTCTGTTCCTTTGTATGAAGGCGGCGCCACCCGGGCCAAGATCCGCCAGAGCAAATACCAGAAATGGCAGGCTCAGGAGGCTGTTCTGGAAGCCCGCCGCGCTGTCGAGGCCACGGTTTCGAGCGCCTGGGAATATATGAAAGCCAACGAGGCGCAGATTCTCGCGATTAAGGATCAGGTCAAGGCCAACGCCATTGCGCTTGACGGCGTCCAGAAAGAAGAGGCTTTGGGCAATCGTACCGTTTTGGATGTTTTGGACGCTTATCAGGAACTGCTCAATTCCAATGTCAACGAAGTAACCGCCCGCCGCGACTATTATGTCTCGGCCATGTCGCTGCTGGTTGCCATGGGCAAACTGACGGCCAAAGACCTGAACCTGGACGTCAAACTTTATGATGCCAAAAAGTTCTATAAGGAAACCAGAGGCAAGTGGCTGTCGTTAAACTAAGGCTTGCCAAGGCATGATTTTTATGTAAAATAAACTGCGAAAGACCAAGATAGGAAACCGATATGGCAGAAGACAATAATCAGGATATGGCAATGGAAGACATTTTGTCTTCGATTAAAAACATTCTCGAAGAAGACGAAGCCGGCAAAGCTGCCGCGCCGGTTCAGGCCGAGGAGCCGCTTATTGACGAGCAGGCTGAGGTCAATGTTGACGATATTCTGGAATTGTCTCCCGACATGCGTGCCGACGAACCGCCGGCGCCGGATGCCGCTCCTGCCGCGGCGGAAGAGATTGACCTTGAGGCCGAACTGGATGACATTCCCGCAGCGGCGCTGACCGAAGAACCGCATTTTGAAATTGCCGATTCTGAAGCTGACGAAAAGCAGGGTGTCCAGTCCAATGTCAATCTGGGCTGGGAAGATTTTGAATCTGATCCGTTTGATGCCGCTGACAAAGCCGTTGCCGCCGAAGATGAAGCCGAAGCGGAGCTCGCTTCGCCGGAACCTGCGGCTGCCGAATTGCCGGAAGAAGTTTCCGCCGTCGAGGCCGAGCCTGTGGTGGAAAACGAACCTGTTGTCGAGGCTGAACCCGTTGTCGAGCCTGAGCCGGTTGCCGAACCGGCGCCCCGGACGCCTGCCGAGGCCAAGTCTGCCGCCGATGCGGTTGACGTTTCGGCCAGTATTATCAGCAATTTTACCAAAATGTTTTCGCAGGCCGAGTCGCAGTCTCGTCCTGAACCGGAAGCCGCTGCCGTTTTGCCGTCCGAACCGGTTACCGTTATCGGTGACGGCGCCAAAACGATTGAAGACGTTATCAGTGATGTAATTCGCCGTATTATCGGCGCCGAGGTCGAAAAGAACTGGCGCGGACAGGCTGATTATGATACTTATGCCCGCGAGGTTATCGCCGCGCAGACCAAAGACTGGCTGGACACCAATCTGCCGGCGGTTGTCGAAACGATTGTCAAACAGGAAATCGAGCGAGTGATGGCAAAGGTCGGAAATACTCAGTAACCAGCTGAACCGGCCTGAAAACTTTTTACTGCCCCCAAGTTGTCCTTGAGGGCTTTTTGCAGTCTTAAGAATCAAAATGAAATATGGAAAATAAAGATGTTAGAAAAGAACTACACACCGAAGGATTTTGAAGAAAAAATTTATGCCGATTGGGAAAACTCCGGCGATTTCAAACCCGATATGCGCTCATCCAAAGACGCTTTTTCGATTGTGATTCCGCCGCCGAACGTTACCGGCGTTCTGCACATGGGGCATGCGCTGGATGACACGCTGCAGGACATTTTGGTCCGGTATAACCGCATGCTCGGCAAAAACGTTTTGTGGCAGGTCGGCACCGATCACGCCGGTATTGCCACCCAGATGGTTGTAGAAAGAAATTTGGCGAAAGACGGCATTTCGCGCCACGATCTCGGCCGCGAGAAGTTTATCGAAACCGTCTGGAAGTGGAAGGAAAAATCCGGCGGTACTATCACCAGGCAGCTGCGCCGCTTGGGCGCTTCCTGCGACTGGAGCCGCGAGCGTTTTACCATGGACGAGGGATTGAGCCGTGCCGTCCGCAAAATATTTGTCAACCTCTATAAAGACGGTCTGATTTACAAGGCCAAAAAGCTCGTCAACTGGGATTCCAAGTTTATGACGGCCGTTTCCGATTTGGAAGTCGTCCAGAAGGAAACGCTCGGCAAAATGTATTATTACAAATACCCGATTGAAGGAGCCGAGGGCGAGTTTATCCACATTGCCACCACGCGTCCCGAAACCATGTTCGGTGATACCGCGGTTGCCGTCAGCGACAAGAACGAAAAGCTGAAGCATCTGATCGGCAAAAACTGCGTTATTCCGATTATTAACCGCGCAATTCCGATTATTGCCGACGACCACGCCGATCCCGAAAAAGGCACTGGCGCGGTTAAGATTACGCCGGCGCACGACTTTAACGACTTTGAAGTCGGCCGCCGCCATAATTTGCCGCTGATAAATATTCTGAATGAAGACGCGACTCTGAATGAGAACACGCCGTTTGCCGGCATGACCACGCTTGAGGCCCGCGCCAAAACGATTGAGACTTTGAGCGAGCTCGGTTTTATGGAAAAGATTGAAGATCACCCGATGGTTATTCCCTACGGCGATCGTTCCGGCGTCATTATCGAGCCGCTGATGACCGACCAGTGGTTTGTCGACGCGCCGGTTCTGGCCAAAGAGGCGATCCGCGCCGTCGAGCAGGGCGAAATGGAGTTTGTTCCCAAGTCTTACGAAAAGACTTATTTCGAGTGGATGCGCAACATCCAGCCGTGGTGTATTTCGCGCCAGTTGTGGTGGGGACACCAGATGCCGATTTGGTATGGTCCCGACGAAACCATTTTCTGCGAAGAAAACGAGGAAGAAGCGCAGGCCGCAGCGGATAAGCATTACGGTAAGCATGTTGAACTGCGCCGCGAAACCGACGTTTTGGACACCTGGTTCTCGTCCGGTTTGTGGGCTTTTTCGACCTTGGGCTGGCCGGACAAATCCGAATACCTGGACAAGTTCTACCCGACCTCGGTGCTTGTTACCGGTTTTGACATCATCTTCTTCTGGGTTGCCCGCATGATGATGATGAGCATGTATATGATGAAAAAAGTGCCGTTCAAAAAATGCTATATCCACGGCTTGGTCAGAGACGAAAAAGGCCAGAAGATGTCCAAATCCAAAGGCAATACCGTCGATCCGATGGAAACCATTGAGAAATACGGTGCCGACGCTTTGCGCTTCTTCATGGCGGCAATGGAAACCCAGGGACGCGACGTCAATATGAGCGAGGCTCGCATTGCCGGTTACCGCAACTTTGCTACCAAATTGTGGAACGCCGCCCGCTTCTGCGAAATGAACGAGTGCAAAACGATTAAGGGTTTTGACGAAACCAAGGCTGAACTCGGCATCAACAAATGGATTATTGCCAAAGCCAAACAGGCGACGGCCGAAGTCACGCAGAACCTGAATGCCTATCGTTTTTCGGATGCCGCCAACGCGGTTTATCAGTTTGCCTGGGGCACGTTCTGCGATTGGTATATCGAGCTGAGCAAACCGGTTTTCTACGGCGAGGACGAAGCCGCCAAAGCCGAAACCCGTGCTGTCGCCGCCTGGGTTCTGGATCGGATTTTGACGATTTTGCATCCGTTTATGCCGTTTATTACCACCGAATTGTGGAACAATACCTGCGATGAGCGCGAGTGCAAACTGATTCATGCGTCCTGGCCGTTGAACGAAAAGATTGATGAAAGCGCTTTGGCGCAAATAGACTGGGCGGTTGAGCTGATTTCTTCGGTTCGTTCGCTGCGTGCCGAAATGAATCTGCCGGCCGGCGCCAAACTGAGCATTATTCTCAAAGACGCCGCTTCGCAGTCGCAGGCCAATGTCGCGGAGCTGAACAAGATTATTTGTTCTCTCGCGCGTTTGGAAAAAATCGAATGTGCCGGCGCCGATTGTCAGATTACGCCGGATATGGTTCAGCATGTGTTCAAAGAATGCACCATTCTGCTGCCGCTCAAGGGTGTAGTTGATTTTGCGGCCGAACGCGAGCGCCTGAATAAGGAGCTGGAAAACCTCAAAAAGAATATCGAAGGCTATGCGCG
>JAFUQJ010000058.1 GCA_017480995.1 Alphaproteobacteria bacterium
GCTTCTATGGTCAAAAAAACGGCCTTAAAATCGATTTTCGACTTTAAGACCGTTGCAAAAGTTAACAACAAAAACTAAAAAATCGCTCTGCGGGCGTCTCAGAACGGAATATCGTCGTCCAGATCGGCCGCCGGAGCCGCGCCGCCGGCCGGAGCGGAATCCCAGCCCGAAGAAGAGCTTGTCGAAAAGACGTCATTGCCGCCGGCCGGAACGCTGTCGCCTCTGGAATCAAGCAAAACCAGCGAACCGCTGAAGTTCTGCAAAACAACCTCGGTCGTGTATCTCTCCTGGCCGTTGCTGTCTTCCCACTTGCGGGTTTGCAGCTGGCCTTCCAGATAAACCTTGGAACCTTTGCGCAGATAACGCTCGGCAATATCCGCCAGCTGCGGATTGAAGATAACCACGCGGTGCCATTCGGTGCGGTCTTTGCGCTCGCCGGAAAGTTTATCTTTCCAGGTATCGGAAGTCGCCACATTCAGATTGACGATTTTGCCGCCGCTCTGCGTGTTGCTGACTTTCGGATCCGCGCCGAGATTGCCGACCAAAATTACTTTATTAATGCTTCCAGCCATTTTATTTATACCTTATGCTATCGTTAAAACTTTTCTCAATATACATTGATAATTTTCAGATTAAAACCAAAATCAATAAACCTGTGCATATTCTCCGTTTTGAAAGCCGTACACGCCGTAAGGCGCCGATTTGTCGGGTTTCCCGTCCCGAAAACGAACCCGTCCCCACGGCAGGGAAAACTCCGCCGTTGCCGCCGTCTTCGCCGCGGCGTCATAATCAAACGAGTTTGCCTGCGTCACCAGTTTTTTCCACAGCATGACGCTCAGATAACCGTAAACGCCGAACCCGCGCGGTTCCTGCCCTTTCAGGCGCAGCCGCACCAGAATTTCGGCAAACTGCGGATTGTCTCTCAGATTCTCGAGCGCCAGATAATACAACCCCTCCTGTCCGGCGCTGACAATATCGGTATAGTTTTCTTTCAGCCCGTAACGATTGGCAAACACCGCCGTGCCGTCGCGAAGCCTGCCGATTTCGCGCGTCAGCTTGGCCGTATCCTTCGACGTTCCGAGAACATAAACCACCCGGTTGTTCAAAAGTATCTCCGCCGCCAGCTGCTCATAATCCTTGCCGTAATTGGCAAAGTTATAGCTTGTCAGCCGGTTTGACAGCCGCGCGTCGGCAAACTTCTGCTGAACCGCCGCCGCAATTTCCACCGCCGAACGCAGATTGGCGTCATAAACCAGCGCCGTATTCTGATTCATAAATCTTAATTTGTAATATTCAAAAAACTCCGCCGCCTGCCCGCGCTCTTCTCCGGCGAGCTTAATCAGCCCTTTCTGCGTCACCGCCATTTTCTCGCCGTCCAGCGGCAGCGGCGCAATCTGCAGGATTTTTCCGTCCCCGTATATTTTGGCAACCTCCGCGAACCTGTTGACGCAATACGGCCCGATAACCAGATGCACCTTGTCTTCCGCCGAAGAATTGACGGCCATCATCTGCGCCATCGACACGTTAAAACGATCGTCGCACCGGTCGTCAACCTCAATCAGGTTGACGCTCTGTCCGAGCAGACCGCCCTGCGCGTTGATTTCCGACACGGCCGTGCGCACGCCCTCCGTCAGATCGCGGGCGGTTTCGCTGTAATCTCCGCTTTTGGGAGCGATAACGGCAATATTGACGGCAGCTTTCGCCGTCCCGGCCAGACACAATGCCGTCACGGCCGCACAAATAGTCTTTTTTATCATAAAAAACGATATTCTGGTTAAAACTTACGGCGATACTATCACTTCGCCCGATTTTTGCAAGTTTTTTTATTTATGCCGCCCGGTTATACCCGTTTTTGGTATTGCCTTTCGCTTTAAAACCGGCTATATTTGGCGGCCGAGGAGAACAAAACAATGAGCAGCGAATTTATCGACATCAAAGGTGCCCGCGAACACAATCTCAAAAACGTCAGCATCAGCCTTCCCAAAAACAAACTGACCGTCATCACCGGCCTTTCGGGCTCGGGCAAATCGTCGCTCGCGTTCGACACGATTTATGCCGAAGGCCAGCGCCGCTATGTCGAAAGCCTCTCTTCTTATGCCCGCCAGTTTCTCGACCTTATGAAAAAGCCCGACGTTGACTCGCTCGAAGGCCTGTCTCCCGCAATTTCGATTGAACAGAAAACCACCTCGCACAATCCGCGTTCGACCGTCGGCACCGTCACCGAAATCTACGACTACATGCGCCTGCTCTGGGCCCGCGCCGGCACGCCTTATTCCCCGGCCACCGGCCTGCCGATTGAATCGCAGACCGTATCCCAGATGATCGACCGTATTCTCGAAATGCCCGAGGGAACAAAACTCCTGCTCCTGGCGCCGATTGCGCGCGGCAAAAAAGGCGAATTCAAAAAAGAGTTCGAAACCCTCCAAAAACGCGGCTACCAACGCCTTAAAATCGACGGACAGGTTTACGACATTGAGGAAGTCCCCGAACTCAACAAGAACCAAAAGCACGACATTGAAGTCGTCGTCGACCGCGTGATTGTCAAAGAAGGCATTGCCGAACGGCTGGCCCAATCGGTTGAAACCGCTCTGGGCCTGAGCGACGGCCTGCTTTTTGCCGAAAACGCTTCCTCCGGCGAACGCACCGTTTTCTCTTCCAAGTTCGCCTGCCCGGTTTCCGGCTTTACCATTGAAGAAATCGAGCCGCGCCTGTTCTCTTTCAACAACCCTTACGGCGCCTGTCCGCACTGCGAGGGCATCGGCGCCCGGCTCTACATGGATCCGCTTTTGGTTGTGCCCAACGTCAACCTGTCGATTGCGCAGGGCGCCGTCGCGCCGTGGTTCAACCGCCGGCACGGCTTTTTTACCGATACGCTGGCCTCGCTGTGCCACTATCTCGAAATCTCGGAAGACACGCCGTGGAAAGACCTGCCCCAGCGCGCCAAAGACATAATTCTGTACGGCTCCGGCAGCGAACCTGTACCGATGTATTTTCCGCATTTTCAAACTTACAAACCGTTTGAAGGCGTCATCCCCAACATGGAACGCCGCTTTTTGGAAACCGAGTCCATGGCCTCCCGCGAGGAACTGGCGCGCTACCAGTCGGCCGCTCCGTGCGAAGTCTGCGGCGGCAAGCGCCTCAAGCCCGAAGCCCTGGCCGTCAAAATCGGCGGACTGGACATTATCGAAGCCTCGGACCTGTCGATAAAAAAAGCGCTCACCTGGTTTCGCGGCATCGGCCCGACCTTGTCTCCCAAAAAGCAGGAAATCGCGGCCAAAATTCTCAAAGAAATCATTGAGCGTCTGAGCTTTTTGAACAATGTCGGCCTCGAATACCTCAACCTCTCGCGCCAGTCCGGCACGCTGTCGGGCGGCGAAGCCCAGCGCATCCGCCTTGCCTCGCAGATCGGCTCGGGACTGACCGGCGTGCTCTATGTGCTTGACGAGCCGTCCATCGGCCTGCACCAGCGCGACAACGACCGCCTGCTCGAAACCCTCACCCGCCTGCGCGACATCGGCAACACCGTCATTGTCGTCGAACATGACGAAGACGCCATCCGCGCCGCCGACTATCTGGTTGACATGGGGCCCGGCGCCGGCAGCCAGGGCGGCGAAGTGGTTGCCAAAGGAACTCCCGAAGAAGTCTTCAAAAACAAAAACAGCCTGACCGCCCAATATCTCAACGGCGACAAGTTTATTGCCGTCCCGGCCGCGCGCCGCAAAGGCAGCGGCAAATTTGTCGGCCTCAAGGGCGTGCGCACCAACAACCTCAAAAACGTCGACGTCAAAATTCCGCTCGGCACCTTCACCTGCGTTACCGGCGTTTCGGGCGGCGGCAAATCATCGCTGATTTTGGAAACCCTGTGCAAAGCGCTGAACAAAGAAATCAACGGCTCGCGCGAACCGGCGGGCATCTATGACAAACTCGTCGGCGCCGAAAACATCGACAAAATCATCAACATCGATCAATCGCCGATCGGCCGCACGCCGCGTTCCAATCCGGCCACCTACACCGGCCTGTTTGACCATATCCGCAACTGGTTTGCCGGCCTGCCGGAAGCCAAAGCCCGCGGCTACTCCGCCGGCCGGTTTTCGTTCAACGTTGCCGGCGGCCGCTGCGAGGCCTGCAAAGGCGACGGCGTCATGAAAATCGAGATGAACTTTATGGCCGACGTCTATGTCGAATGCGACGTCTGCAAAGGCAAGCGCTTCAACCGCGAGACGCTGGAGGTGCGTTATAAGGACAAATCCATTTCCGACGTGCTTGATATGACGGTTGACGAGGCTTATGATTTTTTCAACGCCATTCCGGCCATCAAAAACCGTCTGGACCTGCTGCGCAAAGTCGGCCTCGGCTACATCAAGCTCGGCCAGCCCGCAACGACGCTTTCCGGCGGCGAAGCGCAGCGCGTCAAACTGTCTAAAGAACTGTCCAAACGCGCCACCGGCAAAACGCTGTATATTCTCGACGAGCCGACCACCGGCCTGCATTTCGAAGACATCAACAAACTGCTTAAGGTCCTGCAGGCGCTGGTTGACCAGGGCAATTCGATTATCGTAATCGAACACAATCTGGATGTCATAAAAGTTGCCGATTATATCATCGATCTCGGCCCCGAAGGCGGCGACGGCGGCGGCAAAATCATCGCGCAGGGCACGCCCGAAGAGGTCGCCAAATCGGAACTCAGCTACACGGCCAAATATCTAAGAAACAAAATCTAACGGATACGGGGCGTTCTTCTCCGCGCCGTTGACGTATAAGCGGACATGACCGATTTTGCCATTTCCGCCATTACCTTGTCGTCATTGCTTTTCAGCGCGGCGCATAAACTCTGCACCTCGCTCTTCTTATAAGGATGCTCTTTCACAATCTTGCAAAACATCCGTGACATACGCTCATGAAAATACGGATTAAACTCTTCGACTTCCGGAGCGCTGCAAGAAAACGAATCCGCATACCGCCGGGCAATGTTCGACACCAGTTTTTTATCAATGGTTTTCAATTCTTTGGGCGAAACGTATTCCTCAAACAAAGAAGACGCTTTTGCGCGCGCGTTGCTCTGCTCGGCCTCTCGGATCAGCAAGCTCTCCAGCATATCGGTACGCACGGAAGAATTGTCGCAATGATACGAAGCGTACAAACATAAATATTCGGCGTAATTATCAACCAGTTTTTCCGAAATATTCGACTCTTTTTGCAAGCTCATGTTAATGACCGCAAAAGGCCGCGCCAAAATGTTTTTCCGCGCATAAGGCTTATCCGCGGCCCGAAACTTGTTTAACACAATGGCTATATAGGTGTTCATGCCGGCATTTGACGACGGCCGCCCTTCAAAATACGCCAGACATTCTTCAGAAACGGGCACCTTGGCTTTCTTTACGGCCGCAAGCATTTCCGCCTTGGCCGCCGCATCAATCATTTTGACATTGCCGTAAACGTCGGTATAACGCGCATCGTCCAGGATTCGCCCGTTGCGCGCCACCGTTTCCAAAAAAGCCTGCGCCGACACGATTTTATCTTTACCGGTCGATTTTCGGGATTGCTTCAACAATTCATGAAACAATTTGACCGTCTGCATGCGCTCATACTCAAAGTCTCCGGAAATTTCTCCGAAGTTATAATCGCCGAGCTGCTTATAAACGCTGCGATATTCATCGGCGCTGTATTTGTATTCGAGATAATCCAGCGCGTTTATCTTGTCTTTGGCCGACAAATCCAAATGCAGCATACTTAGAATGTACATCATGTTTTTCTGAAAACGACGCTCTTTGCGATAGGTTTCAGGTCTTTTTTTTGTATTTTGAATTGTATTGTTGCGCATGTCGGGATGAGCGGCTTTGATAAAACGCCACAACACCGCGCCGCAGGCTTTTTTGAGGTCTGGCGCCGATTTGACAAACTCAACCAGCCCCCGGGCAATGCCTTCATTGACTGAAATGTATTCTTCCGGCACAACCGGCGGCAGCCCCATTTCTTTTAGTTGGCGCTGCAAACCGTATCCGTAACGGGAAAATTCTTCCCACAGAATATCTTGATCGGAAAAAGTCTTGGCATAGTGCATTAATATATGCAGCCACTGGTTATAAAGCTCGGAAGTCTGTGTCGGCATTCTGACCTCTTTTGTCTAGTTTTTGTCATTATACACGATTTCTGTTATAATGCAACAAAAAAAGTCTTCGATTTTCGAAGACTTTTTCTGCCAAATTCCAAAATCTGCATTTGCATGAAGATAAATTATCTGTCATTCAGGACGTCGGCGCCGAAGCACGAGGATAGCGCCTTCCCGCTGAATGAACATCCGTCTTATCCTCAGACAAACTCCAATCCGTTAGAATTTGTAATTCAAAGACAACCCGAACAGTTTAACCGAGTTGTTGTATTCCGCATGAACCCCGCGCTGCATTCCGCCACTATCCGGCAAATCGACAGAGCCATCTTTTGCTTGAATAACAGTGTAGGCAACATCAAACGTCAGGTTCTCGCTGTACTGATAATTCAGACCGGCAGAATACCAGAAACGGTCGGTATCCGGAATACGCGGCGTACGGTCGGCTTTCTTAACGGCTGTCTGGTCATAGGCCACGCCCAGACGCAGTTTCCACTGGTTGTCAATCTGATAGCTGGCACCCAGCGCAAAGAAATCCGTGTCGCGCCAGTTTTCACGTGTCGAGCTGATCAAACCGCCGCCCATAGGATTAGTCGTACTGGTGTGGTAATCGTCTCCCATAATGTCGAGGCTCTCAAAAGAACTCCAGAACACGCGCTGCCATTCGGCCATGACCGCCCATTTTTCATTAATTTGGTGATAAGCGCCCAAAGACAGCATCGCCGGCGTATCCAATTTGGCTGAAATATTCTGATTCAGGAACGGCAGTGGCTGCGAGGCGGAAATATCGCCTTTAAGTTTATGGTTAATTTCACTTCGGTAGTTAATGCCGAAACGGGTGTTCTCATCCATTTCATACAAAGCACTCAACTGATAGCCGACATCAACGGTATCGCCTTTAAGCGCCGTATCGACAGCACCTCTCATTGCAGTGTTGGTCAGACGAGCCTTAACATACTGAATTGGCAGTCCGGCACCGACCGACAACTTGTCGGTAAGTTTATAGGCTGCCATCGGAGTCGTCGTTGCCGTAATAACCTTTGAGGTACTGCCGTGATCACCGCCGGCCCATTCCTGGTCATATTTGGTAATCATGCCGAAAGGAACGTTCAAAGCGACGCCGACAGTCAGTTTGTCGTCAACCTGATGCGAAATTGTGCCGTTCGGAGCCCAGGCCGCATGAACGATATTATTAATGTCCTGTCCGCGGTTTCCGGAAGCGTCTTCGATATTTCCCGCTTCGGCGCGCGGCACGATGTAAGTCGCGCCCAGATTCATCTGGGTTCCTTTCTGACGAGTCAGCCCGGCGGCGTTGAAGTAGGCATAGGAGTTGTTTTCTGCGCCGGCAGTCGCGCCGGCAAAAGCGTTACCCTGGGCGGCAGCGGACTGCTCTCTCAGGTGGAAGCCGGCAGCCATGGCGTTTCCGGCCAGCAGAATGGTTCCCAGCGCAGTAAAAGTAAGAAGTTTTTTCATAAAAAGTCTCTTCTGTAGTTAACAAAAACAGAAATAGCGTTATCCGAAAAAAACGCAAATGTCAATCAATTGATTGATTTAACTCTGCAAAGATTGTTTTTTAACAGAAGAATCAACAGCTTAGGCTGTCGATTAAAAAGTCTATCTGATTATACATATATTTTAAGAGCTTTTTCTTTTTGTTTTCGTCATAGTTTTTCCAATCCATAAAGCGGCAAATGGTGTCCTGCCTGGAACTGAAAACGAAAATCTGCGCAAAAAACGGAAACATATATAAATAAGTGTCGCGCGTTGCAATCTTGCGGTCACTGGCCAGCTCCAACAACTTGGCCATTTTTTTATAAAAAGGCAGAATAAGCCCCTCGTATAAAATGCTGAAGTCTTCGCTCGGACGCGAGTATTCGCTCAAAAAAACCGTTTTCATATCCTGCGATAATTTTTCGCCGCAGACCAGATACAAAAACACCTTTGTAAATTTCTTCAGAAGCTCCCTCGCCTCGGCGCTGTTCTTGCTGCGCACGACCACGTCGTATTCCTTGCTGATTTCGGCGGTCTCTTCCCTGACAGCCTCGACGATATTCTCGAGCGCCGCCGCATAAATTCCCTTTTTGCCGCCGAAATAATAC
>JAFUQJ010000059.1 GCA_017480995.1 Alphaproteobacteria bacterium
GAGATCGGTCTCGGCACCGTCGTCGGTAACAAAAACCTCGCCGTGCTGATACGGACTCATGGTACCCGGATCAACGTTCAGATACGGATCGAGCTTGCGCATTCTGACTTTGAAGCCGGAGCCTTGCAGAATCGAAGCGAGCGACGCCGAAGCCAGCCCTTTGCCGAGCGAAGAAACGACACCGCCGGTAATAAATATAAATTTTGTTTTTTCAGACATTTGCCTATCCTTTTCAGTCGATAATCCGTGATATTTTAAAGTGACAAAGGCACCTTGAAGAAAAGGTGCCTTTGTTTATGTTGTGAAGTCCGTTCATTTATTTTCCCGCGACCGGAGCCTGAGGCGCGCTCGGTTCAGCCGGCTGACTTTGCGCCGGAGCGTTCTCAAGAATGGAACCGGTCTGGCGGCTCATGCCTTTGTAGTACAACGACAGCGAGATACTGGTGGCAAACAGAATGACGGACAGAATCGCAGTGGTACGCGTCAACAGATTGCCGGTGCCGCGGGCATTCAGGAAACTGGAAGCGCCGCTGCCGCCGCCGAGGCCGTCCAAAGCACCGCCCGAAGAACGCTGCAGCAGAATGACGGCAACCAGAAAGATGCACGCCAGCAGGTGAATAACCAATAAAACAGAACCCATTGTTTTTTCCTTTTTTCTATCTGATTAATTAACAGCCGGAATTTTTGGCAATCGCCATAAAATCTTCAACCTTGAGGCTGGCGCCGCCGATAAGGGCACCGTCGACATCGGGCAGAGACAAAAATTCTTTGGCATTGGACGGTTTGACCGAACCGCCGTAGAGAATGCGCATTTTGTTGGCATTGGCGCGGCCGAGCTTTTTGGCCAAGACCTTGCGGACGGCGGCATGGACGTCTTCGACATCCTGCGCGGTCGGGGTTTTGCCGGTGCCGATGGCCCAAACCGGCTCATAGGCGATAACG
This sequence comes from Alphaproteobacteria bacterium, assembly GCA_017480995.1. Classification (GTDB taxonomy): domain Bacteria; phylum Pseudomonadota; class Alphaproteobacteria; order RF32; family CAG-239; genus CAZU01. The sequence continues at coordinate 943 of JAFUQJ010000059.1, forward strand.
GTGTCGGCGGCAGTCGCCGTCTCGGGAACGGAACCCAGAATCTGTTTGCTGCAAACGTCAATCGTCTGACCGGCATCACGCTGCTCGAGCGTCTCGCCGATGCAGATAACGGTTTTCAGACCGGCCTGATGAGCGGCTTCGGCCTTTTTGCAGACCAGTTCGTTCGACTCGCCGTGGTCGGCGCGGCGCTCGGAGTGACCGAGAATAACATAGGCGCAGCCCAGATCGGTCAGCATCAGCGGGCTGACGTCGCCGGTATGCGCGCCTTTGGCGTCAAAATGACAATCCTGCGCGCCGAGCGCAACTCTGGCTCCGCGCAGGGCTTTTTTGACGGCGGCCAGCAGCGTAAACGGCGGACAGACCAAAAATTCGCACTGCGGTTTGCCCAAAGCCTTGACCTCGGCGGCAATACCCTTGGCCAGAGCCGTGCCGTCGGCCGTCAGACCGTTCATTTTCCAGTTACCTGCAATCAGTTTTTTACGAGCCATTTGTTTGTTCCTCTTCTTTCCAAAAAAATATGCTCTTCTTCTAACACAGTCAAAAAAACTTTTCAACAACTATTGAATAGAGTTGTATAAATTATGAATATTGCTATAATCGCGCACAGAATGATACTTTATAAATGGGAATATGCCGATGATTACAAAAATTAGAAGTTTTCAGGACAGTTTCTGGGTAAAGGGAATTTTAATCCTGACCGCTCTTTCGTTTATGTCGCTGTTCGGAATTTCGGGCTATCTGGGAAACGCCAACGCCAACCGGCCGATTATCAAGGTTGACGGCACCGTCATCTACCGCGACGAAATCAACGCCCAGCTCAACCAGCAGCTGCAGGCCGCCAAGTCCATGCTCGGCGACGCTTTTGAAGTCAGCGACGAAATGCGCAACGCCATGACGCTTGAAATCGTCCGCAAAAACGTTGTCAACGCGATTATCCAAAAAGCCGCCGACGACAACAGCGTCAGCATCAGCGACGAGCTTGTCCGCAAAATCATCTACCTGCAGCCCGAATTTATGGACGCCAACGGCCAGTTCAGCCTCGAAAAAATGCGCAGCATCCTCAGTCTCTCGGGCTGGAGCGAACAGCAGTACATCGACACCCTGCGCCGCGACGTCATCAAACAGCATCTGGTCGCCACGCCGATCGAAGGCATGATGCTGCCCAAATTTATGGATCGGTATATTGCCAAACTCGACGGTCAGCGCAAGGTATTCCAATATGTCAGCATCAAACCGGTCGAGATGAAAATCGACCGTCGGATTTCCGAAGACGAGCTCGAGCAGTATTATCAGGATTTTGCGCCGCAGTTTGAAGAGCCCGAAAACCGCGACATCGCTTTTATTGAATTTTCGGCCGACCGTCTGGCTCAGGGATATATGCCCGACGAGGAGGAAATCAAAAACTATTATGAACAGAACATTCACGATTACGTTACTCCCGAAACCCGCAATGTCCTGCAAATGGTTTTTGACAATCAGGAAGACGCCGACAAAGCCAGAGCGGCGCTTGACACCGGCGCCGACTTCTACGGCGTGGCCAAAAACATTGCCAAACAGGACAAGGCTTCGACCGAGCTCGGCGATGTCAGCAAAGACATGCTGATTGCCGACATGAGCGACGCCGTTTTTGCCCTCGGCAAAGGCGAAATCGCCGGCCCGATCCAATCGGACCTCGGCTGGCATATCATGAAAGTCGTTTCGATTACACCTAAAAAAGAAACGAAAATAGCCGGCGTCAAAGCCAAAATCATTGAGGCCATCCGCAAGGAAAAAGCCTATGATCAGGCCAACGACACAATGGCCGAAATCGAGGACAAGCTCGGTGCCGGCGCCTCGCTGGAGCAAATTGCCGAAGAATATAAAGCCGAAATCCGCAAAATTTCGGGCCTGACCGAAACCGGCAGCGCCAAAAAGATTCAGCCGCGGGACAAAGCCCTTGCCGGCTCGCCGGATTTTATCGACACGGCTTTTTCCTACAACGCGGGAGAAACCTCTCAGGTTCTGGAAACAGACGAAGGTTTTGCCCTGCTCAAGGTCGAGGCGGTCAACGAAGCGCGCCTCAAAGACCTTAAAGACGTGCGCGGCGACATTATCAACCTCTGGGTAGACAACGAGAAAGCGGCAATCGCCCAGGAGCTGGTCAACGACATTTCGCACGACCTCGAACACGGCGACAAATTTGCCGACGTGGCGGCCCGCTTTAATGTCGGCTTCAAGACCACCGCTCCGCTGAAAAAGGACCAGACGTTCGGCGGACTGACGCCGCAGCAGATGAGCGAGCTGTTTCAGGAAGCGGTTGACACGCCGAAAACGTTTAACAAAGGCGACGAATTTGTCATTGCCGTTCCGGCCAAAATCATTCAGGCCGAGCGGATGCCGTCGGAAAAGGAAATGGAGGCTCTGCGCAGCCGGTATCTGGCCGATTTGGACCAGACGATTGCCGATGAACTCATCCAGTCTTACGGCTCGGAATATGACGTCCGCATCAAATACCGCAACCTCGGTATGGAAGAAAACATCTGAACCGAGCGCGCCTCTTCAAGCCCCGTTTAACACGGGGCTTTTTTGTTCCTTATTCGCCGCCGAAAGGTTGGAAAACATCTCTGCCGGGCATATATAAAGGCGATAAACCGGGAGTAAAAAAATGGGATATTTTCTGGCTTTGACGGCCGTTTTCTTTTGGAGTTTCAACATTATTATCGCGAGTTATTTCGCCACTTCGCTGCAGCCGTTCGAAATCGCTTTCGGACGCTGGTTTATCGCCGCGTTCATTCTGGTGCCGATTGCCTGGAAAGGTTTGCGCGACAATTTCCGTCTGCTGTTTAAAAACGCCTGGCTGGTGATTACGCTGGCGCTGACAGGAATCGTCTGGGACAACACGCTGATCTATTATGCCGGACACACCGCCTCTGCCGTCAACATGGGGCTGCTCGACGTTACGGGGCCGATTTTTCTGGTGATTATGTCCCGGATGTTTTTTAAAACGCCGATCGAAGGCAGACAGATTGTCGGTTTGGCCGCGGCAATCTTCGGCGTGCTGGTTATTATTCTGCACGGAGATCTGACACAGCTCAAAAACTTTCGTTTTGTCAGCGGCGACGGGATTATGCTCATTAACACCTTCTGCTTTGCCGTTTATTCGCTGCTGCAAGCCAAACGCCCGCCGCAGATTAACCAGGCGACCATGCTGGCGGCAACGGTCATTGCCGGCCTGATTATCATTTATCCGTTCATGATGACGACGGTCGGCGTGGACGGACTGAAACGTCTCCGTCCGATTGATTTCGGCGTTTTTGTTTACCTCGGAATCTTTAACTCGGTCATTTCCTATCTGGCGTGGAACTCCGCACTCAACAAAATCGGCAGCGTCAAAACCGGCGTTATCTATTATCTGCTGCCAATATTCAGCGGCGCGGAAGCCTATTTTATTCTTCATGAAAAAATCTACGCCTCGCAAATCTGGGGCGGTTTGCTGATTATTCTCGGCATTGCCCTCACCTCTCTGCCCGCAAAGAAACAAAAAAACCCCGCCTGACTTCTGCCGAGACGGGGTTTTCTGCCTGATATTGCCAAATCAGGCTCCGGCGCGCAGATTTTGCGCCGCAGCCAGCCGATGTATAAATTGATGAGTTTTTGCATAGTTTTCTTTGGCAATTTCTAAATCCTTATCAAACGATTTAAGGTCTCCCCCCACCTCGATATAGCGCCACAAAGCCATGTCGACATAGTGGCTGTCGGTTTCATACGGAAGGTGGTTTTTGATAACGGCCTTAGCTTTTGAGGCATTAAACTTGATGATCACTTCTTGAAAAAACACATGGCGCGTATTGATGTCGGGACCATATCCGCGGGCATCGAACAGAGCTTCAAAAATCTCGTCTTTGGAGATTTCAGCCCTGGCGAGCCTGTCCAAAAAATATGAACCGTGACCAGAAGAATTTTTCATCATAATAACCTCCTTTAACAGCGGGTATTTATACTTCTATTTATAACATATCCGGGGCTTTTTAACAAGCCTTTTGTAACAAAAGTGTAACAAATAATTTTATGAAAAAATCCCTTTCAGATTATGGTACACTTTTTTGTAAAACGGCACAAAATAACTGTACGGCAGATATTGCGGCCGGTAACGATAATATAAGCTATGGCTGTCGCCGGCAATCTCAATCGGCTTTTTTTCGGTAACGATATTGGAGTTTTTGTAACGCGGCAGTTCCAGCAGCACCAGCTGCTCGCAGTCGTTAAGAACAAAATCGCCGCTGCTGCCGTAATCGGCGCTGACATATTCGACCGAAGAATTGGAGAAATCGGCATAACCGTTAAAGTATTTGTCAAACTTTGCAACCTTGATGCCGTGATTGCCGAGCAGGTTAAAGCGGCCGCGGGCATGACTGCCGACGTCGATGCGTTCGATACCGGACGCATTCTGCAAATCCAGCGTGCCGGCAAAATCATCGTCAATATGTATCTCTCTGCCTTCGCTTCCGATATTCCGCGAGGCAACGCTGATTTTGCCCTTGCAGTCTTTGCCGAGGTTCAGGGTATAGACCTCGACGTCGTCCAGATTCAGGGTGCCGCGGAAAGAATCGCCGATGCTGATGTCGCGCCGGCCCCAGTTTTTTACCAGGTTGATGACGGCATAGCAGTAATAACCGATTTCTATGCCGTGGAAACAGGAATCCTTAATGTTCAGATTGCCGCTGTATACGTCGGCAATAATCAGATTAAAACAACGCCGGCTTTCCGCTACGGTTAAATCGCAGCGGCAATTGTTATTCAAGACGACGCTCTCGACCGAACTGCGCGACAAGTTCAGACTGCCGCTGAAATTCTCGCCGATGCGCACGGCTTCGATGCTGTCGTTGTCCCGCAAATCCAGCAGAACGTCGCAGCTGTTTTCCACAATCAGCTTTTTGATTTTGGCATTGACAAGAGTGCAGCCGCCGCATCTTGAATAAGCGGCAATTTTTACCGTGCGCATCCGCAACCGGCCGACATAGAGACTCACGCAATTCAAACGGCCGGACAACAGCTTTTTGAGCTCCTGCTCGTTCAGATATTCTTCCCGGCCGCCGCTCAGGCGCATAATCGAAAGGCCCAGAAAATCGGCTACGTCGGTATTGATTTGAAATTCGGCGGAGCGGATAAAACGAAAGAGTATGTTTTTTTCACGACTGTTAAGACGGCGTTCCTTATACGGATTAATGTGCGTCAGGCTTTTGCGGCAGCCGTCCATGATGGCGACAATGTCATGATTCCCGTCCCTGAATATCAGCGTGCAGTCTCTGGCGTCAAGTCTGGTTACCGTATAGCCGTCTTCCAATTTGTAAAAAGTCGTGATGTTGTTATCCGCAGTCACTTTTTTCCTCCCCCTGCCAATGATTGAACCGTACCTGAAAAGCACCAGTTATTTAATCATCGGCAAAGAGATATCCAGAGGCTTACAAAGATTTTTTAATCAGCGCGGAAAGGATGTCGTCATGCTCAATCAGCTCAACGGCACGGCGAAACATATTTTTCTCCGACAAAACAGTGTAATAGTCCTGTTTGATGGTCGGCGCCAGACGCAAAGCATCGACATATTCGTGATAATCAAACGGATTTTGCCCGACAAATTCAAAAAATCCGGTTTTGAAAAAGACTTCGCGCAGACTTTCGACCGATGGATTTTCCTGCAGCAAAGCGCATAAATAAGTCGAAACGCCGACTTGCAGGCCGTGCATTTTGGGATATTTGGAAACGGCGTCAAGCGCGTGCGAAATCAGATGCTCGCTGCCGCTGGCGGGGCGCGAGGTGCCGGCAATCTCCATGGCGATGCCTGAAATCAGCAGCGAATTGGTCAAACTGCGCTGAAACTCTATCGAGTTGATGTCAAAACTGTGTTTGATAAACAGCAGGTCCAGAGAATTATAAGCCATCAGCGCGGCAAAATCGTTATAACGCGCCATGCCTTTCTGGGAGGCTTTTTTCCAGTCCCACAACGCGGTAATTTTGGAGAGCATGTCACCGAGACCGGAGTAAAAATAAACCTGCGGACAACTTTTGATAATGTCCAAATCGATGACAACACCGAACGGTATCCCGGCTTTGACGCTTTTGCGCCGGCCGTCTACCAGCAGCGAGCAGTTGGGGCTGCAAAAACCGTCGTTGGACGTGGACGTCGGCACGGAAATAAACGGCATTTTCAGCAGATAACCGCAGTATTTGGCAAAATCGAGCGCCTTGCCGCCGCCGATGCCGATTATGGCTTCGATGTTATTGGGAAGATTAAAGGCGACTTTCGTAACTTCTTCAATATTGATAAACTTGACTTCCTGTTTGTAGAGCACGTTAATTCCGTAGGTCTGGAGGCTGCGCGTCAGCGTTTCGCCGAAAACGCTTTCCAGCCCTTCGCCCCAGAACAGCGCGACGTTGTTGAAGTTTTTGTCAACCAGATAGCGGCCCATTTTCGGCAGTTTGCCCTCGCCGATTTTGAGCAGATAGGGAATGTTAATCTGTTTGTTGGGATACGGAAGATACGCCATTTTAGACCTCCTTGAGATATGCCAGAACATCTCCGAACGAGTGGAATGGTCTGGTTATTATATTCTCTTCGCGGCATTTGTCCAGCAGGTATTTTTTGGCAAAGACGGTCTGCGCAATCCGGGCCGGGCGGACATCGGGCGGACCGTCGCCGCAAAAGACCACCGCAAAACCCTGACTTTGCAGGTGAGCAACCACGCCGGCCTTGGAAACGCCGACTTTGGCGTCATAAAACAAACTCTCGCGCGGCGCCGTCATCACCAGTCCGGTCTGCGGCGAATAACATCCGGAGTTGGTTATCAGATTAATACCGCAACGCTTGATTAATCCGCCGAGCAGAATGTTAATGTAATAATCGCAGCCGGCCGAACAAATATAGACGGGAATATGTTTTTTGGCACAATAAGCGGCCGTTTCGGCAAAAGTTTCATCCAACGGGATCGTCTTGACAAACGCAATCAATTCCGCCTCCGGAATCCGAATTTCGGCAAAGACCGCGTTTAATGCCTCAAAATGGCTGAGCCGGCCCTGCATATAGAGATTCCAGGGCTCCAAATCCTTCGGCTGCAGATATCTGCGGGCAATCATCGTAAAAAAGTCATCGGCGCTGACGGTGCCGTCAAAATCCGTGACCAAGGCCGTCCTTTGTTCCATAACCGCCTCCCTAATTCAACTTTTGTTCAAAATTAACATAATAATCCTTTATTTTTTATAAATTTTTTGCTAGCTTCGTTTTTATGTTTTTAACAACCTACGAGAAGATATGTTACTTTTAGTTATTTATGCAACAACCGCCATTGCCGTATCCTTTTTATGCTCGGTTATGGAAGCGGCCCTTTTATCCATTGTTCCCTCTTACATTGCCCAACTGGAAGAAACCAACCCCAAGCTGTTTCGGCAGGTTTCGCTGCTGAAAGCCAAAATCGACCGGCCACTGGCCGCCATCCTGTCTTTGAACACGGTGGCGCACACCGTCGGTGCCACCGGCGTCGGCGCTCAGGTTACGGAACTCTTCGGTCAGGCATATATCGGCTGGGCCTCGGGCATTATGACCTTTCTGATTCTGGTCCTGTCGGAAATCCTGCCCAAATCCATCGGCACCAAATACTGGAAACAGCTGATTCCTTCAATGGTCGTTATCCTCAACGTCATGATTACAATCATGCTGCCGTTTATCTGGCTGTCGGGCAGCATTACCCGCTGGTTCAGCAATAACAGCAACGACGCGGCCAACATTCCTAACGAAATCCGCGCTCTGGCACGTATGGCGCAGGCTTCCAACGTTTTGAACGAGGCCCGCACCCGCACCATTTCCAACGTCGTGCGGCTGGACGAAATCAAGCTCAAGGACATTATGACGCCGCGCACGGTGGTCCATGTCGTGCGGCCGGGAATGAAAATCTCCGATTTTGACAAGTTTCTCAGCTCGACGCCGTTTTCGCGCTTTCCGATTGTCGACGAACAGGAAAAAACGTTTCTCGGCTATATTCACAAATCCAGTTCGTACAGCGCCAAAGACAATGACGTGATTGACAATTATGCCCGGCAGATGCACAGTTTTTCACCCGAAGCCGAAATTGAAGACGTCCTGAACCTGATGCTCAAAGAACACAAGCACATGGCGCTGGTTATCGACCAGTTCGGCAACTGGCAGGGAATTGTGACGCTGGAAGACATTATCGAAACCATCCTCGGCGCCGAAATCGTCGACGAAACCGACACGGTGGCCGACATGCAGCAGTACGCCAAGCAAAAATGGCAGAAAAAACGCGAGCTGAAAGGCATTGTGCTGTCGCAGGAATTCGACGACAAATAATCTCCTAAAGACCAGCTTTAATTTGCGTTTTTGCCTTCTTATATGAAAAAGAGTTAAATCTTATACAAGAAGGAGGCTTTGTTATGGACAATCAAGTAAGCACCACCGGAAACCGCGGGCGCACCCAAAACGTTCCGGTCAACAGCGATCAACATCATGATTTTCGCAGCATGGTCAGCCATTTTTGGAACATGCTGGATTATCCCCAGCATCCGGCCGACGCGATTGCCGAGCCCAAAATAGAAGTCAGCGAAAACAAAAACGAAGTTACCGTTTCGGCAGAAGTGCCGGGAATTGAACCGGAAAACCTCGACGTTGAAATTTCTTCGGACGGATATTTGTCGGTCTCGGGCGAAAAGAAGCAGCAGACTGAACAAAAGCATCAGGGCAGCTATTTCTCGGAAATTACCTACGGTTCGTTTAAGCGAACCATTCCCCTGCCCTGGGATTTGGAATTTGACCGCGCCAACGCCGAATATGACAACGGCACGCTGAAAATAGCCATTCCCAAATCGCAGACCGAGCAAACCAAAAAGAAACGGCTGAACGTCAGCAAAAAACGCAAAAACTAAAAAAACGGCAAAAGAGGAAACGACGCGTCGGCAGGTTTCCTCTTTTTTTAACCTTTCAGGGCCTCGGTGCGGCGTTTGGACAAGGTTATCACCGTTTCAAAATCGTCGGTGTCACAGACTTTGTTGCGGCGGACAAAGCCGCATTTCCGGCAACGGTGAACAATTACGTATTTGCCGTCTTTGAGTTCCAGATCAACCGGCTCCATCAAACCGCCGCAGTCTTCGGCACGGTCGCCGGGATTAACGTCCACATGCTTTGACCACAGGCAGCGCGGACAATGGTTGGTATAACCGTTGCCCGTAACTTCCGCGCCGCAGTGCTCGCAGATAAAATCTTCCTTTTTGCGTTGAAACCGACGCATGTCTGTTCTCTTATATATGGTTAAGCCTTGTTTCGGTTATACTGCGCGGCGGCAAATAGTCAAGAAAAATCCCGGTGTTCTGAACTTCCGACATAAAAAAAGCCCCTTGCTTTGAAGGCAAGAGGCCAAAGAGAGTGCGAATACAGAACAGGGCGAGTTACCTGCGATATTGAATTTCGCCGGCCGGCAGGTTTCTGTAGGAATTCGGTTTTATCTTTCCGCCGTTATGCCGGGGATCTCCATAAAAAACGAATTCGTGGAACTTGCCGTTTTTCGTCTGCCCTTGTATCCATACGGTACAAGCGTCATCCGAGACAACGCGGAAACGACCGGCCTCATTTTTCCAAAGGCCGAACTCTGCCGGTATCGTATAGGTAAAGCTGTCGCCGTTGGCATAGCTGAACTTGACGATGACGGGCTGAGCATACGGAAGTTTCCGATCATAGGTCACCGCAACCGAAGCTGCCGGAACATCATAGGGAGCGTTGCGATAGCTGTACTTCGGGGCCGTTTTGAGATCAACGGTCTCAGATTTGTGCACAGGCTGGTAAACAACTTCTTCCTGAGGCTCCTGAGGTTCAACCACGGGTTCCTTCTTCTCACTGCACGATGCGAGCACTGCTGCACACATGCAAAACATCATGAACTTTTTCATAACTGTTTTGTTTTTGGTGAATAATATGTGAACTAAGTGTAACTAATAACTGCTTATAAAGACAAGATATTAGCCGAAAACACTTTTGTCAACATTTTTCGAAAATTTTTCAAAAAAAACGACACGCCAAAAAAAACTTGCCTTAAATCAAATATTGAATTAAATATATGAGCGGCTTTGACGGGGCTTGGCTCAGCCCGGCCGAACGTCGGCTGCGAGCCGCGCTTGCCGCAAAGTTGCCGCGGTCGGTAAGCCTGAAGTGAACGGCCTTGCGCAAAAAGGCGTTATGAATTATTAACAACACATATTTTTGACGGGACTTAGCTCAGCCTGGTAGAGCGCTTGCTTTGGGAGCAAGATGCCGTTGGTTCGAATCCAATAGTCCCGACCAGATATAAAAAGACCTGCCTTGCGCAGGTTTTTTTATGTCTGAACGGCGGGCTTAAAAATAAAAAACTATTTGGCAACCGCAAATAAATCTTGTGTTTTTTTTATTTTTTCATTTTCAAGTCGCTTTTTAGCTATATCAAAATATTGTTTATTGTTTTCAAAGCCAATATAATTTCTATTTAGTCGCGAAGCTGCAATCAATGTCGTTCCGCTCCCAACAAACGGATCTAAAACCATTTGCTGTTCTGTTGTTGATAATTCTATTAGCAGTGACATTAAAGCAACAGGTTTTTGTGTCGGATGCAAACCAGTATCACCTTTTTGGGAGGAAACAGCAAATAAATTATTTGACAATTGCTTATACTTTTCTAGAATTTTTTCATTATAAGCCCCTAAAGAGTATGTCAATATATTATCGACTAGCGTACCGCCTATTTTATAGGGTTTCATAAACCATAAAATCGGTTCAAAAATCGGACGCAGGTTACCCAGCTTCCAGCCTTTCCATATATCAGCAGCCTTTTGATCTCCCCGCCGTTCAAAAACACAAGATACACGTTGAGCTCGATGGGCAGCTCTTTGTTTATTCCAAGCGATCATATCTTTGTAAATAAATCCGGCATCTTCAAAAGCCGATATACAACGATGAGATAATCGTCTACCTGCAAAAACAAATACACTGGCGCCAGGTTTTAACACACGATACCAATCATTAACCCATGATGCAACCCAATTATAATACTCAAGCGGTATTTTTCTATCGTTTTCAGACCAGCCATTTAAAGGTTTGCCTCTGTTTTTAAATATATTGCCTTTTTTTTCTTGGGCTGGACTACAACCAAGCAGTGCACTATTTTTGTTTGAATGTATTACATCCCATTCTTCAAACGATATGCCGTATGGGATATCGCTTAAGATTAAATCTATTGTTTCCGATGTTATATTTTTGATGAGGCTGCGGCAATCTCCGAAGTAAACATCATTTTTCATCATATATCTTCCAAACACTTGATGTATTTATTGATTGAATTGATCTTTTGTTTCAACTTTAAAGCTGAAATAAGCTCATCAATTGCTTGTTTTCTAGAATAGGAATTTATATCATTTATGACATTTTCCCAATAGCTGATTTCGTCATTTCCACGCTTTATAATATCTTTTTTGAATTTAAAAAAATAATTATCAAAATCGTCTTTAGATATATTTAAAATATTCATAAGGGCATTATTTTGAGTATTTAAGAAACATTTATTTCTGTTGCAGACAGATGTAACTGTAGAAATCTGCTTACTTTGTTTCCATAGATTTTCTAGATTATTTGTTTCCGTTTCTCGAATATTATTGGTCAACAATATATTAAAATACTCCCAAGAAAAAAGTAAAACATTTCCGTTTAAGGCTGATCCATATATCTGACTAGATGTCTGCGGATATTGAAAATAAGGACAGCACAGTACAGAATATTCATTATCTCCTCTCCAATGAACCATTGATTCGACTTTAAAATCTTTTTGATTCTTAGCCGTCCTGCTAAGACGAAAAGCTTTTGCGTCTGCTACCAGAGAATAATTATGATATTTGCTTTCTACAAGAACGTCTGCACTGTTTGCTCTTTCATGCAAAACAACAGACTTAAAATTTAACTCAAAAAAACATTTTGCCAATATAATATCTGAAACTTTTGTATATAACTTTTCCTCAGTAGAATCATGAGGAATATCCTCAGGAATTGAACCTATTTGAGTAATCAGCGGTATGAAATTTTCTGTATCAAGAGAAAATATGTATGACTGAAGTTCTTTTGATGCAGTATTAAAATCACAATTTGCAGCTTTTTCTTTTATCTGTTTTTTTAATGTTGAAAATATCATAAATTCATCCGTTACATATTTTAATGGTATATTTTAATTTAAATCAGTTTTAGAAAAAACGCCAAACTTTTTATAATTTTTAGCACAAGATTATGTATAATTAAACTCAGTTGTACATCTTAATATCTTTTGAGTAAGTTTTGATTAACAATGCCGGTCTTTGCAAATGTCCAGCCGATCTGCGGCGCCGGAATATTTTTCCAGTTCGGGAATGGTCTTTTCTATGGCGTTGTTGGCACTGCCACAGACTGGGAAAACCGTTTTGAACCGCTGCAGAGAACAATTCAGATAAACTTTTACTCCCGAATTAACCGCAAAAGGACAAACGCCGCCGACGGCATGCCCGATTATTTGTTCGACTTCCGCGAGCGGCAGCATTTTGGTCTTGGCTCCCAAACGCGCTTTATATTTGGCATTGTCAATTCTGGTGTCGCCGGCGGCCACAATCAACAATGGTCCGATATCAAGCAAAAAGGATAAGGTTTTGGCAATTCGCTGTGGAGCACAATGCAAAGCCGCCGCGGCCAGTTCAACGGTTGCGCTTGAAACCTCCAACGCAATCAACCGGCTGCCGACGCCCTGCCTGTCGAAAAACTCACAAACTTTTGCCATTAGCATTTGCCTTTGTAATTTTATAAAGAAAACTGCATCTTTTCAAAAATAAAAAAAATATCTTGACAAAATTTCCGAAACATGTTTTTATGCGTTCATTCAAAATGATTTTTTAGATATAATTCTCGTTAGCCATCTTAATCAAGGCAATCCGGTTTCTTCGCATTTAACCACATAGCATTATCATATATCCGGATTCCCGTTGTCTTTGCAGACAGCCTTGATTTTTATCGCTTTAATAGATATGCCGGCCCTGCTCTGATGCTTGCTTAAATCTTGTCTTTTGCCATTGAAGATAAATTTTGAGCAGCGCCGGCAGCCTTTTAAATCCCGTCACAAACAAAATACCAAAGTTCTTGGGTTTCTTTGGTAGTGACGGGATCCCCCAAATCGGGTGCTGTAGAGTTTCTCCTTCGGGCGAACAAGACAGCACCCTTTTTTTATGCTTTACTTTTGGCGTAATTGAGATATTTTGTGACAATCTTAAAAGTTAGATTAAAGGATTAAGAAACGATGTTACACCCCTGGCACGGCGTCAGCGCCGGAAAAGACGCCCCCGAAATCATTACCGCCGTCATTGAAGTCCCCAAAGGCTCGCAGACCAAGTATGAACTCGACAAGCTCAGCGGCCTGCTCAAAGTCGACCGCATTCTCTACTCGGCCGTTCATTATCCCGCCAATTACGGTTTTATTCCGCAAAGCTACTGCGAAGACAACGATCCGCTCGACGTGCTGGTGTTGTGTCAGGAAACGGTTCTGCCGCTGTCGCTGATGCGCGTGCGTCCGATCGGCGTCATGAAAATGATTGATCAGGGCGAAGCGGACGACAAAATCATTGCCGTCCATGTCGACGATCCGGAATTTGACCACTATCATTCCATTGACGAACTGCCGCCGCACTGTCTGCGGATTTTGCGCCGCTTTTTCGAAGACTACAAAATTCTGGAAAACAAAGAAGTCAAAATCGAGCGTTTCCTCGGGCCGGACGCAGCCAAACAGATTATCCGCGAGGCCTTTGCCCTCTACGAGGCCAACAAGGAACGGCTGGCCGGATACGAAAAATAAACTGCTTGACTTGCCTGTTTTTTGGACTCAATATATTTGAGAATTATCATCAAAGGAGAATATCATGAACAAATCTTTCATCTGTGCTTTGCTGGCCGCGGCCATGCTCTCGGCCTGCGCAACCGATCCTTATACCGGAGAATCGAAAGTTTCCAAAACCGCCTGGGGAACCGCCATCGGCACTGCCGCCGGCGCGGGAATCGGCGCTTTGGCCGGCGGTGAAAAAGGCGCCCTCATCGGCGCAGGCGTCGGCGCTCTGGCCGGTGCCGGAACCGGCGCTTATATGGACGTTCAGGCGCGCAAGCTGCGTGCCGAACTGGTCGGCACCGGTGTTCAGGTTCAGCAGGTTGACGGCCGCGTTTACCTGATTATGCCCGGAAACATTACCTTTGACACCAACGAAGCCGTTATCAAACAGGGTTTCCAGCCAGTTTTGAATTCTATTGCCAAAGTTATTAAAGAATACAACAAAACCATGGTTCAGGTATACGGTTATACCGACAACACCGGCAGCGCCGCCACCAACAACGCCTTGTCGCTGCGCAGAGCCAACGCCGTATCGAACTACCTGCGTCTTCAGGGTGTTGACGGCAATCGCATCGTCACCGACGGCCTCGGCTCGGCCAATCCGATTGCTTCCAATGCAACCGCCGCCGGACGCGAGCAGAATCGCCGTGTTGAAATTGCTCTGATTAACAGACAATAGTTTCAGCTTCCGTTAACGTCTTAATAATCCTGCTTTTCATAAAGCAGGATTATTTTTTGTATAATTTTTGTCATTTTTTGCTTGCAAACAATTCTTAAATATGCTTTTATATATCCATTCAATGTGATTTTTAAGATATATTTATGTTTCACCCGATGCCGAACATGTTTCGTCATCACAAAACCCAAAAAGAATTATGAATAAAGAAAATTTGAACCCTGCCACACTCCATGTAATGGACAAGTTCAACGCGTATGCGCATCCTCGCCAGATATTCCTTCTCGGCGTTCCGACGATGAGCACGGTCACCTACCACGGAAAGACGACTCAGCACATGGCCGTTGAAGCCTACGCTTCCGAAAGCTCGGTCATCAAGGACGTCACCCGCAAGACCGGCACCAAGAAGAAAATCAAGGGCTACCTCGTGAACATGGCCGACAAGAAGATTCACTTCTACCGCGCCGACGAAATCGTCGTTCACCCGTTGCCCGAGGGCGCCGTTATCGAGAAAGAAAAACGCGGAAAGAAAAGGCAGATGAAAAATACCAAACTTGCCTAACCGGCAAGGCTATTGGATCTTTAGTCATTTTGGAGAGCCTCGCTGTGAAGTGCGGCTCTTTTTTTGCGCTTTTAATCAGCGGCCGCTGGAACCGAAACCCCGCTCATTGCGTTCAGTGCTCAGTTTTTCAAATTCCGCGGCGCAAACCTCCCGGAACACGGCCTTATACGGGAACGGCAGCTCGACCTGAGCGATTTTGTCTCCCGGCAGAACGGTATAGTCTTTGCCGCTGCTCTCGGCATTGGTATTGAGCAGGCCGACAATCCATTCTCCGCGGTAATCCGTATCGATTATGCCGGCAATCGTGATTATTCCGTGTTTTACGGCCAGACCGCTGCGCGAATTAATGCGGAACCACAAAGGCGCTTCTGCCACAATTTTGACGCCGGTCGGAATCCCCACATGTTCTCCGCAGCGGATTGTCAGCGGCTTATCTATGGCTGCACAAATATCAAAACAGGCGGCGGCCGGCGTCGCGTAAGTCAGATTTGCCTCTTTTTCGACATAATGCGGGAGTTTACAAAATAAAACTTCGGTTTCGATACGGTTCATGTCTTATCTCCTTTGCGCTCAGATTAAAAGATTTGCGGCGCTTTGACAATAAAATAACACCGTCTGTTAAAAAGACGGTGTTATCTGTCCGAAACATGCCGGACTAAAC
>JAFUQJ010000060.1 GCA_017480995.1 Alphaproteobacteria bacterium
CGGAGAATCTAGGTCAATAATATAGCTACATAATTCTCTGGGTCCTCGTGTCTATTCCTCGCTTCGTTCGGGCACGAGGATGACTAGGGATAGAAGCGCTCTAGTACGAGGATGACAAAAAAGAAAGGGAGGGCCTGAGGATGACAAAGAGGGGCTTTGCGGCCGGAATGACAAGGGGGAGGCTGGACCCTCGGGTCAAGCCCGAGGGTGACGGAAACAGTCATCAGAAACCAGAGATTAGTAATTAGAGCTGAAAGCATTTTAAACAATCATGCTTCTGACACAAATCACGAATAACTAATCACATATCACATGAAAAAGCCCTCTGCAGGGGAGGGCTTTTTCATAATGGCGGAGAGTCAGGGATTCGAACCCCGGGAGGAACTCACGCCCCTCGTCTGATTTCAAGTCAGGTGCATTCAACCGCTCTGCCAACTCTCCGCAGACATCAAGAGCATTAACCGAAACTTTGTGTTCCGTCAAGTGTTTTTTTTATCATTTATTTACATGTTGTGCTTTATAATCACCCTAAATTAAAATTCAAGAGAAATGCGGGTATTCGATGAATAAATCTTGTTTTCTGGCCTCTGTTTGCGCTTTGTCTCTTTTGGCCGCCGGTTGTACTTCGGCGCAGGCCAATGTTACGTCTTTTGCGCCGCCCGAATATTTGTCATGGCTTGAAGACCTCAAAAAAGAGATGCTGTCCAAGGGGATTTCGCAACAGACGATAGATAAGGTCTATGCGCAGGATTATTACAGTCCCAGCCCCGAAGTTGTCAAAAGAGACCGCCAGCAAATCGAGTTTGCGCTGACTTCGACGGCTTATCTGAATCGCGTAGTCACCAAAAACCGTGTCGAAAAAGGCCGCGCGTATTATCAAACCCTGCGGCCGCTGCTCGGGCGGATTGAGGATAAATACGGCGTCCCCGGCCAGTATATTGTAGCCTTCTGGGGCATAGAGACCAATTTCGGCAGTAATTTCGGCGGCTATAATGTCATTGCCTCGCTGACCAACCTAAGCTATGACAAGCGCCGTCCGGCTTTTTTCCGTTCGCAGTTGTATGAGGCGCTGAAAATCGTCGATACCTGGCAGGTTGATTATACGCAGATGCAGGGCTCCTGGGCCGGCGCAATGGGGCATTTTCAGTTTATGCCCTCGACGTTCAATGCCTATGCGGTCGATTTCAATAACGACGGCAGCATAGACATCTGGCATTCGTTTGAAGACGCCGCGGCCTCCGCCGCCAATTATCTTTCGACCATCGGCTGGCAGCGGGACGCGCCCTGGGGGCTGGAAGTCAGCCTGCCGTGGAATTTCGATTTTGCGCAGACCGGCCGCAGGAACGTCAAAACGCTCAAAGAATGGCGCCGGCTCGGCGTGCGCACCAAAGACAACCGCGAGCTCAAGTTGTCCGGTTCTCTGCGGGGCGCCGTCATTACACCGGAAGGCAAAAAGGGTCGAGCCTATCTGGTGTTGAACAACTTCAACAAAATCATGCATTGGAACCGTTCCGAAAACTATGCGCTGGCCGTCGGCACGCTGGCGGACTATATTGCGTCGGACAAAGCCTGGCGGCCGCAGGAGGAAGATCCGGCGCTGCGGCTCAAAACCGACGACATTCTGCGGATTCAAAGTTTTATCAACAAAGTTTTCGGCGGAAGTCTTGATGAGGACGGTCAGCTCGGCAGCGGCACGCGCGAGGCGGTCAAGCGAGTTCAGAAAAAAGCCAATCTGCCGCAGGACGGCTATCCCGACTACCGGCTTTTGCAAAAAATCAAAAATTACAATCCGCAGCTCGGATTCAGCGTTCCGGTGCCGCAAAGAAAATTACACAAGCCCGATTAAATGCTTTACGAAGCGGGAAAAACAGTTTAGATTATCATCCGAAATAAATGGAGTTTAGAGAGAACCGGATGACTACTTTTCGACATAATCTGAGCAGAGTTATGCTGCTTGCGGCTTGGGCCGCGGTCAGTGCCTGCACTTACGGCAAAATCGGTGCCGGCAGCGGGCATTATACGCAGGCTGCGGCAATCAAGGGGCAGGGCGGCACTTATAAAATCGGGAATCCCTATAAAATCATGGGTAAATGGTATTATCCCAAAGAAGACTATTCTTATTCCGAGGTTGGCATGGCCTCTTGGTACGGCAAAGATTTTCATGCCAAAAAAACCGCCAACGGCGAAAACTATGACATGCACGCGTTGACCGCGGCGCACCGCACGCTGCCGCTGCCGTCGATTGTCAAAGTTACCAATCTTGAAAACGGCCGTTCGCTGGTGTTGCGCGTCAATGACCGCGGCCCCTATGCCAAAGACCGCATTATCGATATTTCCAAGCGCGGCGCTCAGCTGCTCGGCTATCAGACGCAGGGCGTTGCCAAAGTCCGGGTAGAAGTCCTGCCCGAAGAAAGCAAGGCCTTAAAAGCGGCGCTGCTCGGCCAGGAGTATAAAGCCCCGGCATCGGCGTCCCGGCCGGTTCAAACCGCCGGCGTTGCCGGAACGGCAGCCAAAAAGTCCGATCCTTTGGAACTGAAAGGGGCCGGTTATCTCGGAACCGGAGCCATCTCTTATCCCAAAGACAGCTGGTTTGTTCAGGCCGGCGCCTACAGCCGCCAGTCCGCGGCGCAGGATTTGAGCAAGAAGCTCGATAAATACGGCGCGACCAACATTTATTACGTTACGGTCAACGGGCAACAGTTTTACCGCGTCCGGCTCGGCCCCTACGCGCACAAACAGGAGGCGGAGGTAACGCTGGCCAGAGTTAAGCATTACGGCATTTATGACGCCAAAGTCGTGCAAGATTAAAAAAAGAGGAAAGGCAGAAAATGAAATTGAAGAATAAATTGTTGCTCGGATTTGCGTTGGCAGGCTCTTTGACGGCCGGCGCAATTAATGCCGAAGCGATTGAGACCAAAGCGAAAAACATGATTCTGATGGATTATGAGACCGGCCAGTATCTGTACAGCAAAGACGCGCAGAAGATGATTCCGCCGGCATCCATGAGCAAGCTGATGACGGTCTACATGATTTTTGAAAAGCTCAAAGACGGCAGCCTGTCGCTTGACGATACCTTTACCGTCAGCGAAAACGCGTGGCGCAAAGGCGGCGCGGCGAGCGGCGGCTCGACGATGTTTCTGTCCATCGGCGACAAAGTGCGCGTTGAAGATTTGCTCAAAGGCATTATTATCCAGTCCGGCAACGACGCTTGTATCGTCGCTGCCGAGAATTTGAGCGGTTCGGAAGATGATTTTGCCGTCGAAATGAACAAAAAAGCCAAAGAAATCGGCCTCAAAAACTCCTATTTTGCCAATGCCACCGGCCTGCCGCATCCGGATCACCGCATGTCGGTGGAAGATCTGGCTCTGCTGGCGCGGCGGATTATCGGCGAATATCCTCAGTATTATCACCTTTTTTCGCAAAAAGAGTTTGTGTATCATAACATCCGCCAGGGCAACCGCAATCCGCTGCTTTACAGCATGCCTTCGGCCGACGGTCTCAAAACCGGCCATACCGAAGAAGCGGGCTTTTGCCTGACCGGTTCGGCCAAACGCGGCGACCGCCGCCTGATCGGCGTTATGACCGGCCTCAATTCCAACAAGGAACGCTCCGAAGAAGCCGACAAAATCATGAACTGGGGTTTCCGCGAGTTTGACAATTACACCATTCTCAAAAAAGATACCAAAGTTGCCGAGATTCCGGTTTGGTACGGCCGCGAGCCCAAGGTTGACATGCTCGTCAGCCAGGATGTCATTCGTACGCTGAAAAAGAACAAATCCGATAAAATCAAGCTGACCGCGGTATATGACAAACCGGTCAAGGCGCCGGTCAAGGCCGGCCAGCAGCTGGGATATGTCCGGGCCGAAATTCCCGGTCAGGAAAATTTGGAGATTCCTCTGATTGCCGCCAAGGATATCGCCAAAGTCGGCGTCTGGGGCAAGATTTCCAAAAATATCAAATACTTGTTGGTAGGAGAGCAGTAAAAGCATGCGGGGCAGATTCATTACCTTTGAAGGCGGCGAAGGCACCGGCAAGTCGACACAGCTCAGGCTGCTGGCCGGGTATCTGGGAAACAGAGGCCTGAAAACCGTTGCCACCAAAGAGCCCGGCGGTACGCCGGCCGGGCAGGAACTGCGCCGCCTGCTCGTTACCGGAGACAAAGACAAGTTCGACGCTGCCGCCGAGGCGCTTCTTTATTTTGCCGACCGTCATATTCATTTGACGCAAAAGGTCTGGCCGGCCATGGAGCAGGGCGCCTGGGTTTTGAGCGATCGGTTTGCGGACTCGACGGTGGCCTATCAGTATTACGGCTATGACAAGCGCGTCGCCAAAGAAGATTTGGATTGCCTCTATAAAATCGCGGTCGGTGATTTTAAGCCGGATTTGACAATCATTTTGGATATTGATCCGCAGATCGGTCTGGCCCGTTCTTTCAAAAAAGCCGATGCCATGGCGGTCAAGGAACTGCGTTTTGAAGGCCGCGAGCTGGCTTTTCATCAGCGGATGCGGAACGGCTTTCTGGAAATCGCCGCCGCCGAGCCGGAGCGCTGCGCGGTGCTCAATGCCGACCAAAGCATTGAATCCCTGCACGGCGATATTGTCAAACTCATAACGGAAAGGTTCGGTTTATAAGCCACATGGAAAACGAATTGTCAGAAACTCTGCTGCCGCGCGACAACACTTGCCTGTTGGGGCATGAAGACGCCGAGCGCCTTTTTCTGAACGCATGGGAGCAGGGAACGCTGCACAATTCGTGGTTGATTTCGGGCGTCAAAGGCGTGGGCAAGGCGACTTTGGCATATCGTCTGGCGCGTTTTATCCTCAATGCCGATTCCGCGCATAAGGATAAATATTCCTCGCTGGAGGTATCGCCCGACGCGCCGGCGGCCAAATTGATTTCCAACGGCTCGCATCCCGATTTCAAGGTCTTGCAGCGCGACTATACCGATACCGAACGCAAAAAGATTCTCAAAGCCATCAAAGACGGCGAACAGTTGAGCCGGGCCGAACTCAAAGATATGAAAAAATCGGCGTTTATCCGTGTTGACGACGTCCGCACCATAAACGAGTTTTTGTCACGCCGTTCGTCGCAGGACGGCTGGCGCATTGTGCTGGTAGACAGCGTTGACGATATGAATTCGGCTTCGGCCAATGCGATTCTGAAGATTTTGGAAGAACCGCCGCACCAGACGCTGATGCTGCTTGTCAGTCATAATCCGGGGCGCCTGCTGCCGACGATACGCTCGCGCTGCGCCAAGCTCGAGCTTAAGCCGCTGCCGGACAATCTGGTCGCGAGTCTGCTCAGAAGATACCGTTCCGAGCTTTCCGAAGCCGAGATTAAAAAGGTGGTTGCCATCAGTTCGGGCAGCATCGGCAAGGCCTTGAATTATGTCGATAACGAGGCTGTCAGCCGTTATGACGCCTTATGCCGGAACGTCTCGCTCGGCAGCCGTTTCAAAATTGCCGACGTGACCGATTTTTGCAACAATGCCGTTGCCAATGAAGAAAGTTATGATCTGACACGGGAGCTGCTGCTCAAGTTTTTGAGCGAGGCGGTCAAAACCGCGCCCGATCCGACCGGGCTGGCCGCCGCCTGGGAAAACGCCGTCAAAACTTTTGCCGAAACTGACAGTCTCAACATGGACAAGCGTCAGGCGCTGATGAATATTATTGTAAATATCTGCAAACAATTTTGAGAGGAACAAGATGTTAGTAGACAGTCACTGTCACTTGGATTTTAATGACTTTGAAGACGATATGGACGAGGTTATCGCCCGCGCGCGCGACTGCGGTGTCAGCCTGATGCTCAATGCAGGCAATAACTTGGACGAGCTCAAAAATCAATTGGCCTTGTCCGAGAAATATCCGTTTGTCTATGCCGCCGTCGGCGTTCATCCGCACAATGCGCAGGAATATCCGGACCTCAAAGCCGAGCAGCTGATTGCCGAAACGGCGCATCCCAAAGTCATCGGCATCGGCGAGACGGGGCTTGACTATTATTATGATTATGCCCCGCGCGATTTGCAGATAAAACTGCTGCGCGAACACATCAAAGCCGCGCAGGAAACCGGGCTGCCGCTGATTATTCACAATCGCGATTCCGATGACGATATGATAAGCGTTTTGGGCGAGGCGCACCGGCAGAAACCTTTTGCCGGCGTCATCCATTGCTTCAGTTCTTCGCAGAAGCTGGCGGATTTTGCCTTGTCAATCGGGTTCTATCTGTCGGCTTCGGGAATTATCACGTTCAACAAGAGCGGCGATATCCGCGACATATTTGAGACCGTGCCGCTGGAACGCCTGCTGGTCGAGACGGATTCTCCGTTTTTGGCGCCGATACCGCAGCGCGGCCATCGCAACGAGCCGTCTTATGTACGTTATACCGCCGAGAAACTGGCGCAGCTGCGCGATGTTCCGTTTGAGAAACTGGCGCAGATAACTTCCGACAACTTTTGTAATTTGTTTCGCAAAGCCAGCGATAAAGGACGCAGAGAGTATCAGCAGAAATGACCGTCGTAACAATACTGGGAGCAGGGGCCGCGCCGGGGGTTCCGTCACTGAGCAACGGCTGGGGCGCCTGTAATCCCGAAAACCTTAAAAATTATCGCCACCGCACGTCGACTTATTACGAATTCGGCACCACCCGCATTTTGGTCGATACGTCGCCCGATGTGCTCTGGGGACTCAAAAAGAACAATATCCGGCATCTTGACGGCGTTTTGTATACGCACTCGCACGCCGATCATCTGCACGGAATTGACGATTTGCGCGAGATTAACCGCATTCAGCGCGCCGGCCTGAATATTTATGCCGCAGAAGAAACCATGGCTGTGATTGCGCAGCGCTTTGGCTATCTTCTGGCTTCGGCCGACAAAGAGTGCGACGTTATGAGCCAGCCGCATCTGGTGCCCAATACGCTGAAGCACAATGAGCCTTTTTACGTTAAAGACGTTAAAATCACGCCCATCCGCCTGATCGGGCACAACGTGCCGTCCGAAGGCTATGTCTTTAATGACGGCGAAATCGTGCATATCGCCGATTTTCGCAGCATTGACAAGAGCGGGCTGGAACAGATTAAAGTAAAACCCAAATTATTGATCCTGCCGCTGACCACGCCTTATGTGCACAAATACCACGCCTGTCTGGAAGAAGTTCTGGACGTGATTGCCGCAATCGCGCCCGAAAAGGCTGTCATCAATCATCTGGCCAGCGAATGCGATTATGACGAGATTATGCGCGCCACCCCGGACAATACCGAAGTCGCCTATGACAATATGAAAATTGAACTGTAAGAATGGAGAATAAAATGTTATGTATTTATCACATCGCCGACCATGACGGAAAAGGTTCCGGAGCGATTGTCAAACGGCAGTTTCCCGAGATTGAGCTGTTTGGCCTGAATCATGACATGGAAATTCCCTATGACGAAATCAAAAAACACGATAAAATAATCATCTGCGACATTGCGCTGCCGCTGGACTTTATGTTTGAGCTAAACGAAACCAGGGATCTGACCTGGATTGATCACCACGCTTCGGTCATTAATGCTTATAACGAGGCCGTAAAAAACGGCGCCAAGGAGATTAAGGGGCTGCGCAAAATCGGCACCGCCGCCGTCTGGCTGACCTGGCAGTATTTTCATCCCGAAACGGAAGTGCCGGAGGGCGTCAAATTGCTGGCCCTCAATGATATTTTTGACCTGCGCGATCCCAGGGTGCGGCCGTTTGAATACGCGTTTCAGTCTTTGGGCGTCAACCGTCCGACGGACGAAACGTGGGACGAGCTTTTTTCCGGCCGGATGAACATTGACGAAATGGTGGAGACCGGCAGCGCGATTTTGTCGTGGATTAAAATCCGCAACATCCGTCTGTCGCACAGCATGGCCTTTGAGAGCGAATATATGGGCTACAAGTGTATTTGCGCCAATATGCCGCAGGGATATTCGGAGTTTTTCGATTCCGTTCCCGAATTGGAAAAATATGATTTTATGTGTAATTTTTTCATGAACAAGAAAAACGGCTGGAACTTGTCGTTTTACACCGCCAAGGATAACGTCGACGTCTCCAAAATCGCTGCGACGTTCGGCGGCGGCGGACATGTCCGGGCGGCCGGCGCTTCCAAGCTGAAAAAACTTCCCGAGTTTCTGGAAAAGAAATAATGACGCAAAAACATTGGTCCAAGGTGGAATACCTGCATCAAAGCGTTAAGAATCCCAACATTGTCGTCAGGGGAACGCGCAGCTATTACAGCGATGCCTGGAGCGGAAGTTTTGAAGATTATGTCGTGCGTTACCTGTACGGCGACGCATACAGCCGGGAGCATTGGCAGCCGCAGTGGGAGCTCGACAGGCTTTATGTCGGAAATTATGTCTGCATCGGCGCCGAAACGGTTATTCTGATGGGCGGCAACAATACGCACCGCATGGACTGGTTCAGTTCCTATCCGTTTATGGAAAAAATCGTGGAATCCTATGCCCGCAAGGGAGATACCGTCATCGGCGACGGCGTCTGGATCGGCATGCGCGCCATGATTATGCCGGGCGTCACAATCGGCGAAGGCGCGGTTATCGCCGCCGGCAGCGTCGTTTGCAAAGATGTGCCGCCCTATACGATTGTCGGCGGAAATCCGGCGCATATTATCCGCAGCCGTTTTGACGAAGAAACGACGCGCCGCCTGCTGAAGCTCAAAATTTATGAACATTCGGAAGCAGAGATTGACAAACTGCTGCCTTTTCTTTGCAATAATGACATTTCCGCTTTGGAACAAGCCGTAAAAAAGAATTCGCAAACGGATTGACCGATTGCGAATTTCTTTTGTTGCGACAGCACTTCGCTTAATAGGAGCGGGCGTAAATGACGTCAAGCGTCGCGGGCTTTCCGGTCAGCAGGCAGACGCCTTCGTCATTGCTTTGGTCAAACGGAATGCAGCGAATGGTAATCTTCATTGCTTTGAGGATTTCTTCCGTTTGCGGATCGGCGCACCATTTGCCGCGGACAAACGCGACTTTGCCTTCGCGGCCGTCTTCAATCCACTCGTTAGACTGCCTGAAATAAGCCTCAAACGCTTCCGGCGTCTTAATATCCGTGCGGATATTGGACATCAGGCGTTTGCGTGCGGTTTCAAACATTTCTTTTTGTATGTTTTCCAAACGCTCGGTGATGCTGCTTTCCAACTCGGCGCGGGTAAGGATAAGTTTTCCTTCCGGCCGTCCGAGCTTGATTCTGGTCTTAAGCATGACATTGCCGCCGTCGGCGTCGCGTTTGCCGATTTCGAGGATAATCGGCGCGCCCTTGCGCGTCCATTCCCAGAATTTGTCAACCGAGCTGCGGTCGCGCTTGTCGAGTTTGACGCGGATTTTTTCGCCAAACGGCATTTTGCCGGCGAGGTCTTTTTGAATTTCTTTAATATAGGCCATGATTGCGTCTTCGTCTTCGGGCTTTTTGACAACCGGGACAATAACGATCTGATACGGCGCGATTCTGGGCGGCACGACCATGCCTTCGTCATCGGCATGCGTCATGATGACGCCGCCGATAAGCCTTGTCGAAACGCCCCACGAGGAGGTATAGGCATATTCGGACTGGTTTTGTTTGTTGATAAAAGAGATGTTGGCCGATTTTGCAAAATTCTGGCCGAGGAAATGCGACGTTCCGGCCTGCAGGGCTTTGCCGTCCTGCATCATGGCTTCGACACA
>JAFUQJ010000061.1 GCA_017480995.1 Alphaproteobacteria bacterium
GTCGTATGTGTTGATGCTGAGCAGCGCGGTCAGGCCGTCGTATTCGGTGTTGACCATAATCTTTTCGCCGAGGTAACCTTCTTTTTTGTAGGCGATTTCAATATAGCGCGGCGTATGCTTGATTCTGAAGCCGGAATCCACCGCCTCGCACGCCCATAAAACATAAACGCCGTTGTTAACGTGGCGGTTGAGGTCAATATCGTCGTAACGGACGCGGAATTTTGCCTGATAATCCACCCGCTCCAGCTCTCTGATTTTCGGGAAATCGGTTTTCAGGGCCCGATTCTCCACCAGATTGTATTCGGGCAGGCGCTCTTTGAGAACCACCGGCCGGCGTTTGACAAAGTCCACCATCACCCACTGACTCGAGGCGCGGATAATGCTCTGGCCGTCGCCGCCGAACACCTCAAAATCGCGCGTCATGCTGAGTTTCTTTTCGCCCGAAGGCCAGGTCTCGATGCGGATGTTCTCGTCCATTTTGGGCAGGCGGTCGATTTCGATTGCGTAATTGGTGCCTACCCAGGTGACTTTGTTTTTGAGGCAGAAGCGCAGGCCGAAGCCCATCTGCGTGACCTGCGCATAGGCCATGTCCTGAAAAATATTCATCAGCGTGACGATTCGCAGCTGATTGTTTCTGTCGCATTCGTAACTGCGGATGGTATAATCGCGCGAGAATTTGGTGATTTCCATAATTTTGTTTTCCTTCTTCGGTTAGTTCCAGTCGATAACGGCGCGGGCCAGCTCCCGATCGTCATCGCCGTCGTAAGTGCAGATGCTGTGCAGGCTGCGCAGGCCGTCCTGCTGGGTAAGAACCCTGATTTTTTCGCCCAAATGTCCTTCTTTTTTGAAGGCGATTTCAATATGCCGCGGCGTATGCTCGAGCCGGAAGGCTGCTTTGACGGATTCGCTCGCCCACAAGGCATAAACCGCGTTGTTGACGTGTTTGTTGATGTCGATGTCGTCAAAACGGACGCGGAATTTTGCCTCTTCGTCCGCGCGTTCGACTCCCGGCAGTTTCGGGAATTCGGTTGCCAGCGAGCGCTGCGGCAGCGCTTCGTATTCGGGCAGGTTTTCGCGCAGGCCGACCGGGCGTTTGCGTTTGAAGTCAATCAAAATCCACTGGCTCGAAGCGCGGATAATGCTCCGGCCGTCTTCGCCGAAAACCTCAAAGTCGCGGATGGCGCCGATGCGCTTTTCTTCCGAAGGCCAGGTCTCGATGCGGATGTTTTCGTGCATTTGCGGCAGCCGCTCAATGTCGAGGGCATAATTCGAGCCCACCCAGGCCAGTCCTTTGGATAGCACATATTCCATGCCGAGCCCCATTTCGCGGGCATGATTGTCGGCCATGTCCTGAAAAATGTTCATCAGTGTCAGGATTCGCAGGTTGTTGTTCCTGTCGCATTCATAGCTGCGGATATTGTAGGTTCCGCTGTATTTTTTTATTTGCATCTTATCCTCTTTTGCGGCGCAGATGCAGCAGCATCTTAAATTTGTTGCGGCAGCGCCTGGCGCTGAACGTTCGTTTCAAAAAGCCTTCGCCGGAAGTCGGCTTTTGCCAAACCTCGCTGAAAGAGGCAAAACTTCCGCTGTAACTGACGACCAGCCAGGATGCCGGATTCTCCGCCGCCAGCGTGCATTTTCCGGGCTCCAGCCGATAAAGCTGATTGTTTTTCGGCGTCGTTTCAATCAGGTTGAGGCCGAGGTGCTGCATCAGCGGTCGGCAGCTGTCGATGATATAGCAGGGGCAGTGCGTCGGAATAAAAACCGGTTTTCGGAGCAGATTGTTCAAATACTCGTAATCGCCGATAAATCCGTGCCCGTAACCCTGAAGCTCCGGTACTTCTTGTACCGTAACAAATTTAATATTTCGTGAATTAAACTGGCCTTTGAGCGGATTAAAGAAAGTGCGCGCCGTGATAATGCCGAAGCTGTTGTCCGGCGTGTCGCCGAAAAAATTGCCGATGTCGTTGTAGTCGCCGATAACTGCGAACGATTCTCCGAGCGCGTCCGGGCTTTGCGGCTCGCCCTCAAAAACCTTAATGCGGTTTCCGGCCATTTTTTCAAAGGATATGCCGTAGTTCCGCATCAGCTCCAGATAGCCGTAAAAATCGTCGCTGCCGTAAAAAACGACGTTTTTGCGCAGTTTCAGCGCCGCCAGAAAGGCAATCAGATACATTTCCGGATGCGTCGGATAAACCGGAATAAAGATTTTGTCTTTGTGCGATTTGCGGATAATGCGCACCATTTTTTTGAAGGTGGCCACTTCGCGGACGGCAAACCCGTCTTCGGTAATGCCGCAGAAGTCTGCCACCACGTGCGTGATTTTCGAAGCCAGGTTTTTGACGGCTTTGAGGTTGGTCGGCTTGCGAAAATAGGTGCTGTTGTCGATTTTCATGTCGCCGGTATGATAAACGGTCGCCGTTTTGCTTTTGATAATAAAGCCGAAACTGTCAAAACAGGTGTGCGAGGCGGAAACGACTTCCGTTTCCAGCGAGCCGATTTTGATTTTATCGCCGTCCTTAATGCAGATAAAGTCCGGCCGCATGTATTCTGGCACCTTAAAAGCGGCGTAGAGGTCGTCCAAAATCATTTGGGTGTATTTCCCCCCGTAGAGCGGCGGCAGCAAAAATCCGGCCTTGAGATAATGAACGATTCCGTTGAGGTGGTCAGGGTGCGAATGAGTCAAAAAAACGGCCCCCGGATTAAGAAACGGCGTCTTGAGCAGCTCCCTGATGTCGGGAACGGCCGCCGTCGAATTCTTAATGCCGAGAGCCTGATGATTGTCGAATTTACCCACATCTACAATAATTGTCGTTGCCGATAAACCGGATTTCCGCGACACAATGTCCGTATACTGATAGCAGTGGCCGCTGATTTGGTCAATATTGTTTCCGCCGATGGGGCGCCAATAGAAGCCGGGTTCTGCAAAACAGTCTGTCATCGTGTCCTAATTTTGGTTGCGGGCCTCCTGCCAGGCGGCTACTTTTGCCTCGCGCCAAGCATTGGCCTTTTCTGCGGTCTTAATTCTGTCAATGCTTTTATTTTTAACGACAACGCGATTCTTTGCAAGTTTTTTCGTCTTGGCTTGTTCAGTCTGTGCAAACAACGGCGCGCTCTGAGACTTCTGCGCCTGCCGGATTGACAGATAAGCCGAGGCTAATTTGTTCTTATACATTTTTGCCCGGAACGGAACGCTTGAGTGATAAGCCATGGCGGCTTTAATCCAGTCGCCTTTTTTGTTGTGCAGCTTTTTCAGAAATTTGGCGCCGTATTCGACGTTTTTCTGCGGATCCAAAGCGTCTTCCACGCTGGCAAATGCTTTCGGATGGTAGGCGAGGTTAATCTGCATACATCCGACATCGATGCTTTTAACACCTTGAGCCTGAAGTCTTTTGACTTCGCGTACTGCTTCGGCTTTTGTCGCAAAGAAACGGCCTCTGCCCTGGGCGTTAATCGTCCACGGCCAAGCCATGCTCTGCTGTCTTTTCTCATTCCAGCGTCCGGTTTCGACATTGGAAATGGTGGTTAATAGGTGTTCTTTGATTTGATATTCTTTTTCAAATTTTTGTGTTGCATCCATACAGACCAGAGCATCATCTCTAAATTCGGTGTAAGCGCGAGCCTGTACTGGCTGAATAAACATCAGCAATATTAACAAAAACATTAAGTGTGTTGATACGAAAAGTCGCATCCCTCTGCTCCCTTAAACCAGCCACAAGTATCCCTCATGCAACAAATGTGCCAATTTCAACTTGCTTAACGGCAAACAAAAATAAAAATAGTTTAAGGTTGGTTTACCAAAAGTCTGCAGGACATTATGGCCCCGCAAACGCCAGACTGCAGATGTAAATATTCATCCTGCAGCCGCAAAACAAGAGCGGTTTATAACATAACTATTTTTTAAAATCCAGCAAAAAATTGCCAAGGGCAATGACAGAATCACAAACGTCGGAGCTAACCTTTTGAAAAGAGGTCTTTTTTTTGTAGTTCTTTTCATTCATGTAAAGAGCGCGGTTAATCTCAATTTGCAGGGTATAAATGTTTTTGCGCGGCTGGCAGTAGTTAAACGCGATATAGGCGCCGGCGTACGGGCGGTTAAACTCGACGCGGTAATCTCGCGCTTCCAGCGCTTTGCTCAAAAATTCCGACATCTGCGTCGGGCAGCTTTCGTCAAACAAAGTGCACAGGCAGAAGTCCAGAGCCTTTTCGTCATTCATGATGTTGCAGATCATCGACGGCATTGAATGGCAGTCTATCAAAAGGCAGAAACCGAACTTGCGCACGCATTTGTCGACCAGCTGCTTGAGGCGCTTGTGATACGGCTCGTAAACGTTTTGAATTCGTTCCAGCGCTTCTTTGTAAGAGAGCTTGCCGTCGTAAATGTCTTTGTTGGGGTAGACGATCCGGTGCAGGACGCCGAGTCCCACGCGGCAGCGGCGGCTTCCGGCGTTGCCGAGGCTCTGCGGCGCGTCAAAAAACATCGTTTCGTCAAGTTCGATTTTGTCGCGGTTGACGTCAACGAATGTCCTCGGAATGTTCATGCTCAGGAGCGGAATTCCGGCATCGGAGGCCTGCCTGACCATTTCGGTCATATAACAGTCTTCGGAAGAGCGCAACTCTTCTTTGCTCAAAACGGAGTTTTCCAGAAACTCGCGCGGAAACAGCGTTCCGCTGTGCGGAGAAGACATGACAATCGGAAAAGCCATATCTTTGGTATTAAATTCTTCAAAGATGCTGAGCTTTTTATAATCGATTCGAAAGTCAAGTTTTTTGTCGTTCATCTTAAAATCTCTCCACGGCGGTAGAAAGATTCTAAGACAAAAAACTTAACTATTCGCTAATTTGCGGATTTTTCTGTTGCAGCAGCCAATATTGCAGAAAGATAAAGGCCGCGATCAGAGGCAGAAACGTTTCCGAGGTTTCTTCGACAATATTAAAGTTCATCCGCAGCTGTTCCGGCAGGGCGACGCCGACGCTGTGCTTGTAGTTGGAAGGAAACCGGTCGAAGAATTTTCCGACGACGCCGATAGTGCAGAGCGTGGCAATCGACCAGGTTGTCGGATTCATCTTAAAGAAAGAGACGATCAGATGCCGGGTATATTTGACGGCCAGATAAACAATCAGTCCGAAGAAAAACAGCAAAAGAGCGCCGGCCACGATTTTTTCGCTCAGCGGATTGGCGGGGTTAAGGAAGAAGCGCGATTTAAACGCGGTCGAATCATGGGTTGTAAGCCAGTGCTGAATCCCCATTTCACGCAGAAAAGCCGAGGCGCCGAGCAGGGTAAAAACGATAAAGTCGATTCTCAGTTTGCGGTTTTGCATAAAGAATTTGGCAGAAAAAACATAAGCCAGCAGCAGCGGGATGTAGGCAAGATTGGTAATCAGTTCCAAAATGCCCTCCTTATCCAGAAGCTGCGGAATCTCGTTATATTGGAAAATAAAAATGCAGCACATCCAGAACATCCAGACGAGCGAAAAGAAAACCGGAGTAAACAGGGGAGAGGTCAGATATTTTTTCATGGATTTTATAGTTCAGTCACAAAGGTTAGTCACAAAGTCGATTGTCAAAAAAACAGAATGTTATGCTGATTTTAAACAAATGTAACTTATGATGTAAAAAAATGCTTGTCAAACTAAAATTAATCGTATAAATAAGATTTCTGTCAAAGACAAAATATTTTTATGGGTGTGTAGCTCAGGTGGTTAGAGCGCTACGTTGACATCGTAGAGGCTCGAGGAAAAAATCAACCGATGCTCCGGTTGATTTTACCGCAAGAGGCGAAGTTTTCTTAATCGAGCGAGAGAAGCGTGAGCAAACGAAGCGAGATTAGAAAACGAGAGACCGCAGCGAGTTAGCGAATGCTAATGAGCTTAGGAGCCAGAACAAGTTTACTTGTGAGCAATGGCAAAAGTATTTTTATGGGTGTGTAGCTCAGGTGGTTAGAGCGCTACGTTGACATCGTAGAGGTCACAAGTTCGAGTCTTGTCATACCCACCATAACAAAACCCCTCCCTTGCGGAGGGGTTTTGTTATGGTGAACATATAATTAACGTCTCGAACTTGTAAAAAACAAGTTCGACAAGGCGGCGCAGGCCGAACAGAAACCGTACAAATCTTGGGCGGGAGCCAAAAAAACTTTACATCCCTTGTGTTCCGTTCTATAATCTAAACCGTAATCAATTATAAAAGAAAAGCCTATGGAAAATAATTCTGAAAAATATCCCAGAGGGATAGAGGTAGCCGTCGGCCCGTTTATTTTAAACGATAAAGATGAATTGCTGCTGTTTACTTCTCCTAAATGGAAAAACGAATGGATAGTGCCGGGCGGCCATGTCGATCCCGGGGAAACCTTGGAAGACGCCGTTATCAGGGAGACAAAAGAAGAAATTGGCGTAGATATTGAGGTCATCGAACAGTTTAATATCAGCCAGAGTTTTGTTTCGCCCCCTGAATTTAAAAGGAATGCTCATTTTTTGTTTATAGATTTTGTCGCCAAACTGAAAAGTGACAAGTTTGTTTTCAACGATGAAATTTCCGATTATAAATGGTGGCCGCTGGAAGATGTGATAGCTTCTGATAATGTCAAACAGACCTGCCGGAATGCCGCCAAAAAGTTAAAAATCTGGTTGTCCAACCGGAAATAAGCTGTTGTCACAAAAAAATCCCCCTCTTCTGTTGAACAGAGCAGGGGGATAAATTTTTGCGAAAAAGGTTTATTTGAACCAGGAGTTTTCGTCGGCGGCCTGAGCGAACATTTTGTCCACAAAGGCGGTGAGTTCGTCTGTCATTTCGGCAGCCCATGAGTCGCGAAGCTCAATTTCGTTAATGAGCTCGGACGGAATTTCGCCTTGAAGAATAACCTCGGGACCGGGATAACCGCGTGAACCGTCATAAAACTTTCCGGCAACAACCAATTTTCCGTTTTCCAGCTTCAAAAATGCAACGGCATTTCCGGCAATGGCTTTTTTTGCAATGTAAATAGTTTCCATATTTTATAGGGTTTATAAGTTAATAAAAATAGATAACGATAAGAACTTTATACTATAAACAAAGGACTCGTTCAAGCGCTTTTTTGTCTATTTTCCTGCTGCCGGCGGGTTGCTCAGACAATGCGGGGCGGTGATTACACCCAGCCGATTTTGACAATGTCCCGGCCGAATTTGCTTTCGAGCTCGTCCAGCGCGCGGCTTAAGGGGCTGTCGCGGCAGGCCGGCGCTTCCGCAAACAGACTCGGCTGTTGGTCATAGTTCAATTCTTCCAAAGCGATTCCCGTGCTGCGATAAACGATTCCGCCTTGATAAAGTCTGTCCAGCAATGTCAGCCCTGCGGCGGCAATGTCTTTTTCCGCATTGGTATAAAACGGCAGTTTTTGTCTGGCAGAAACAACGCGGAAATCTTTGGTCCGCAGCAGTACGCCGGCAGTTCCGCAAAAACCGTTTCGGCGGCGCATCTTGCGGCAGGCATGATGAATATGTCCGAGCAGCGCCGCGCGCAGGATGCTTTTGTCCTGCGTAAAACAGCCCAGCGCCGAGGTGTCCTGAATCGACTTCGGCGCCTGCGGCCGGCCGTCGACCGGCGAGACGCAGAAACCCGAAAGCTCATATTTGAGATTCAGTCCGCAGCTGCCGAAGGCCTGCCGCAAAAGCCCGTCGTCCTGCCGGACATAGTCGTTAATCGTAAAGATGCCCAGAAAACGCAGATGCCGGTTGTGCCGTCGTCCGATTCCGCAGACTTCTTCAAGCGGCAGGTTTCCGATTTTTTCCAAAATCCGGTCCGGCGGAATCACGAATATCCCGTTATTCTTTTTGGCTTTGTCGCTGGCCAGCTTGGCCAGCGTTTTGGACGTTGCCAGACCGATTGAAACCGGCACGCCGGCTTGGTTCCAAACGGTCCGGCGCATTTCGGCGATGATTTCGCCGTAGCTTTTTTGATAAACGCGGTTCAGGCTGGTCAGCTCGACATAGGCTTCGTCGATCGAAACCTTTTCGACCTCGGGGCTGAAACTCTGCAAGACAGCCATCACCTGCGCCGAGATTTCGGCATAACGGTCATGTCGGGCCGGCAGAAACACCGCGTCGATTCCGCGTTCGCGAACCTTAAACAACGGTTCGCCCATTTTGATACCGAGCGCTTTGGCTTCCTTTGATCGCGAGACGACGATTCCGCGGCTTCCGGCGCCGGTTGTGACGCAGACCGGCTGCCCGCGCAAAGCCGGATTGTCAACCCGCTCGCAGGAGACGAAAAATGCGTCGCAGTCAACCAGACAGATTACGCGCCGTTTCATTGATTACCTCTCTTTTTTGTTCTTGTTTTGTTCGAGGATAGCGTGGTGCGGAAAAGAGTCAATACATAAAAGGGACAGGCAGAATTGTCTCTTGCCAAGAGAGGAAAAAAACAGTATCATCGGCAGCGGTTTACGCAGTTAAAAAGAACAGGAAAAATGAAAATAGGCGTTTTTGATTCCGGGCTGGGCGGTCTGGTCGTAACCAGAGCCCTTATCGGCGCCATGCCCGAGTATGACTACATTTATTACGGCGACACCGCCAATCTGCCTTACGGCGAAAAAACGCCCGAGCAGATTTTGTCTTACACACTGGAGGCGCTGCGCTGGCTGATTTCCCGAAAGTGCGGGCTGATTATCATCGCGTGCAATACCGCCACTTCGGTTGCCTTGCGTTATATTCAGCAGAAGTTCATTCCTGCTTATGCGCCGGATGTCAAGGTTTTGGGCGTCGTGATTCCGACGGTGGAGGAGGCGCTCCTCGGCAATGCTTCAAAAGTCGGCGTGATAGCGACCAGCGCCACGGTAAACTCCAGATTATATACCGCCGAGCTGCATAAAATACGGCCCGAGCTCGAGGTGTCGGAAATTGCCGCGCCGGAGCTGGTGCCGGCGATTGAGAGCAACGACTTTGCCGCCGCCGAAAAAATTGTCGCCGATTATGCGCCGCGGTTTAAAGACATGGATTCGCTGATTTTGGGCTGCACGCATTATCCGCTGGTTAAGGATTTTTTCCGCCGGGCTTTGCCGGACGTCCGCGTGATTGCGCAGGACGAACTGATGGGCGCCAAGCTCAAGGACTATCTGCGCCGGCATGTGGAAATTGACATCTGCCTCAGCCGCAATCGGGAATATGAATTTTTGGTCAGCACCCTGAACGAACATTATCAGAGTGTTGCCGCCAAAATGTTTCCCGATATTCCGGTGCGCCAAAAGGAGAAATAAAGATGAAAATTGAGTTACGCCCGATGACGGCTTTCGAAAATGAAGATGTATATCGGATGTTTCAGGAAATCCCGGCCGAAGAGGACGGATTCAAAAATCCGGCGCATGGGATGAGCCGCGAGGAATTTGCCGCCTTCTGCCAAGAGGAAGTCGATCATAGTTTGGGCAAAAATCTGGCCGAAGGATATGTTCCCGGGACATACTATTTGTTATTTGTCAATGAGCAGCCGGTCGGGCTGATTAAATTGCGCCATTTTCTGAATGAGCATTTGCGCAAATTCGGCGGTCATATCGGTTACGGCATCCGCCCGTCCTGCCGCGGCAACAAGTGGGGAAATCTGATTTTGGCCGAGCTGCTTAAGTTTGCCAAGGCAAAAGGGATTGACAAAGCCTTGCTGACTATCCGAGATTATAATGTTCGTTCGCGCAAAGTTTGCGAACATAACGGCGGCGTGCTCGAGAAGATAGAGCACGGAAAAGATTTCGGCGAATGTTATTATTGGATAGATTTGGCAGATGCGTAAGGATTTTTATATTTTTCGCCACGGAGAGACGGATTACAACAGGGAAAGACGCTGGCAGGGCTGCGGGATTGACGCGGAACTGAATGCCGACGGTCTCGTTCAGGCGCAAAATTTGGCCGTTCGTCTGGAAAACGCCGGGCTGGAGCATATTTATTCCAGCAATTTGCGGCGGGCTTTGCAGACGGCGCGGATTGTCGCCGGACATTTGCATATTGGCGTCGATGTCGTGCCGGAGCTGCGCGAAGGCTGTTTCGGCGAGGCCGAAGGCATGTTCAAAAGCGAGATTGCCGTCAAATATGCCGATATATATAAAGAATGGTACAGCGAAACCGACAATATGAACGTCCGTTTTCCGGGCGGCGAAAGCAAGGCCGAGATGCAGGCGCGGATGTTTGCCGCGCTGGAGAAACTGCTGGACAAGCCCTATGGCGTTGTCGGCATTGCCTCGCACGGCAGCTCGATTCGCTATCTGCTTTATAAATTCGGCCTGCCGCCGCATCGCATGGAAAATACCGCGTTGTTTCGCCTGATTTATGAAAACGGTCTCTGGCGGCTCGAAAATTAATTGCAATTTAATTAATCTCTTTTATACTGATTCTGCCTGCGGCGGGTTGCCGCGGCGGAGTGTAACGGCTCCTTACGAGAAAAAAGAACAACTCCTTATACGGGGAGCCGGGGGAATAAGCGTGCCTGCATGACGAAGAACCCGGACTGTTCTCGTACAGTCGTTAACTCCCCTCCTTGACGTTGTGTCAGGGAGGTTTTGTTTTAACAACAGGTGTTTTGCCTGGCTTTTTGTCATTCTCGGGCTTGACCCGAGGATGACAGTAAGGGGTAGAACCTCAGGGCCCGAGGATGACAAGCATAAGAAGCGGGCAAGGTAACCTAAAACAAAATAGGAGTTTGAAAAATGTCAAAAAATTTCACCGAAAAGGAAGACTGGCGCCAGACGCGCGAAAATCTGGCGCGGCAGATAAACGAATTGTTGTTTAAAAAGCGCCTTTCCATTGTCAACGTTGCCGAGCAGACCGGCATTCCGCTGCAAGTCATGGAAAGCCTCACTCTGGGGCGCGAGGTATACCGTCCCGGCGTTTTGCGGCAGCTGGCCGCCTTTCTGGACAAGAAAGTCAAAATCGAGCTGATCGACAGATAAAACAAGCCCCGCTCACCGGCGGGGCTTATGTCTTAACAGATTTCAAATTCCTGTTTCAAATCGCG
Organism: Alphaproteobacteria bacterium; assembly: GCA_017480995.1. GTDB lineage: Bacteria > Pseudomonadota > Alphaproteobacteria > RF32 > CAG-239 > CAZU01. The sequence continues at coordinate 10,970 of JAFUQJ010000061.1, forward strand.
TTCAAACATCCCGCGGATAGTCGATTTTATGTCGGCACCTTCGTAAACCACCGCATAAAGCGCCTGACAAATCGGCATGTCGATACCCTTTTCGTCGGCAATATGCTTGACGGCCTTGAGCGTTGCCACGCCTTCCGCCAGTTTGCCGAAATCTTCGCCGCGGGCAAAACGCTCGCCGAACGTGCGATTGTGGCTGTGCTTGGAGAACAGCGTCGCTTCGTAATCTCCCAGGTGCGCCAGACCGTATGCCGTGTGCGGATTCCCGCCGAAATGCTGAATAAAGCGTCCGACTTCAACCGGTGCGCGAGCCATCAGGGCGCCCTTGAGGCCGTACCATTCGAGCCCGTCCAGAATGCCGGCGGCAATGCCGATGACGTTTTTGAGCGCGGCGCCGATCTGGTTGCCGATAAGGTCGGCTCCGTAATAAAAGCGAATCAGCTCGCTGGAAAAGGTTTTGATTAAAAAGTCTTTGGTCGCTTCCTCGTCGCTGTCAATCACGGCGCAGGACGGAACCTTTTTCATATAGTCCTGAACATGTCCGGGGCCGCCGAGCGTGCCGATATGAATTTCCTGTTTGATTTCCTGGCGCATAATGTCGAGCATGGTAGTGGCGCTGGGTTCTTCCAGCCCTTTCATCGCCAGCAGAAAAGTCTTTCCCTTGAGGTCATGGGCACTGAGTTCCTTGCACAGGCCGCGAAAATACTGACAGCCGATGGACACGATAATCAAATCGTTTTTAAGAACGTTTTCCAGCTTGTCGGTCAGATACATGTTGTCGCTGAGGCTCAGATAGGCATTTTTGCGGGTATCGCGCAGTTCGACAAAGTTCGGCGACGTCGGAATATCATACATATCAACGTCAAAACCTTTGTAATTGGCGGCATACCAGCCCAAAAAAGTTCCCCAGCGTCCGCAGCCGATTAAAGAAATTCTAGACATGTCAAAAATCCTCATAGTTTCAATAATACTTAATCATTAAAACATAAAAGGCTGTTTGGCAACCAAAGTTTTCGGAAGATGCACGGAAAAAGGGACTGGGATTACAAAGCGCCTTTTTTGGCTCTCTGTCGCGTAACGATTGCGCCGATATGGTCAAATTCTTCAAAAGAATGATAAGCGTAGTCGAGGCTTTTTTTGTCACAGTCGTAAAAAACCTGATTGGCCAGCGACTGAATGGCGCCGTCAATGCGTTTGAACGCGGTGTTGTAATCCTGATTATAGGTGTTTTTGGCTTTCTTTTTGACAATGTCATGATAGGCGGCGATGACTTTGGCCGTCTCGTCGGCCGAGTTGGCGTAACCATTTTCTTCAAAGTCACGCATAATCCGTGCCGTCGTCTGATAAAAGCACTTGTTGGTAAGAATGCTCTTTTGCTTTTTATTGTTACTATCAATTATCATTTCAGAAATCCATAGTCCAAATTTAACAATTGTCTAGCACAAAACGCCGGGGTTTGCAATAGTTTTCTAAGGCTCGCCCTTATCTTTAATATATATAATTTAGGTTAATGCAAAGTTAATTTCAACTTTCGGATATAACTTAACAACAACATTCAGCGTGCCGGTTCAAAATGCGTTTTCTGACCGAAAATAAAATTTTCGAGCTCTTTGGGGACGCAGACATAAATATGCTGCGAAAAAATCGGGGCGAACGAGCTTGGCAGGATATGGCAGTTTTTTCCGTTCAGCTCCGGAGCCATTGCCCGCATTATTATCGAAAAAGGCGCTTTCTGCACGGGCATTCGGAACAAGACAACCACCGGCCCCGTATGCGTTTTTTCGATTTCGTCGCGCATTTCTCGGAATTTTCCGCGTTCGTCCAGATCTGAACCGCGCATGTGCAGGTCGTCAAAAAACTGCATGTAACCGAGTGCGCGGAAGTCGTTGTTTTGGGCCCAGAGCGGAATTATGCCGGCCAACGGAAGGTTGTAAAGTTTCAGGAGCGTGCCGGGCGGCAGAACTACCGGGCTGACGTCGATCATTTTATTGTCCGAGCGGCGGTTTCCGAAACCGCCGTCAATAAAGGGCGTTATCAGCAGGATACCGCACAAAATCGTTGCCGCGGTATAATAAAGAATGAATTTGACGTTAGATTGCCGGGGCCGATACAGGGAAATGAATTTGATTGTCAGCAGGGCTCCGAGCATCTCCCAAACGACGAGATAATGCTGAATTGCAAAAAAGGCCAGCCACAAAACATAGTTCAAAAGCATGAAAACAAACAACATAAACCACGCGCGGCGCCCGAGAAAAAACGCCTTCAGTCTTCGCGGCCGGCATACCAGCCAGACTGCGGCGCCGACGACCAGCGAATAGTAAAGCGGAAAACGAAGGTCCGTAAAATAAGTTCCGGCATGGCAATAATGGCTAACCTTTGACAGATAAGGACAAAACAGGGCGAGTTTCAGCGGCGGAATAAAACGTCGGTCCGAATAATTAAAATCATCAAAATAAGGAGAATGAAAAATTCCGTTGAAAAACGGAAAAAACGGATTTTCGTATAACGAATACAATTTGTACATCCACCAGCCGTTTGTCAGCAAAAAACCGGCCAGACCGCCGCCGGCAAAAAACAGAATAAACAACAGCGGCCTTTTCAAATGCCTGCGGCAGATGATCAAAGCGATTCCTGCGGCGACCGCCGCGGTAACCGCTGTCGGTTTGAGGCCGAGAACCGCGCCGAGAATCAAGCCGGATAACAGAAACGTGTACTTGTTCTGAAGCTGCCGGTATTTAATCATTTTGAGCAGGAGATATAAGCCCGTCAGCACAAAAAAAGCCACCTGAATTTCATTCGTGCTGGAGCCGGCCTGAAACCATGTCATCGGACCGGTTGCGGCAATTGCGCAAGCCAGCAGAACAAAAACGCGTCCTTCACGCGTCCGGAGGTCAAAAAACAAAGAGGCAATCTTAAAAAAGGCAAACAGCAGAAAACCGAACCACAGTCCCTGCAGAGCATAGGCCGCGGTAAGGTTGTCATTAAAATAGCGGATAATCAGATAAAGGGGCAAATCGAGCAAAGGGTTAAAAAAGGTGTTGACGGATGCCGGGACAATGTCATGGTTCATCCTGTCGTTCAAAAATGCAAAAGCGTTATAATAATGATAATTGGCAAAGTCGAAAAAGTTTTCGTTTTTGCTGATAATACAGCACAGGCTTCCGACTGCGGCAAAGAAAACAAACATCGCCGGATTGGCGTTTATAAAGCGGTCAAAAATCGATTTCATCGGGTGTCTTTCTTTGTGTTGTATGCAGATAATTCTGATGAGCGGCTTCTTTTCTGGCCGCGGCAATGCTGTCCAAAACCAGTCCGATCAGAAAACTGACGACTGCGCAAATCATAATTCCGGTAATCAAGATTGCTGTCGGAAACCGCGGAACAAGCCCTGTCCGGGCATAATCGACAAAAATCGGCACCGCCAGAGCTGTGCCTCCCGAAAACAGCATCGTGGCTATGATCGTAAAAAACAGCAGCGGCCGTTCTTCTTTGACCAGATTGATAATTGTCTTAAGGATTTTTACGCCGTCGTTCCAGGTTGACAATTTGGATACGCTGCCTTCCGGACGCGGAAAATAATCCGTTTCGGTTTCTTTGATCGGCAGGCGCCGCGACAGGGCAAAAATGCTGAATTCGGTTTCAATCTCAAAGCCGCGGCTCGTTGCGGGAAAATTTTTGACAAAGCGGCGAGAAAAAACGCGCAGGCCGGAAAGAATGTCTTGCAGATTTCCTTTTAGAAAAAAATTGACCAGAAAAGTCAGCAGCCTGTTGCCAAGGCGGTGGCCCGGACGATAGCAGCCGGCATGATTCTCTTTTCTGGCGCCGACGATCATGTCCAAATTATTGTCGCGCAATTCTTTAATCATCTCCGGGACTTGGCTGATGTCATAGGTTCCGTCGCCGTCGGCCATGATGTAAATGTCGGCGTCGATGTCGGCAAACATCCGCCGTACGACGTTTCCTTTGCCCTGCCGCGGTTCTCGGCGGACAAGGGCGCCTGCTTTGGCCGCCGCTTGAGCGGTTCCGTCCGTTGAGTTGTTGTCGTAGACGTATATTTCTGCCTGCGGCACAAAGCGGCAAAACTCGTTTATCACTTTGACAATCGTGGTTTCTTCATTGTAACATGAGATTAAAACAGCTATTTTTTCAGTCATTGCGGCTCGGATTGTTAAAATATAGACAATCATAGTGCTTTGACAAAAACTTTTGAATCAAAATTTTTACGATTAGGGAAAAGATGACTCTGGAATTAAAAAACTCTCCGACTTTGAAGGATTTTCAGGAATATGTAATGCAAATGAAACGGGAGCGCGGTTTTAATCTGACCGACAAGTTTTACGAATGCTGCCTGCTCGCCGAAGAATGCGGCGA
>JAFUQJ010000062.1 GCA_017480995.1 Alphaproteobacteria bacterium
CCCTCGGGTCGAGCCCGAGGGTGACCGAAAAAAGAAAGAGGAGGCGTGAGGGTGACGGAAACAGTCATCAGAAATCAGGAATTAGAGCTGAAAGCATTTTAAACAATCATGCTTCTAACGCAAATCACGAATAACGAATCACGAATAACGAATCACGAGTCACGAATAACAAGAAAGCCCCTCTGATGAGGGGCTTTCTTGTTATTCGGCGGATTTTTACTTTGCCTCGTCCACAAACGCGCGGATGCCGGTACCGAAAGTCTGGCGGATGTAAGAAGTTATTTCGCTTATTTTTTCGCGGAAGTTTTCAGCTTCGGTCTGCGCCTGCAAAACCTCTTCGATTTTCATTTTTTCTTCCAAAACGCTGCGTTTTTCGGCCGCGGTCGGCGCGCCGCGGACAGCCGCAAGGTTAAAAAAGATATGCGCGAGATAAATGTCTTTTTTGTATTTTTCGCCGCGGGCATAAATGTCGCCCAAGGTCATCATCGCTTCAACGCTGCCCTGTTCGGCGGCCTTGCGCAGATATTTGACGGCGTTGCCGTAGTGCTGCGGAAAACCGAGGCCGTTAATGTACATAAGGGCGACGACATACTGCGCCTCGTCAAAACCGGCGTCGGCGGCCTTTTTAATCAACGGCGCGGCGGCCGCGTAATTCTGCGCCCGCAGCCGGCCGGTATACTGGGCATAGCCGTACATAAATTGTGCCGAAACGTTGCCGGAAGAAGAGGCTTTTTCAAACAAATTCATCGCCTCGGCCGGATTTTTTTCAACTCCGTTACCGCTGATCAGGATAAAAGCCAGATTAACCGCGGCTTCGGCATTGCCGAGAGAAGCGGATTTTTCGAACAAAATAGCGGCTTTGGCCGTGTTGCGGCTGACGCCGACGCCGCTGTAATAGAGACTGCCGAGGTTGTTGAGTCCGACGCTGTCATTCTGCATGGCGGCTTTGGCGTAATATTCAAAGGCTTTGTCATAGTTAACCGCGGCGCCGTTTTGTCCGTAGAGGTACGAATAACCGACCAGCAGCTGAGCATTGACATCGCCGCCGTCGGCCAGTTTTACGGACTGCTCAAAGGGCGACAAACGTTTTTCGTCGGCGACGGTAATTTTCGGCGCGTCTTTTTTCATCCGGCCGAAGTTTAAGAAGGAAAATATGCCGCTGTCTTCCTTTTTTTCTTCCGGCGAGTCGACCTTTCCTTCCTGCGAGGTCCCGTCAAACAAAGAGACAATATCCTGAGTTTCGGCGGCTTCGGCCGAAACGGCGGCAGCCAACAGCAAGAACAAAATCAACCCTGAGCGCATTATCCGATCCTTATAAACATAAACTTTTTTTATTATTAACACAGCCGGTTTATTTTTCAAGTTATTAAAACGTTATCCGCGGCTTGCCGTCCAGACTGATCGCTGACGACTGATTCCCGATGACAGAAAAACGCCCCGCTTCTGGCGAAACGGGGTGGAATTTATTATTTGTTGCGGGAATTCATAAATTTCTCAAGCCAGTGAATGTTATACTGGCCGTCGATAAATTCGGCCTGCGAGATGATATCCTGCTGCAGCGGGATAGTCGTCTTGACGCCGTCAATCACAAATTCCTCCAACGCCCGGCGCAAACGCATCAGCGCCGCGTTGCGGGTTTTGCCGCTGACAATCAGCTTGGCAATCATGCTGTCATAAAACGGCGGAATGCTGTAACCCGAATAAATCTCGGAGTCAACGCGGATTCCCAGGCCGCCCGGCGCATGCCATTCGGTAATTTTGCCGGGGCAGGGCGCAAAGGTCTCGGGATCTTCGGCATTGATGCGGCACTCAATGGCATGCCCGCTAAACGCAATGTCGTCCTGCGTATAGCCGAGCGCCGCGCCGCTGGCGATGCGGATTTGCTCGCGGACAATGTCGATGCCGGTAACGGCTTCGGTAATCGGATGCTCGACTTGCAGACGGGTGTTCATCTCCATAAAGTAGAAACGGCCGTCTTCAAACAGAAACTCAAGCGTTCCGGCGTTGGTGTAGCCGATTTTTTCAACCGCTTTGCGGACGATGTCGCCGATTTCCTTGCGCTGTTCAGCGTTTAGAGCCGGCGAGGGCGTTTCTTCAATCACTTTTTGGTTGTTGCGCTGAATCGAACAGTCGCGTTCGCCGAGATGCACCACATGACCGTATTTGTCGGCCAGAATCTGCATTTCGATATGCCGCGGCTTCTGCAGATATTTTTCCATATAAACGACGTCGCTGGTAAAAGCGGCTTTGGCCTCGGCACGCGCCATGGTGTAGGCTTCTTTCATCTCGTCGTCGTTAAAGGCGATTTTCATGCCTTTGCCGCCGCCGCCGGCCGTTGCTTTGACAATGACCGGATAACCGATTTTGTTGGCCCATTCAATCGCATGCTCGACGCTTTCCAGCGCGGGCGATCCGGGCGTAACCGGGATGCCGGCTTCTTCGGCGGCTTTGCGCGCGGTGATTTTGTCGCCCATCAGGCGCATCTGTTCGGCGCTGGGGCCGATAAAGGTAATGCCGTGTTCTTCGACCATTTCGGCAAAGTCGGCGTTTTCGGACAAGAAGCCGAAACCGGGATGGATGGCGTCGGCGCCGCTGATAATGGCGGCTGAAATAATCGCCGATTTGTTTAAATAAGAGTCGGCGGAACGGGCCGGACCGATGCAGACGGCCTCGTCGGCCAGACGCACATGCATGGCGGTGGCGTCGGCTTCGGAATGGACGGCCACGGTCTTAATGCCCATCTCGCGGCAGGCGCGGTGGATTCTCAAAGCGACTTCGCCGCGGTTAGCGATTAATACTTTTTCAAACATGATAAAATCCTATTGAAGTGAGAGCCGGTTTATTCAATAACGACCAGAGGCTGACCGTATTCGACCGGATCGCCGCCCTCAACCAAAATTTTGCTGACGGTGCCCGATTTGTGGGCCTTAACGGGATTAAAGGTTTTCATGGCTTCAATCAGGCAGACGATGTCGCCTTCTTTGACGCTGTCGCCGGGTTTGACATAATTCGGCGAGTTCGGATCGGCCGACAGGTAAACCACGCCGACCATCGGAGACTTAATGGCATTCGGATCATTGGCATAGTCTTCGCCGGCAGCGGCGGCCGGAGCGGCCAGCTGAGCAACCGGGGCAGCCGACAGCGGAACGGCCGGAGCCGGCGGCGGAACAGGCAGCGGCGCGGCGATAGTCGCAACGGCGCCCTGAACGGCGCGGCTCAGGGAGATTCGGCAGCCCTCGTCTTCGTATTCGATTTCGGTAAGGTTGTTCTTGTCCAGAATCTCGGCCAGTTTACCGATAACTTTAGTGTCCAGATTGTTTGTCATAAGTTTTTCTCTCTATATAGTTAGTCTTATAAATTAATTCTTGCCCCAAGATATTACAAATTTCCTCAAAACACAACAAAATATTGCTTTTGGCATAAAAAACGCACAGTTTTTTGATGAAATGACCGCAAAATTACTGATTTTTGCAAAAAAATACGGTTTTCCCAAATTTGGTTGTGTAAAATATATTCGGCAATTTTTAGTAGATTTGCCGGTTTTCGGCAAAATTGGCACGCAATTTGCATGGATAACTTCAGATTAAAAATTTTTTTACGGATTTAAGGTCATGAATGTAAAAGAAGTAAATAACCCGCTCGCCCGGTTTCTGTTGGGAAAAAACGGAGCTCAGTCGCAAAATGCCGGAGAAACGGCGCAGGCGCCGGCTTTTGCCAGCCTGGTTGCCGGAGCTTCGCTGTCGCCCGACGCGTTAATCGGTTCGGATGTCAGGAGCTTTGACGCCCGCCCGTCTGCGGCGGCGGACGCTTCTTTGAAAGCTCCCGTTAAAGAAAGGGAAAAGACACCCGTCAGGGAAGACAGGCCCGCGCGCGGCGAGGACAACGCTGTTGAGCGGAATGACAGGCCGGTAAAAGAAGAGGAGCGTCAAGATAAGGAAACTCCCGAGGCGGCGGCGATTGAGGCTTCGCAAAGAGACGAACGGCCGGCTCCCCGCGCCGAGGCCGGAACGGCTCCTTCCGCGGAGATTCAGCCGCGTTCGGATGCCGAGCCGGTTACGCGCGAAATGAATTTGCAGAATGCGGCTCAGGCGCCGGTGGCGGCGGTTATGAACGGCACGGAAGTGGTTCTGCTGCCGCAGAATGCGGATTTGTCCGGTCTGGCGTCTCTGGCCGAAGTCAGCGTTTTGGATCAGGCTTCCGGGCAGATTGTCACGATGAGCGGCGCCGAGCTGGCGGCTAAATTGCAGCAGGCTTCGGAGAGTGGACGGCTGTTCGTTGCCGGAGCTCAGATTGCGGAAAATATGGTCGAATTAATTCCGGCCGAGTTTTCCGGAACTGTTGAAAATCGCTTTGGGACGTCTGATATTAAGGCAGCGGCTCCGCTGGCCGGAGAGGCTGAAGCTCCCGTCGTCGACGAGGCTCTGGCCGAACAGGCGCAGATTCTGGACGCCAAGCTGGACGGCCGAAAAGCCAAAATTGACGTCGAGGTCAGAGAGGAAAAATTTTCCCACTCCGATACCGGCAGCCTGATTAAGGGCGCTGCCGTTGTCGACGAAGCTGTAAAATCGGTGGTTAAAGACAAATCTGTCGTATCGGATGGCAAAAATCAGGCCGCCGGTCTGCTGCAAAACGCGCAGTCCCGGCAGAATACCGCCCCGGTTCAGGCCAATATGCCGGCCGCCGCGGGCGCCGCAATGCCGACAGCCGCCGACGCTCAGGTTTCTGTCGAGGCGGCAAAGTCTGTCTCGGCCGAGACTGTATCTTCTCTGAACGCGGCTCATTCGGCGCTGAACGGCGCGGCCGCCTCGCTGCCGCTGAAAGCCGGCGCCGGCGTCAAAGCCGAGGATACTTCGTTCCGCGACGTATATAAGGGCATGAGCCGCGAGGCCGTTGAACAGGTCAAGGTAAACATCACCAAATCCGCCGTCAAAGGCGTCGATAAAATCGATATTCAGCTCAAGCCGGAAGATTTGGGACATGTTCAGATTAAAATGCAGATTTCCAAAGACGGCAAACTGCAGGCGGAAATTATTGCCAGCCGTCAGGACACGTTGGAGATTCTGCAAAAAGAAGCCGACAGCCTGCAAAAGGCGTTTAGCGACGCCGGCTTCGACACCGACGGCGGCAGCTTTAGTTTCAGCTTCCGCGGCGAAGAGGAACAGAACCGCGATGCCGAGCTCAGAAACTTTATCGGCAGCGTTCTGGAACAGGAATCTAATGAAGAACTTGTTAGTAATGATAACCTGACTTGGGATCCCGCGCAGGGACTCAATATCCGGGTTTAGGTTTAGGGGAGAACCGTCATGGTAGATATCAGTTCAATTACCGGTTCGGTGCAGACGAACGCAGCAAGCACCAACGCCAGCAGCCAGACGCTGTCGGCGGACATGAACACTTTTCTGACCTTGCTGACGACGCAGCTCAAATATCAGGATCCGCTGGATCCGATGGATACCGCCGAGTTTACCAATCAGCTGGTTCAGTATTCCAATGTCGAGCAATCCATTCAGATGAATGATAAGCTGAATAGTCTGCTTTCTTTGGGAGTGGCAAACCTTGGGGCGCAGGCTGTCTCCTATATCGGCAAAACCGCTCAGGTTCTGGGCGACGTTATGCCTCTTCAGGACGGCAAGGCCAAAGCGACCTATACGCTGAACAAGGATGTTCAGTCTGTCTCAATCCTGGTGAAGGACATGAACGGCAAAGTCGTTTACAGCACCAGCGGAGAAGGGACAACCGCAGGAACGCATGAGTTTACCTGGGACGGAAAGGATTCCGACGGCAACCGGTTGGAAGACGGTGCCTATCAGATCATTGTTTCGCCGAAAGTCGCGAGCGGAGAAACCGCCGCAACCGTTACCACCACCATTTTCGGAAAAGTGACCGGCGTTGCCAATGACGATAACGGAGTTTACATCGGTTTGGGCAATGCGGTAACCGCCGGATTGGGCGATATCGTGACCATGCGCGATGACAACTATTTTAATGATGAGAATACCGGCGGCGGCGATTCTTCGGACGGGGACGATTCCTCCGGTTCCGAAGAAACGGCCAAAGCGTAATTATTAAAGTTTTAGGAGAAAAGAAATGAGTTTATTTGGTGCAATGCAATCGGGTATTTCGGGTTTGGCCGCCCAGTCGACTTCTATGGGTGCCATTTCCGACAATATTTCCAATGTAAACACGATTGGTTACAAAAACAACAACACCGCCTTCAAAACATTGGTAACGGCGCAGACATCAACCAACTATTATTCGCCCGGCGGCGTTCAGCCTGTTGCCAAGCAGACGATTAATGCGCAGGGCCTGCTGGCTTCCAACTCGTCCTCGACGGCTCTGGCCGTCAGCGGCAACGGCTTCTTTGTCGTCAACTCTTCCGCCAATCCGGGAGCCAATGACGTTTGGGCCTATACCCGCGCCGGCGACTTTGACGTCGATGACAGCGGTTATCTGAAAAATTCCGCCGGATACTATATTCAGGGCTGGTCTCTGCTTCCGTGGGACGGCAACGAGGCCGCGACCGTCGTCAATATCAACGGCATCAATTACATGAAGGCTTATTACGACAGCACCGGCAAGACCGTCTATATCAATGACAATATTGTCGACTCGCGCAATCTTCAGCCCGTTAACCTGTCGACCATCGGCGGTTCCGCCAGTCCGACGCAGCAGATTAAATACGGTGCCAACCTGCCGTCCGGGGATCCGATTTTTGATCCGACCAACGAGACTGCCGGCGGCCGCCATTCGGTCAGCGCGCTGATTTATGACAGCTTGGGCAATGCCAGCAACCTGAATCTGACTTATACCAAAGAGAGCTCCAACAGCTGGGGCATGTCGACCTCGATTCCGAGCGGCGCAGCTTCCGTTACCCTGACCGGAAACCGCGAAAATGCGGCCGATTCGTCCAAAGACGTTTATTACGCGGCCGGCCAGCTGGAATTCAGCTCCATTCCGTCCAACGGTTCGACCATCAGCATTACCGACCAGCAAACCGGACAAACCTTTAACTTCGAGTTCTTGAGAACGCCGGGAGCCACGGCTCAGCCGGGCAACATCGGCGTAGACATTTCGACCGGCGTCGTTTCCGTCGGCGACTTTACCGCCAAGTTCCTTGAGGTTATTCAGGCCAACATGCCCGGCGCCAATCGTTTCAGCGACGAAAACGGCACCATCAGCATTGTTCAGTCTGTCGGCGGCGGTGCTCTGGATATCGACTGCAGCAAGACTTTGGCTTGTCTCCAGTCGGCCGTCAACCCCAATGAATCCGGCGTTGCAACCGGTCAGTTCACCATTCAGGCGATTGACGACGAGCTCAAAAATACGGCCACCATCAGCTTTACGGAGGACGACAGCGGCCAGTACCTGAACAAGACGTTCAGCGTCGGCGGCGTTACTTTTACCTTCACCCAGAACGGAACTGCCGCCAACGAGATTGCTCTGGACGATGCGGTGGTTAACGGAGAGTTCAGTCCCGTTAAACTGGCCGAGCTGGTTGCCAACAAAATCCGCGCTCAGATTACCGAGCCGGAGCGCGTTACCGCCAGCGGTACCTCGATCCAGTTCATTCCGTCTTCGACCGGACCGGATTTGGCTCTTGATTTCACCAATCTTGGCGACGTGGCAAAAGGCACGGGCCGCAACGGCGATGCCAGCAAATTTGTAGACCTGACCAAAAACGCCGTTACCTTGCAAAATTCTTTCAAGGTAAACAACACCGAGGTTGAAGCCGGTTCAATGGTTCCGGGTATCAAGTTCAATGCCGACGGCACGCCGAAATATACCTATGTCGGCGAAATGGAAATCGAATGGGCCAACGGCGCGCAGAACATGAACGGTGACTATGGCCAGGGCACGCCGATCAGCTTGATTCAGGGCAACCCGGGCACCAACGACGGCCTGACCAGCCTGTCGGGCAACTTCACCACCAACTACATCAAGCAGGACGGCGCAACGTTCGGAAGTTTTGCCGGCGTCAGCGTCAACGAGCAGGGTGTTGTCACCGCTTTGTATGACAACGGCGAAACCCGTCCGATAGCTATTCTGCCTCTGGCGACCTTCTCCAATGCCAACGGCATGAACGCCCTGAGCGGCAACGTCTGGATTGAGACCGACTATTCCGGACAGGCTCTGCTCAAAATGGCCAGCAGCGACGGCGCCGGAGAAATCAAGTCCAACTCTCTGGAACAGTCGAACGTAGACTTGGCCACCGAGTTTTCCAACATGATTATCACCCAGCGCGCTTATTCGGCCGCTACCAAGATTATTACGACGGCTGACGAGATGCTGGATGAACTCACCAGAATGACCTAGAATTAGGACTTAGAACAAGATTACTCCTGAAACTTGAACCCCGCTCGAAAGAGCGGGGTTCTTTTTTTAATCGAAGTCATCGATTTGTCGGAAGTCGATATAGAGCCGCTTGTCGTAAAAGGCGGCGAGCTTAACGACGCTTTCCAGATTAAGCGTGTCCATGCACCAGTTCTCAATCTTGTCGATTTCTTCAATACTCAGTTTCGTTTCGCGGCTGACGGTCGTCAGTTTCAGTCCGCGGGCGCGGCGCAGGCTGCGCAGCTGCTCGCCGCAGTCGGCCGCCGCGTTTCCGATTAGAAAGCGGATTTCGTCTTTACTTAACATCTTCCTGCTCCTTGGGCCGGTTTTCACGAAACATTTGCGCGGCGGCATGTTCGTCGTCGCGGTTGTAATTGACGTCGTCAAAGGTTTTGAGGCTGATGTCCAGGGCGACGCCGTAGAAACGGCAGACATAAAGCAGCCGGTCGAGGCTGATTTTGCCGTCGCCGGACTCCAGCTCGTCGAGCGTGGTAATCGGCAGCGACAGGGAATCCGCCACGTCGACCAGGTTCAGCTCCTGGGCGCGGCGCGTTTCGTTAAGCCATGAGCCAAGGCTGCGACGGATATCGAGCCAGTGTTTTTTGGCCTCGTCGCGCGATAATAAAAATCTGTATTGAAATTTGTTGTTCATTATTCAAACTCCTGATTTGTTTTGGTTTATCTTGTCTGCCATAAGTTCCTGTCATGCTCGGGTTTGGTTTTTTTATGTCATTCTCGGGCTTGACCCGAGAATCCCAACTGAATGACAGGCTTATTGTCTTGGATCCTCGGATCAGGCACTTCGTGCCGTCCGAGGATGACAATAGCAGGATAAACCTTTGTTAAAACAAAACCGCCTTAACAGAATTAAGGCGGGGAGTTAGTAACTGTCCAAGAACAGTCCGGGTTATTCGACATGCAGGCATGCTTATATCCCCGGCTCCCCATATTAAGGAGTTGTTCTTTTTTCTTGGAAGGAGTTACTACACTCCGCTTTCGGAACACCCGAAAGCAAAGTCAGTATAAAAGAGATTTCTTAATTTGCAATTAAAAAAGTCCGGACACGTTTCTCTGCACCCTCGCACCCGGTCTTCCTCTCCCGTTATCCTCGTGCCCGGCCTCTCCCGTCATCCTCGGACTTTTTTCTTTCTTTTATCCTGTCACCCTCGCACCCTCTTTTTCCGTCACCCTCGGGCTTAACCCGAGGGTCCAGCCTCCTTGTTATCCCGACCGCAAAGCCCCTCTGTGTCATCCTCGTGCCCGGCCTCTCTCTCCCGTCATCCTCGGACTTTTTTCTTTCTTTTATCCTGTCACCCTCGCACCCTCCCTTTTCTGTCACCCTCGGGCTTGACCCGAGGGTCCAGCAATAATACAGGGTCCCCCGGGTTCACCCGGGGATATCTACGTGGTAATAAAGCCATATAATTCCCTGGATCCTCGTGTCTATTCCTCGCTTCGCTCGGGCACGAGGATGACAGAGAAGAGAAAGATTCTCGGGTCTGGGGCTCCGCCCCGCCCGAGAATGACATAGAAAGAAAAAAGTCCGAGGATGACAAAGAAGAGAAGGGCACGAAGATGACGGAAAAAAGAAAAGTGCCCGCCGCGCGGGCTGTGAATATCTCAAATAATTAATTCACTAAAGGCAAAAAGTACGTTAAAACGTAAATAAATGGGGAATTTACGTCTGCCGCGCGACGGCGGAGTTTTATTTGTATAATACGCTGTGATTGGGGAATCAGGTGAATAATATACTGCAAACACTAAAGAACATGTCGGCGGGGCGATTGGCTTCCATTGCCGGAATTATCATCTTTTTAATCAGCTTTTTTGTTTATATCGCAATTCAGATGAACAGCTCCGAATATGCCGTCCTGTATACGGATCTTGAGCTGGAAGACGCCAAGCAGATTGTGGCGCGCCTGGAAACCGCCAATGTCAAATACAAACTGACCAAAAACGGAACCGAGGTTATGGTGCCGGTTGACGAAGTCAACAAGATGCGGGTAGATACCGCCGAGCTGGCCATGGCTTCCAAAGGATCCAATGTCGGCTACGAGCTGTTTGACAATACCGATGCGCTCGGCTCGACCAACTTTGTGCAGAACGTAAACCTGATTCGCGCGCTGGAAGGCGAGCTGGCGCGGACGATTCGTTCGGTTGACAACATCAGATCGGCGCGGGTGCATCTGGTCTTGCCCAAGAGGGAAATGTTCTCGCGCGAGGAGCAGGAGCCGACGGCTTCGGTTGTCATCAAAACCCGCGACGGCAAGCTGAACCTGCAAAATATCCAGTCGATTCAAAAACTGGTTGCCGCGGCGGTGCCCAAGCTCGATGTCAAAAACGTGTCGATTATCGACAGCGCCGGCAACCTGCTGACCAATGACTTCAGCGATCCCGAAAGTCCGGCGGTCAAAAACGTCAGCAACGAGCTGCTGCGCCTGGAGCAGGAGCGCAAACTGGCGGCCAAGGTGCAAAACCTTTTGGAAAAGACGGTCGGCCCCGGCAAGGCGCAGGCTCAGGTCAATATCGAAATGGATTTTGACGAGGTTGTCACCAACGAAGAGATTTACGATCCCGAGAGTCAGGTTATCCGCTCGCAGGCAACCCTGACCGAACAGGGAACTTCGGGGCAGAACACCCAGCCGGTGACGGTGGCGCAGAATATTCCCAACGGCGACGTCGTCAGCGCCAATTCCGGACAATACAATCAAAATTCCAAGGTTGAGGAAACCATCAATTACGAGATATCCAAAGTCATTCGCAACAAGGTCAAAAACACCGGCGTTATCAAACGTCTGACGACGGCGGTTATGGTCGACGGCGTCTATGAGAAGAACGCCGCCGGCGAGGAAGTCTACCGGCCGCGTACCGAAGCCGAAATGGAAAAGATTACCGCGCTGGTTAAGTCGGCCGTGGGTTTTGACGCCAACCGCGGCGACGTTGTCGATGTCGAGAACATGCGCTTTGCCGGCGTTTCGTCCGGTCCGGAAGAAGTTGAGGAACCCCTCTATATGGGCTTTACCAAAGACGAGCTGCTGCGCATTGCCGAGGGTTTGGGCGTTGCAATCGTGGCCGTACTGGTTATCTTGTTGGTTATTCGGCCGCTCATCAACAATGCCTTCGAACCGGCTTCCGGCGGCGAGAAACTGCTCTCCGGCTCGGATGAGGACAGCCTGCTGTTGTCCAACTTCCTGAACGAAGACGACGAAGGCACCGACGAGCTGATAAATCTCAACAAGGTTGACGGCCGCGTCAAGGTTTCTTCGCTCAAGAAACTCAACGCCGTGGTCGAAAAGAACCCCGAGGCCGCCGTCAATGTTATCCGTTCCTGGCTGTATAATAACGATAACTGAGGAAATCCGAAATGAAGCAAAATGTTATTGACGATTACAATGTCCTTTCCAATCAGCAGAAAGCCGCCGTTCTGATGCTTTCGCTTGACGAGGAGCGTTCGGCGACACTGTTTTCGATGATGGACGACGAGGAGATTAAAGAGCTCTCGGTTATTATGGCCAGTCTGGGCAAAATCAATTCCAACGTGGTTGAACAGCTGCTGATCGAGTTTAATGACCGCCTGTCCAACACCGGCAGCCTGATCGGCACTTATGAAAGCACCGAGCGCCTGCTGGCCAAAGCCATGGACAAAGACCGCGTTTCGGTAATCATGGAAGAAATCCGCGGCCCGGCCGGGCGCACCATGTGGGACAAGCTCGGCAACGTTAACGAGCACGTTCTGGCCAATTATCTGAAAAACGAATATCCGCAGACGATTGCCGTTATTCTTTCCAAAATCCGCGCCGAACATGCCGCCAAGGTTATCGCGCTGTTTCCCGAGAATTTTGCCATGGAAATCGTTATGCGTATGCTGCGGATGGATTCGGTGCAGAAAGAGGTTCTCGACAGTTTGGAAAAAACGCTGCGCAAGGAATTTATGAGCAACCTGTCGAAATCAACCCGCCGCGATTCTCACGAGCTGATTGCCGATATTTTCAACTCGCTGGACCGCAATACCGAAACCCGCTTTATGGAGGCTTTGGAAGAGCGCAACCGCGAGAGTGCAGATCGCGTCAAGTCGCTGATGTTCACGTTCGAAGACTTGATTCGCATCGACGCGCAGGGTATTCAGATTCTGCTGCGCAACATCGACAAAGACAAACTGGCGATTGCCCTCAAAGGCGCGTCCGACACCATCAAAGAGCTGTTTTTCAACAATATGTCTTCGCGTGCCGGCAAAATTATCAAAGAGGATATGGATTCGATGGGGCCGGTTCGCGTTCGCGATGTTGAAGAAGCCCAGCAGTATGTCGTCACCGCCGCCAAAGATCTGGCCAATGCCGGCGAGATTGTCGTCAGCGAGGGTAAGGACAGTGACGAGCTGATTTATTAAAAACGGGGATAACCGACTTGGCAAATTATAAGAAATATATGTTTGATAATTTTGTTATCAGCGACGAAGAACCCCGGAAATATATTCCGGAGACGGTCGTTGAACCTGCCGAAGCGGAAGAGGCCGCGCCGGCGGAAGACGAAATTGTCGAAGCGAAGACTGCCGAAGCCGAACCCGTTGCCGCCGCCGAGCCGGAAGTAAAGGAAGTTTCCTTTTCGCAGGAAGAGTTGGACAAGGCCGTCCGCGCCGCCGAAGAACAAAGTTATGAAAAAGGCTATAATGCCGCCGTCTCCGAGCGCGAAAAGGCCGAGACGCTGCTGCTGGACAGCATCAACAACCGTCTGATGACGATTCTGGCCGACGTCAGCACCAATAACGCCGAGCAGGAACAGAATGCGCTGCGTTTTGCGGTGGCTTTGGTCCGAAAGCTGCTGCCGCAGCTTGAGGGCGAAGTGGCCGTGCGGGAAGTTGAGGCTTTTGTCGGCGATAATTTTAAGAATTTTGCCAAAGAGGGAAGCCTGTCTTTCCGTTTTAATCCCGAAATTATCGGCGATATTGCGCCGAAACTTTCGCGTCTGGCGGAAAAAAATGATTTTGAAGGCAAAATCGCCATTCACAAAGACGACAGCCTCGGGCTTTCGGACTGCAAAATCGAATGGCTCAACGGCGGAGTGGAAAAAAACGCCGCCCATACAATTTCTCAGGTTGAAGACCTGCTGAATAACTAAGAGAGGGGAAAATGGAAAACCGCAATTTAGAACTCGACGAAATGGATGAAAGCTCAAGCCTGAATGATGAGCCGATTCTCAAAAGCGATGCCGGTATGGAAGATTTTGACATCCCGACCTCGACCAGCGACCTCGAGGCCGTTTACAACATTCCGGTCAAAGTTTCGGCCGTGCTCGGCAAAACCCGGATGAAAGTCAGCCAGCTGATGAAGCTGAACAAAGGCGCGGTCATTGAGCTTGACCGCAAGGTCGGCGAGGCGATAGACATCTACGTCAATAACAATCTGGTTGCCCGCGGCGAAGTTGTCGTGGTTGACGACAAGCTGGGCATTACCATGACGGAGATTGTCAAATCGGCAACAAAATAGTATTTAAACTTGTCAGTGCAGAGCACTGACGCGGGAAGAAGCAAGAGAAGAGATATGGAGTTATTAATTGTCGGAACATTGGACGGGCAGATCGGCGCCGCCAGCAAAATCGCCATCGAGCAGGGCGGTCAGGTCAGTCTGGCCCCAACGGTCGAAAAGGCGCTTGAGGTTTTGCGTTCGGGCAAAAGCATCGAACTGGTGATGATTGACGTCAAGCTCGACATCCATAAGCTCATTTCTTCTTTGGAGCAGGAACGCATCAATGTTTTGGTGGTAGCCTGCGGCGTTGCCAATGATACCGGTCTGGCCGTCAAGGCCATTAAGGCCGGAGCCAAAGAGTATATTCCTCTCCCCCCCGATCCGGAACTGATCGGCGCCGTGCTGGCTGCGGCCACGCGTGAGAATCACGCGCTGATATACGGCGACAAAAAGACCGAAAATATTTTGAAAATCGCCAAGCAGATTGCGCCCTCGGAGGCGAGCGTTCTGCTGACCGGCTCGTCGGGAACCGGTAAGGAAATTTTCTCGCGCTTTATTCACGACAATTCCAAACGCGCCAACAAAAAGTTTGTGGCCGTCAACTGCGCCGCCATCCCCGAGACTTTGCTCGAGTCGGAATTGTTCGGCTATGAGAAGGGCGCTTTTACCGGCGCGGTGGCGCGGCGTATCGGCAAGTTTGAGGAAGCAAGCGAGGGCACGCTGCTGCTTGATGAAATATCCGAAATGGATATCGGCATTCAGGCCAAGCTGCTGCGCGCGATTCAGGAAAAAGAGATTGACCGTATCGGCGGCAAAGCCCCGATTAAGGTCAATACCAGAATCATCGCCACTTCCAACCGCAATCTGGAAGAGGCTGTCCGCAACGGCACGTTCCGGCAGGATTTGTATTACCGCCTCAATGTCATCAGCCTCAATATTCCCGACCTCAAAGACCGTCCGGACGACATTTTGGTGCTGGCCAAACATTTTATCAAAAAATATTCCGAGCTCAACGAACTGCCGATGAAGGATTTGAGCAAAGAGGCGGCCGATGCGCTGCTGCATTACCTCTGGCCCGGCAATGTCCGCGAGCTCGAAAACACCATGCACCGCGCCGTGCTGTTGAGCACCGGCGATGAAATCGGCGTCGAAGCCGTTATGCTGCAAAATCCCGATGCCGTCAAAGCGGAAGAAACGCCAGCCGTCGGCCAGACCGTTGCCGGAATGGAACGCAAGCTGATTATCGACACGCTCAAACATACCATGGGCAACCGCACGACCGCCGCCAATATTCTCGGCATTTCGATTCGCACCCTGCGCAACAAACTCAAACAGTATCAGGAAGAAGGCTTTGACCTGCCTTCCGCACCACAAGGACAATAAAAACCGATGGCACCGGCACCGCTTCAGAAATCTCTCGGAACAACAATCAAGGACATGCTCGTCGGCTCAAGCAAGCGCGGAGATCTTTTCTTTGCCATTGCCATCATTCTGATGCTGGTGATTTTAATCCTGCCGATGCCGGCCTGGCTGCTCGACGTGGCTTTGGCCTTTTCGATAACGCTTTCCTGTATTGTGCTGATGATGGCGATTTTTATCGAAAAGCCGATCGAGTTCAGCGCCTTTCCCCTGGTTTTGCTGATTACCACCATGTATCGTCTGTCTCTGAACCTGGCCTCGACCAGATTGATTTTGGCGCGCGGCTATATGGGGCCCGACGCCGCCGGTGAAGTCATTAAGGCGTTCGGCGGTTTTATCATGGGCAACAACTTTGTCATCGGCGTTATTGTTTTTGCGATTTTGGTTTTGGTCAACTTTGTGGTCATTACCAAAGGTTCGGGCCGTATTGCCGAGGTTGCCGCGCGTTTTGCCTTGGATGCCATGCCCGGCAAACAAATGGCGATTGACGCCGATTTGTCTTCGGGGCTGATTAATGAGGAAGAGGCTAAAAAACGCCGCGAGGATCTGAGCAAAGAGAGCGCTTTCTACGGAGCCATGGACGGTGCTTCCAAGTTTGTCCGCGGCGACGCGATTGCCGGTTTGCTGATTACGTTTATCAATATTGTTGCCGGCATCATCATCGGCATGGTTCAAAACGACATGAGTTTTTCGGCCGCCGGCGAAACCTATACCCGCCTGACGGTCGGCGACGGTCTGGTCAGTCAGATTCCGGCGTTGATTGTGTCGGTTGCCGCCGGTATTCTGGTTTCCAAGGCCGGTATGACCGATTCTGCCGACAAGGTCTTGTTTGATCAGGTTGCCAATTATCCCAAGGCGCTCGGCATGAGTGCGTTTTTGGCGATTGCGCTCGGCGTTATTCCGGGAACGCCGTTTGTTCCGTTTCTGCTGTTGTCTTTGCTGACGGGGAGCACGGCCTATTATCTTGACAAACGTCAGAAAGAGATGGCGGCGCAGGCTCAGGCCGTTATGGAGCAGGAGCAGAAACAGGGCAAGCTCGCCAAAACGGCCGACGAGCCGATTGCCAATGCCCTGCGCGTCGATTTGATTCGTCTGGAAATCGGCTACGGTTTGCTGCCGCTCATTAATGAGGAGACCAACCGCAAGCTGACCGACCAGATTAAGGCTTTGCGCCGCGCGCTGGCTTCCGAGCTCGGTTTTGTCATGCCCTCGATTCGCATTCAGGACAATATGCAGTTAGAGGCCAACGAATATAATATTTACATCAAAGAGGTCAAATCCGGAAAAGGCGAATTGCGGCCGACGCAGCTGCTGGTTATGGATCCGCGCGGCGAACCGATAACGCTGCCCGGCGAGCAGACGTTTGAGCCGACGTTCGGCCTCAAGGCCATGTGGGTTGACCAGTCTTACCGCGAGGAGGCCATGTTCCGCGGCTATACCGTGGTTGATCCGGCCACCGTTGTCACCACGCACATTACCGAGCTGGTCAAAGACAATATGCCCGAGCTTCTCTCTTATGCCGAAACTCAGAAACTGCTTGACGAGCTCGACAAGGAACACCAGAAACTCATCAAAGAGCTTATTCCCGGCAAAATCAGCCTCGGCGCCTTGCAGCGCGTTTTGCAGAATCTGTTGCAGGAGCGTGTTTCCATTCGCGACTTGCCGACCATTCTTGAGGGGATTTCCGAGGCCGTTACCACCACGCACAGCCTGATGATGATAACCGAACACGTCCGCGCGCGGCTGAGCCGTCAGCTTTCCAATGCCTATTCCAACGAATTTGGCGTCATTCCGCTGATTACGCTGTCGGCCGAGTGGGAAAAAGCCTTTGCCGAGGCGATTGTCGGCGAGGGTGACGAACGTCAGCTGGCCATGGCGCCGAGCACGCTGCAGGGCTTCATCAACAAAGTCCGCACCGTTACCGAGGAGCTGGCGGCCAAAGGCCAGAGCGGCGTTATTCTGACCAGCCCGTCGGTTCGTCCGTTTGTGCGGTCGATTATCGAGCGTTTCCGGCCGCTGACGGTGGTCATGTCGCAGAATGAGATTCACCCTAAGGCCAAGATCAAAACCATAGGACAAATCTAGCCGATGAAAATAAAAAACGTCATTGCCGCATCAATGCCCGAGGCGCTGGCCCGGATAAAAGCCGAGCTCGGTGATGACGCCGTAATTCTGTCAAACGAGACTGTCGACGGCCGGCTGCATCTGACCGTTGCCGTGGACGAGACGACCGATTTTGACTTTGCCGAGGACGAAAGCGTCAAGGAAATAGACACCCGGGCCTTTTTTGACGAAACGTCGCTGCGGGAGGCGCTTGAATATCACGGCGTTTTGGATTTGGTGCGGTATCATGTCCTGTCGGCCTGCCGCGAGGCAAACAGGCAGTACGGCCGCGCCGACGATATGTTTGTCATGCAAAAGGCGCTGCAAAAGACGTTTCGCTTCCGGCCGTTGTTTGAGGAAGGCTCGGGCGTCAAAATGTTTATGGGAACGCCCGGCTCCGGAAAATCGACCGCCATTGCCAAAATTGCCACGCAGGCCAAACTTAAGGGAATAAAAACCGCCGTTGTCAGCACCGACAACACGCGCGCCGGCGCCAATAAGCAGCTGGAGGCCTTTGCCGGCATTTTGGAAGTCGACTTTTTGTTTTATAAAGAAGCGCGCGAATTGTTTCGCTATGTCAAAAACCACAGTGCCGAATACGGCTGTATTCTGATTGACACGCCGGGGATTAATCCGTTTGTCAAAGCCGAGCTTGACAAGGTCGCGCCGTTTGCCGACAGCCTGAAATGCGACAAGATTTTGACCTTTGACGCCGGCCGCAATGTCTATGAGGCGGTAGAAGCGGCGGAAATTTTCGGAGAGCTCGGCGCAACCGGCCTGTTGCCGACCAGGCTTGATTTAACAAGGCGCGTCGGCAGCATTTTGAGCATTGCCGATTGTTGTAACATGGCCTTGTCAGGCGCCAGTGTCAGCTCGTCGATCGCCAGAGGAATGGCCGAGCTGGATGCCGGAGCGCTGGCAAAACTGATATTATCTTAAGCGGCGGAAAGAAAAGAGAGGAAACATGGAAAACAGAGAAGAGTTGAAAATTGCTCCCAAAACCGTCGGAGCCCGGGCGCCGCGCAAAGGCAAAAACATGATTGCGGTGGCTTCCGGCAAAGGCGGCGTCGGCAAAACCTGGTTTTCGATTACGCTGGCGCATGCTTTGAGCGGACTGCGGCAAAAAACGATTCTGTTTGACGGCGATTTGGGTTTGGCCAATATTGATATTCAGCTCGGGCTGATGGTCAAAGACGATTTGGGAAGCGTTGTTTCCGGCGCCAAAAGCCTTAATCAGATTATCTATAATTATGACAAAGGGCATTTTGACGTGATTGCCGGACGCTCCGGTTCGGCGGGGCTGGCCTCGATGCCGGTCGGCCGGCTGCAGATTTTGGGCGAGGATTTGAGCACCATCGCCGCCGATTATGATAAGATTATCCTCGATATGGGTGCCGGCGTCGAAAAGCCGGTGCGGATTTTGTCGGGTATGGCCGAGAAGATTATCGTCGTCTGCACCGATGAGCCGACTTCGCTTACCGATGCCTATGCTTTTATCAAAATCATGACCATGCAGTATCCCAAAAGCGATATCAGCGTCGTGGTCAATCAGGCCAATTCGGTGCGCGAAGGACAGCGGACCTATGATATTTTGCTCAAGGCCTGCGCCAATTTCTTGAAAATCAATCCGCCGCTGTTAGGTATAATCCGAAGAGACACCCGGGTGCGCGATTCCATTCGCAACCAGGCGACGATTTTAACCCGCTACCCCAATTCGGAGGCTGCCGAAGACGTGGTGGCAATTGCCAAGAGGCTGTTAAGCAATGGATAATGTCATTAATCCGACTTTGCAGGTTCTGCCTTCTCTGAGCGTTGCCGACAAAGTCGTGATGATCGACGTTGCGCGGCTGCCGTCCAACATTAAGGTCGGCGACATGATTCTGCTGGAGACGCTGATGAACGGCGGCGCGATGACGCCGGGCAGTTCCGAACCGGCGGTAACGCTCAATATTCTGGCCGATAACCAAAAAATTCCGCTTGAACCCAGAGGCGAATTTCCGCTTAAGTTTGACACCTCGGCAACGCGGCAGTTCGTTGCCAAAGTCGTGTCTGAAAATACGCTGCAGCTGCTTTCGGATAAAAAAATGCCGGCGGCAATGCCGGAGCCCGGCCGCGATGCCGCGATTGTCAAAGAAACCAATGTCAGCCTGCCGCAGGCAAAACTGACGCCGCTGTCCGGCCAGCAGATTACGACGCAGGCGATGCGGGAGTTGAATCTGCCGCAGCCGCTGCAAAACCGCATAATCGCGCAGCTGCCGTCTTCGGTGGTGGCGGTGCGGATTGAAAATCCGGCAACGGCCGGAAATACCGGCACCGATATCTTACAGCCTTTGAAAACGACCTTGCAGAATTTGGGCGCCGCGCTTGACGCCGGTTCGCAGCCGCAGATTGCCGCCGGCCGGCAGCAGGTGACGGAAGCGCTGCAAAATTTGGTGGCGCAGAAGTTTGTCGCCGTGCCGCGGGGGAGCGGCGCCGAAACGCAGCTGAGTTCTCCGCTGGGGCGGATAACGGTCGAAACGTCGTTAAACCTGCCGCCGCAGAGCGGTCTGGAGCTTTCGGTTTCCGACGTCAGAATTGAGGCGCGCAATCCGCTGCCGGTTGAAGTTCTGCAAAAAATCTTTGCGCGTCCGGAGGCGGAAGCGCTTTTTCCGCAGGCCGACAGCGGCCGTTTGCTGCATCTGCTGCAAAATCGCGACACGGCGGTGACAAATCTGCTCAAGGTCTTTGAACCGCTGCGCGAACTTCCGCAGCTGGCGCTGCCGGTGCTGCAAAAACTGCCGGCGTTCAACCGGTCGATACTGTCTAACCTGCACGCTTTTTATAAAGGGGCGGTTGAGCGGGATGCCGGGCTCTGGCTTGGTTCCGAAACCGTCGGGCAGCTTCGGGCCGGCGGCACTCAGGGGCAGGCGGCTCTGCAGAATTTGCAGGAATTTGCGTCTTCGGCTCTGCGCGAAACGCCGTCCTGGCGGATTGTCGAAATGCCGTTGTTTGACGGCTCGCAGCTGATACCGTTCAAACTGGCGGTCAAAAAAGACCGAGATAAAAACGAGCCGCAAACGCCGCGGCGCCAAAACGGCGGCACCCGTTTTATCATTGAGACGGATTTTTCCAAACTCGGCGCTTTTCAACTTGACGGCTTTTCGGTTCCCAAAGAGCGGCGGCTGGATTTGATTGTGCGCACCGCGCGTTTGCAAAGCGATGATTTTTGCGCGCACATTATCAATTTGTTTAAAACTTCGCTGTATAATGTCGATTATGTCGGTACCATAGCCGTCAACCGGAATCAGGCCTTTGTCAAAACCGAGACCGACAGTCCGGCCAGTCTGCCGGAGGGAGTTTTTGTCTGAGATGAAGTACGATGCTTTGGGATATTATCAGCTGTTGGGGCTTTCGCCGCAGGCCGGCGATGAGCAGATAAAACAGGCTTACCGCGATCTTGCCAAGTTTTGGCATCCGGATCATAATAAGGACGACCGGGCGCTGGAAAAATTTCAGAAACTGTCGGCCGCTTATGATGTGTTAAAGGAGCCGGCCTCGCGTCTGCGTTATGATTTGCTTTCAATGGTTTATGACGCCGCCGCTTATCCCGAGTATGAAAATATTGTGCCGTTTAAGGATGTTGAGGGGGACGCCGATGTTCGCGCCTTTGTAATTGAAGAAGTGCGCGGCCGGGGCTGGAAATATTCGCGCAACCGTGCGCTCAAAATCCTGAGCAAGTCCGCCGCGCCGAAAGTTCTGGCCAAAGCCGCCGCCGGAAACTGGCTGCTCGGCTGGTGGCATCCGGCTGCGATTCTCAAAAATATCCGAGCGCTGCGCCATAATTACAACAACGCCTTTTCGGCGGCCGAGAGTTTCCGGGTTTTGCTGCATAACATTGTCGCTTATGAAAAGCTCGGCGACATCCCGCTGGCCGTAACGTCGGCGATTGCCGCGCTTGAATTTGCCGATGAGAGCGAAAAAATTTATCTTGAGCGTTTTATTGCCGCGGCTGGAATTCGCGTTGCGCGGCCGCGCCGCTGGAAACTTTCTTCTCTGAAAACGGCTCAGCTTCTGGTTCCCGGAGCGGCGCTGTTTGCGGTTGCCGTTTTTTGGGGCGGCGGTCTCATTGTCGAAAAACAGCTGCCGAATTGGTGGGGCAGCGGCAAAGAAATTGCCTATTATCAGGAAGTCAATACCGGTTATCGGGATCAGACCGTTGACGATGTGGTCGTCGGCAAGATTCACAATCTTCCGGTTAACAAGTCGGATCTCAGCCGTTTGTATCATTTGCAGCGTGAAGCGGTGGTAATGTACGGCCCGTCCGACGAGTTTGACGTTTTGAAAAAACTGCCGGCCGACACAACGGTGCGCCTGACCGGGTACAGTCCCGACAATGTCTGGGCGCGGATACTGATAGACAACGGCGAAATGGGCTTCGTGCGCATGAACATGCTGGCCAAGGGCATAGGCAGAGAAGTTCCGTTCGGCAGCGCCGTCTACGAAAAATAGCCTTTTCTTTTATAGAAAATTTTGTCTAAATAATTCTTGAATCGAAGTGCAAAATGTGCTATAACTACTGCACTCTGAAATTAAGACTATGTATATATTGTTAAACTTTCTAAAATAAAAAGAAGATGAAAGATCTTGAGAAAATCCAGAAGATGTTCAACCTCTTTGAGGTCGGCGACGTGGTAAAAGGCAGCATCGTGTCAGTATTTGACGAAGGTGCCAAAGTAAAAACTTCCGGCGGCTGCTATGGCAATATTATCGGCAAAATTCCCGATACGCTTATTGAAAGCAGCGCGGTGGAAGTCGTTGTCTCTGATGTGAAGGACGGTCTTCCCGTCTTTGAACTGACTGCGGATTTTCTGTTTGACAAGGTACCGCAGAAAGCCGCCGTCTGTTTTGTCAGTCCGCGCGCCGTTATCGTAGAGTTTGAGGCGAAAGCCGGGATTTACGGTTCGTATGAGCCGGCCGGAGGACTGGCGGCGGAACTTAAGACGCTTGGCGCCGATGACAAGGTAATCGTTTCCGAACTCAAAAAGAGTAATGACCGCGAGTACTACCGGATCGGACGGCTGGAACTTCCCCAAACACCGGTTGAAGCCCCAAAAGTCTCTGCCGGAACCGCCGAACCAGAGAAAAACGAGAACGATATGCTCAAACCGTGGCCGAAGGATAAGATTGAAGGAGTCTTCAGAAAAGGCTCGCGCAAAATGTACGGCAAAGTCGCGCTCGGCAAGGTCTATACCGTAACTCCTTACGGCAAGAGCGGCAGGGAGGTGCAGTTTCCGGACGGACAGGTCGGCGATTTGAATGACGGTTTTCCGAAGGGATGGCCGCGCGCAATGGTCCGCGTCGTGTTTATTTCGCAGAGCAACCGGCCCAAGGCGGAATTAATCCGCGGCGAAGCCGAACCGCCTGCCGGAGGAACAGCTTCAAACAAAGCCTCAAAAGACGGCAAAAACAAGTTCCGCAATGAAGAAGTTTTCCGTCAGGGGCTGGCCAAAGGTTCGTGCTATCGTGCCGGCGGTTACTGGCTGGGCTACAACTACAAGGTTGAGATTAAAAACAATCTGCCGTACTTTGCTCCGACCGGTGAAGATCCGAAAAACATCCTCGAGCGCGCCCGGATTATTGTCAATCCCGGCGGCGAAGCGTTCAAAGAAGGCGACCGCGTATGTGCCGAAATCGCGTTTATCCGGCGCGAAGGAAACACTCATAACTATACCTTTGAGGTCAATGTCCTCAAGATATTTTAAGGGCGCTTTTCGATCTGAAAAAAATCCCGTTCACGGTTGTGGACGGGATTTTTTTATTGCCTGCCTGCTACTTTTTGGCTGTGGCAGTTTTTTTGGAAGCTGCCTTTTTGGCAGGCGCTTTCTTGGCAGTCGTTTTTTTCGGAGCGGCTTTAGCCTTGGTTTCTTTCTTGGCTTTAGGTTCCTTTTTGGCTTTGGCCGTCTTTTGGGAAGCAGCCTTTTTGGCCGGAGCCTTCTTGGCTTTTTTCTCTTTAACCGGTTTGGGCTGCGCGGCCAAAAGCGCTTTTTCGATATCCGCTTCCGCACACAGGCCGATTGTTACCGGATTTTTGGGCCTCAAAACGGCGCTGTCTTTATGTGTGCCGTTGCGAATGGCCTCAATTGTCGGTTTGGTGGTGCCGATGAGCTTGCAAATCTGGCTGTCTTTGAGGTCCGGATAATTTTTGATAATCCACAGAACGGCGGCGGGTTTGTCTTGTCTCTGCGACGGAGAAAGAACCTTTTTGGCCTTGGCGTTCATGGCTTTGACATTGCGTTCCATCTGGCAGATTTCCAGATTGGCTTTGTTGTCGGCTTCGCAGCGGCGGATTTCCTCCCAGGTCAGCTGACCGTTGTCAATCGGCGACAATCCGCGAATATTGCTGGAAACGTCGCCGTCGGCGATTGCCTGAATTTCGAGCTCGTGAATTTCGCAAAAAACCGAAATCTGACGAAACGTCAGAGTGGTGTTTTCAACCAGCCACACTGCTGTTGCTCTGGGCATAAGAGGTGCAGTCATATTTTTATCCTTTCTCTGTCTTGGAACTGATTTTCATAATCTAAACTAGCCTCAGGATAGTTTTTCTTGAGAGAATATACAAGTGTTTTTTTCAAGAAAACCAGCAATAAATGCAAGAAAACGGAGTCAGACGAGATATTTGTACAATTCGACCGGGCGCCCGAGCAGCTGGAAGTTTTTTTCGCCGAGATATTCGAGTTTGTAATCGCTTCCTTCCAGATGAGACTGAACCTCTTTGGTCATGACAATTTCGTTGTTGTAAATATGCTCGAACATGTCTTTCAAAAAGTTGTTGAGATTGGGCTCGTCTTCTGTATTGTCGGCGGTAACCGCGCAGCAGTTGCGCATGATCATGTTGTCGCTGTCGATTTCGTCATGATAGGCGCCGATGTCTTTAAGACACTCTTCGCAAAAGCGCAGCGCGTTGTTCAGTTTGCGAAACCGAATTGAGGTGATGCCGCCGGCCTCAATCACGTCAAAACCTTTGTATTTGCCGACCAAATTGGCAACAATGCTGCGAATGCCCTCGCTGGTCTGCGCTGCGGCAGCTTCATAATCCGGAATGGAAGTGTCCAGAAACTTGAGGTCGCTTTTGAGGCTGACCATACAGTCGTGCATAATGTCGCCTTCTTTGGCGTCTTCCTCTTCGGGCTCTGATAAAACAGGATCATTCTGCGGATTGGAATTTTGTTTTTCCCATTTGTTGAAAGCGATGTTGAGCGCCTCCGAAGGCATCTCTCGGCCATTGACGACGTGCGCCATCAGATAGGCGCCGATACCGGTCAGCAGAATGGCGATTTTGTTGTCGTTGTAGCTGCGCTTTGCTTCGTAAAAAGCCTCCAGATCGGCTTTGTCGCCGTCGGTAATTTTGAAGGCGTCATACAAAAGCGAATTGGCTTCCGGCAGCGTCAGCCGGCTGTATCTGGCCAGTTCCAGACAACCGCCGAAAACCAGCAGCTTGACGCCCAGCCGGCTGAAACTGTCTTGCAGAACCGTCGGTGATTTGAGCTTGGAAAGCATCTCGCTCAGAAACGAGATGATGTAATGTTTGTATTCCAGCGGTGCTTCGGGATAAGCGGGAGCCGTAATCGGATCGGAATTGTTGATGTTATAGGCCTTAATCAGATATTCGGCCTGATCATAAAAACCTTTTTCCTTAACGCTTTTGTTGCGTTTGTTATTGTCGCTCACCCACACGTACCACGGCACGCTTTTGAGCAGCAGCGGAATAGCCATTGCCAGAAAGACGACAAAGAATACGCTGAACAGAACCGAACGGCTGTTTTCTTCTTCGATAAAAATTTCCAGAAGCGGAAAGACCAGACTGACGAACAGGTTGGCAAAAATCAGGCTCAAAAAGACCAGCAGGACAATTTTGAGCATAACGCCGGCCACCGTGTTTTGGCCGCCGGTGTAGGTGATGCGCCGGCCTTCGGAAACGGGCATTCCGTCTTCCGCTGCCGCAAAACCGCCGCCTTTGAGCGTTTTTTTGCGGTTAAGGTTACTGACGTATTCGACGCTTTCCTGATACGAATTGTCCATAACGTCAAAGATTTCTTTGATGATTTTGACGCGATGATTATCCTGCTCATGCTCTTTGGCAAGATTAAACGCGTCCTGCCGCTGTTCTGCCGCAAAACGTTCCTGAAGTTTCCAGCCGTCGCCTTTGTCGGCATAAACTTCATAATGGGCAATTTTCATTTTTGATACCTCGCGTATAAAATAACCTGCATCTTATAATATAAGATGCAGGTTAATAAATCGTAAGTTCCGAAGAACCGGCTGCGGCAATTAGTTGTCGGTCTTGAGGCCGAAAGCGCCGAATTTGTTCTTAAACTTGGAGAGCTGACCGCCCGTGTCGACCAAACGGCGGACACCGGTCCATACCGGGTGGGATTTGGGATCAACTTCAAGATTCATAACATCGCCTTCTTTGCCCCAGGTGCTTCTGACCGTGCGTTTTTCGCCGTCGGTCATTACATAAGTAATGTTATGATAATCAGGATGAATACCTTTTTTCATCTTATAAAACTCCTAAACTCGTTCATTTATTGCATAATTTTTATGCCCTTATACATTACTCGATTGAATAACGCAAGCATTATTTAAACATTTTTTTAATTTATTTGAGTTCTTCAAGCTCAACCGAATTGATTTTGTCGGAACTGCCGTCGACGTTCAGCACTTTGATGCTGAAATTCTTAAAGCCTTTTTGCAGCAGGTAGCTGCGGATTTCTACCGCGCGGTTGAGGCTCTGACGCTTTTTGCGGAAAGTGTCGACGCCGTCGTCCAGATTGTAGGAATAAATGGCGATTTTGTTGTTGGCGGCATCGGCAAAAGAACCGACGACCGCGTCAATCTGCGCTTTTTGCGCCTCGTTCAGCGTCGTTTCTTCTTCGGCAAAAACAATCTTGGAATTAACGGCGGGCAGGGCGTTGCCGGCGTCAACCAGCAGCTGTTGCGGCGCCGCCGCAGAAGCCGCGCCGGTCTTGGCTTTTTCTGCGGCGGGGGCCTGAGCTGTTTCCGTTTTGACAAGCGCCGCCGGTTCTGCTGCGTCAATATCGGCCGGAGCCGTTTTCAGTTCGTTGTCGGCCGGTGCCGGCTGCTTTGCGGCCGCGTTGTCAGCCTGGCCGGAAGCAATCGGCTCAACATCGACGACAATCACCTCGTCCGTGCTTTCCACAAAAGGAATGGGTGCCGCCTGCCGGGGTTCTGCCGCGGGAGCAGCCGCCGGTTCGGCCTTTTCGGAAACAGGCTCGGTCTGTTTTGCCGCCGGCTTGTTCGGCTCGGCAACCGTTACCTTGACTTTGGCTGCGGTTTTTTGCTCTTTTTTGCGGGCCTTTTGAGAGGCGGCTGTCTTTTTCGGCTGGGCTTTGACGATGGGGAACTGCGGCGCGGCCGGTTCCGTCGCGGGCGCGGCGTCCAGTGCGTTCAGCACCGACAGGTTAACGTAAACCGAATTTTCCTGAGCGTGAACAACCGCCGTGCTCATCAAAAACGCCGCTGCCGAAGCAATAACTATCCCGCGCATCTTTTCCCCCTCTTTTTGTGTTCAGACTATTTATTTAGCAACTCGTGCACTTTTTTGCCCAAAACGGCATTGGCCGCAATCACGTTGCCGCTGGCCAGCACCGAAGCCAGATCTTCGCTGCGGATGTCCTTTTGGTTCTGTTCATAAACCGAACCGCCGGCTTCTTTAACCAGCAGCATGCCCGCGGCAATGGTGTCGGGCGTATTTTCGGCGCTGACGACCGCGTCCAGTTTGCCGGAGGCGGTATAGGCCAGATCCAGACTCAGGCAGCCGCTGACACGAACGCCGGCCGCGGCATACTGCAGCGCGGAATCTTTGGCGCCGACCAGAGCGTCGGCCATGTCTTTGCGGACCGATACGCGCAGACGTTCGTGGTTGCGGTATCCTTCCTTGAACGCGCCTTTGCCTTTTTCGGCAAAATACATGTCGGATGTGGCCGGATTATAAATGGCCGCCGCGGTAACGACGTCATTTTCGACAACCGCCGCCGAAACCGCAAAATACGGAATGCCGTGCATAAAATTGAGCAGGCCGTCCAACGGGCTGATGAGAAAATACGGCGCCTTGGCCGGCACGTTTTCGGCACCGGCGACAACCGCGTAATTCGGACGCCCCTTTTGCAGTTCCGCGCGCAAATCTTTGCTGACGCGGGCATAGGCGGCTTTGGCAAATTCCTGATGTCCGCGCAGGGAAGACTGCAATTGCTCAATCTCGTTAAAATCGCGGGACAGGGAGCCGGCAGCCTTTTTGACCGCCGTCATCAAAAAGTTCAGATTGGTGGAAATATAAGACATTATTTGGCTCTCTCAACATAAGACGCGTCTGCCGTGGCCACGACGATTTTGTCGCCCTGACCGACAAAGGGCGGCACGCCGATGCGGACGCCGTTGTCCAGAATTGCGGGCTTGTAAGAAGAGGTGACCGTCTGGCCTTTCATGACCGGCTCGGTCTCGACAACGGTGCAGATGACCTGCAACGGCAGCTCGACCGAAATCGGTCTGCCGTCGATAACGCTGACCTTGACTTCCATGCCGTCGGTCAAAAACGGACGCGAGTCGCCCAAAATGTCGGCCGGCATGGTAAACTGCTCAAAAGTGTCGCTTTCCATAAAGGTCAGGCCGGTGGCGTCTTCAAACAAAAACTGGCAGTCTTTGGTCTCGACCATCATTTTCTCGACCATGTCTTCGGTTCTGAATCTTTCGTTGGTTTTGGTTCCTTCTTCAACCGATTTCATTTCGACCTGCATAAAGGCGCCGCCTTTGCCGGGCTTGACGAAATTGGTCTTAATCACGGTCCAGGGTTTTCCTTTGTATTCGATAACCCAGCCAATTCTGATTGAACCTGCCTGTTGTTTCATTCTTTTTTCTCCTTGTTAAAACGTCTCAAACATCAAATTGTTTTATAGGCAAACTAATATAAACTTTGCTTTTTAGCAACCAAAATCTTCATAGTCGCGCGAATTTATTATCACAAAATCGGTATCGATTCCGCTGATGTCCTGCAGGCCGCCGCTGAGGTCGACCGCCGCCTGAATCAAAAACAGCTCGTTGTACCATTTGATGACGTCCGCGGCCGGGCCGGCATTTTCGGGCGCAAATTTAAAAGCCACGAAATCCGGTTCGGTTTCGCCGGCGAGCATCGCTTCGTGGCGGTGCGCCGGAATGACGATGCCGAGCGCTTTTTTGGCGCCGGCGTCGGCCTGTTCTTTTTTGATTTGTACTTTGAGCGGTTTTTGAGGATTCGGCTCAATCACGATTCCGTCCAGCCCGCGTGCCTTGCAAACCTCTGCGGCGTTTGTCCCGCAAAGCAGCACCATTTTTTCCGTTTTGCGGCAGTTTTCGAGCACTTCCGCCGGCAGCGAAGCCTCGGCCAGATAGCAGCAGATATTGTCGTCGGCATGGATTTTGTCGGCAGCGGAATTTATTTTGAGGATAATCTTCGGCATAATTTTATTTTCTCTTGTAAAAAGTGAAGAGTTGTTTATTATTCGCTGATAATAAGGGAAGATTTGAAATTAAGAAAGCAAAATCTGCAATGACGGACAATATTTTTGACTTTGCCGGGACCTCTCAGGCGATCGGCAGCCTGAGCGAGACGGTCATCCGGCTTGACGCCGCCCTCAAAAACAAACGGCAGCGGATTGCCGACACGCTGCAAGAGCAGCGGCTGCAGCTGCAGGACAAAGACAAACGGCTCGAAGAGCTGCGCGCCGCTTCGGCAAACGTTTTGGATAACATCGACGGCATCATCGGCCGTCTGGACGAGATATTGGAAAACAATGGCACAGGTAACGATAACGATTAATTCGCGCGAATATGCCGTCGCCTGCGAAGACGGACAGGAGGCCAGAATTTATCAGCTGGCCGGCATTCTCGACGAGAAGGCGCGGGCTCTGACCGGCGGCAGCCAGCAGGTGAACGAAAATATGCTGCTGGCCATGGTCGGGTTGGTGCTGGCCGACGAGCTTTTTGAGCTCAAAAAGGGCAAAAAAGCCGCGGAACCGGATAATGGACAAAAGGTTGATAATGCGCGACTCCTTGAGTTGGACGAAGCGATTTCCGGGAAGCTGAAATCTCTGGACGAAAAGTTGAATTTGCTTGCAAACGAATTAAATTTATTGTAGTCTTAAGGCATCAAGAGAGAAACTGCGTAGTGCGTATTCCCGCAGATCTTCCGAGCCAACATTATTTTTTCGGGAATTGTCACTGAATAAATCGTGGTTTATTTATACGATGCCCACTTTATTGAGAAGCGGTTCGATAAGAATGTAAATATACGGCTAAATGGTTTCGCTCATCTGACTTAAGATTAAACCCCGTTGACTTCAGCGGGGTTTTCCTTTATTTAATGAGTCAAAAAACAATTCAGGGAAACCAAAGTGAAAATCGTTTATTGCGGCGATGTGGTGGCCCGCCCCGGACGGGAAGCGGTCATGAACGGCATTGCCAAACTCAAAGAGCTTTATAATTATGACGTCCTGATTGTCAATGTCGACAACGCGGCGCACGGTTTCGGCTGCACGCCCGGCATCTGCCGCGATTTTTTTGAAAAAGGCGTCACTGCGATTGTAACCGGCGATCATGTCTGGAATCAGCGCGAGATTGTGCCGTATCTTGACGAGTGCAGACAGATTGCGCGGCCGCTCAATCATCCCGAGACGCTGCCCGGCAGAGGCGCGTGCGAAATCGAGCTGCCCGACGGCAGAAAGATTTTGGTGGCCGAGGTGGTCGGGCGCCTGTTTATGGAGGCGGTCGACTGCCCGGTTCAGGCCATGGACAAGCTGCTCCGGCTTTATGCTCTGGGGCGCAATGTCAACGCGATATTCGTAGATTTTCATGCCGAAGCCACAGCCGAAAAAATCGCTTTCGGCCATTATCTCGACGGCCGGGTTTCCGCCGTTATCGGCTCGCATACCCATGTCCCGACTTCGGACTGCGTAATTTTGCCGGGCGGCACCGCCTATCAGACCGATGCCGGCATGTGCGGGGACTACAGCGGCGTCATCGGCTTTGAAAAAGAGACGCCGATTGAGCGGTTGTGCCGAAAATTCAGCGGCAGCAAGCTGATTCCCGGACACGGCCCCGGCACTTTGCGCGGAACTTATGTCGAAACCGATGACAAAACCGGTCTGGCGCTCAAAATCGAACAGATTGTTTTATGATTTGAGATTCGGCGCCGCGCGGCGCCGAATCCCGAATGCGGCCGGAC
>JAFUQJ010000063.1 GCA_017480995.1 Alphaproteobacteria bacterium
AGCCCTCGCTTTTTTTGACACAGCCGTGCCACGGATTCCATATATCGTGCATCTTACAAACCTTATCTGACCGTCCGCCTTTGCCTTGTAGTCGAACCCACACTGTGGGTTCAAATCCGCCTCTTACAAATTAAAAAAGAAAGCCGCTCAAAGGCGGCTATTGATTTCGCCGCTCGCTCGGGATGACGACGCCGAGCGTCGTGCACTGCGGCAATCGGCAAGCCGACCGGCGTTCTCCGTCCGCCTTTGCCTTGTAGTCGAACCCGCACTGTGGGTTCAAATCCGCCTCTTACAAATTAAAAAAAGAAAGCCGCTCAAAGGCGGCTTTCTTTTTTAATGGTAGCGAGAGAGGGATTCGAACCCACGACACAAGGATTATGATTCCTCTGCTCTACCGACTGAGCTATCCCGCCATCAAAATTCTCGTATTTAATAATCTGTCTCGCAGCGTTTGTCAATAACTTTTTTCCATAATATTGAAAGCCCGTTTCCGCGGCATATATATGAGATGTTTTTAGCATCAAAGGAGATCATCATGAACAAAAACTTATTCTTAGGCCTGGCTGCCGCGGCCTTTTTGGGCGCATACTCGCTGAGCATGGCGCAAAATGACAATGCCGCGGACAACAGCGAAGTTGCCGTCATGACCGTCAGCCAGATCGGCAATATCGAAGAAGACGCAACCGTCACGCTGCGCGGAAATCTGACTCAAAATCTCGGAAACGACACCTATGTCTTCACCGACAGCACCGGCAACATCAACGCCGTTATCGAAGCCGGCGACTGGAACGGCACAACGTTTAATCCCGACACCGTTGTTTTTGTCACCGGACAAGTCAACAAAAACGGCGACATTACCGAACTTGACGTAACCGAGATTCAAAGCGCCCAATAAATTTTCCGCTCTCCGCAATAAGGCTCGCCGCCGGCCGGCGAGCCTTATTTTTGCAATTTTAACCTAAAATTAAAATATCTCCGTCTATAATTTGATAAGATTTAGAATAAATTTATTTAGGACGGAGAATTATGGAAAAGTCTACCATTATCGGTTTTATCGGCGGTATCGTTTCTGTCGGCGTCGGCATGGCGCTGAAAGGAGCGGATCCGCACGCGCTCATCAATCCGGCTGCTTTTTTGATTATTTTTGCCGGTACGGCGGCGGCAATCTTCAACGCCTTTCCGATGAAAGAACTCAAAAAATTTCCAACGCTTCTGAAAATCATATTTTTCGGAAAAAAATTCACCTCCAAACAAGAAATTCTCGAACTTTTCGTCAGCGTTGCCAAATCCGCCAAACAAGAAGGCGTTATGGCTATTGAAAAACGCGCCAACGAAATATCCGATCCGTTTATCCGCGCAACCATGACCATGGTTGCCGACGGTTTCAACGGCGAATTTATCAACAGCGTTGTCGATGCCGAAATCAAGCAAATGGAAGAACGTCATCGCTCCGGCGCCCAGATTTTTGCCCAATGCGGCATGTATGCGCCGACACTGGGCGTTTTGGGTGCCGTTATCGGCCTGATTGCCGCTTTGGGCAACCTGAGCGACATTGATCAGCTCGGTCACTCCATTGCGGCGGCGTTTGTCGCCACGCTGCTCGGTATTTTTACCGGTTATGTCTGCTGGCACCCGTTTGCCAACAAGCTGAAGCAAATCAATGCCCAAGAAGTCGAAATGCGCAAAATGGTTCTGGAAGGAGCCCTGGCGTTGCAGGAAGGAGCCTCTTCCATCGCCATGGAAACCAGACTTCAGGCGTTTATCCCGCAGTCAGAACGCAAATCGCTCCGCGACAGAGAATAAAGGTACAAACCCATGGGAAAAATGGTTAAGAAAAAACCCGATCATCCGGCGCATGAAGAACATGCCGACGAAACCTGGCTGATTCCGTATTCGGATTTGTTAACCCTGCTTCTGGCGCTGTTCATCGTTCTTTTCGCCTCCTCAAGTCTGGACAAAGACAAGGCTGCGCAGATACAATACGCGCTGGCGGCCGCCTTCAGCAACATGTCCGCGGATTCGTCCGACAGCAGCATTATCAGTTTTTTGAACGACGCCAAAGATCTCCAATTGGAAGAAGACGGCGTTATCATCTCCTCCGATTCTCAGGGCGCCACGCTTGAAATGACGTCCATGAACCTGTTTGACAAAGGCAGCGCCAACATCAAGGCTTCCGCGCTTCCGGTCATCAAAAAGATCTCGCGCCTGCTTGATTCCAACAAATACAAGCGCTTCCGCATCGTTGTCGAAGGTCACACCGACGACACCAGAGAATCACAGATTGCCGAATTTCCTTCCAACTGGGAATTGTCCGGCGCCCGTGCCGGCGCGGTCGTCCGCACCATGCTTGCCAACGGCATGGAAGACAGCCGCTTCAAAGCCGTCGGACTGGCGGGAATTTCTCCGGCTTATCCGAACCTGAACCCTTACGGCGAACCGATTCCCGAAAACCGGATTAAAAACCGCCGCGTTATCATTCGCATCGAGCTCTGACATGGAAACCATAAACAATTTGCTGTCTCACCCGCTGATTGTCTCAACCCCCGTTATGTGGGCTGTCTTCGGCGTAATTGTCTTTACGATTTTGTTTTTGGATTTGTTTGTTTTTCACAAAAAATCCGCGGAACCTTCTTTTAGGGACTCTTTGGCGGCCTGTATCGGCTATATGCTGATTGCCGCATTGTTCGGCCTGTTTGTCATTTACGAAAAAGGCTTTGAAACCGGCATGCTGTTTTACACCGGTTATCTGGTCGAGTTCAGCCTTTCCATGGACAACATTTTTGTTATTTCGCTGGTCTTCGGCAGCCTGTCGATCCCGGGCAAATATCAGCACCGGGTTTTGTTCTGGGGCATCATGGGCGCAATTGTCATGCGCGCGGTGATGATACTGCTCGGCGAAAGCCTTGTCAGCAACTTCCATTGGGTACTCTACGTCTTTTCGGTTTTTCTGATTTACACCGGCGCCCGCATGCTCATGATACGGGAAAAAGAAGAAGATTTGACGCAAACGCCGCTGTTTCTTTTTGTAGAAAAGAAGATCCGCGTGACGCGCAGCCTGTACGGCGAACACTTTTTCGTAAAACTGCGCGGCCGACACTACATGACGCCGCTGTTCTTTGCGCTGATAATCATTGAGCTGATGGACGTCATTTTCGCGGTCGACAGCATTCCGGCAATTTTTCTGATTACGCAGGATTTGTTTGTCGTCTACACCAGCAACATTTTTGCCATTTTGGGATTGCGCTCGCTGTATTTCCTGCTGGCCGCGGCGGTTAGCCGTTTCGTCTGCCTGAAACCGACGCTGGCGATTATCCTGATTTTCATCGGCAGCAAAATATTCTTTCCTTACGTCGGTTTGAAAATCGAAGCCTGGCAATCGCTGATCGTAACATTTGTCCTGCTCGGCGGCGGCATTGCCTGCTCGTTTCTCAAAAGCCAAAAAACGGTCAAAAACTGACCGATTTTACTATACATTAAGTTTTATGGAGCTAATATCTAATCATGACAGGTTAGATTAATTAAAGGTGCTCTCATGAATTCCGCAATTTGTTTCCATAATGCCACTGTCCTTACCGGCCTCAGCATTATGCGCAACTGCGCCGTTTATATCAAAAACGACAAGATTGCAGACGTATACAACGAACAGCGGTTCCGCAACAAAAAATTTTCGCCCAAGGTCAAAATAATCGACGCCCAAGGCGCCTATATCCTTCCCGGCTTTATTGACACGCATATCCACGGCATCGGCGGTTTCAGCGCCGACGACGGCGACTGCAAATCCGTCCTAGGCATGTCGGAAACTCTGGCCTCGTACGGCGTCACCTCGTTTATTCCGACCTTAGGCGCCGCGCCGGTCGACATGACGCTGAAAAAAATCAAGGCCGTCGTCAAAGCCATGGGCAAAGAAAAAGGGGCCCGCATCCTCGGCCTTCATCTGGAAGGTCCGTTCCTGTCCCCCGAACGCGCCGGCGGGCAAATTGCCGAAGGCATCTGCCCGGTTAACCCGGACCTTATGAAAAAACTCTGGAAAGCCTCCAAAGGCCACATCGTCAACATGACGGTCGCGCCCGAACTCAAAGGCATGCGCGAACTTGCTCTCGAATGCAACAAGCTCGGCATCGTCCTGCAGGCGGGCCATACCAACGCCACCTACAATCAGATGATTGAGGGCATGCAGGCCAACATTATGCACGTCACCCACCTCTTCAACGCAATGCGCCCGATGCACCACCGCGAACCCGGC
The DNA here is from genome assembly GCA_017480995.1 of Alphaproteobacteria bacterium. Lineage (GTDB taxonomy): Bacteria > Pseudomonadota > Alphaproteobacteria > RF32 > CAG-239 > CAZU01. Next base: position 4,244 of record JAFUQJ010000063.1, read on the forward strand.
GTCGTCGGCGCGGCCCTGATTCATCCCGAAATCTCGTGCGAAATAATCGGCGACGGCATCCACGTCAATCCCAATCTTATCCAGCTGTTGCTCAAGAGCAAACCTTTAAGCCAGATTGTTTTGATTACCGATTCGTTCAAATTGGCCAAAACCGATTTGGCGGAAGATTCGGAATATTATCTCGACAAATGTTTTCACCGCAAAACAGACAACGTCATTATCGGTTCGGCCATTTCAATGCTCGACGGCTTCAAAAACCTCATTGACGACGGCGTATCGATAGAAAAGGCGGTGCGCATGGCCTGCGCCAATCCGGCTCAGATTATGAAACAAAAGAACAAAGGGCTGATTCTGCCGGGCTATGATGCCGACTTAATCATGCTCGACAACAACCTGCGGCTGCAGCATACCGTTATCGGCGGAAAATTTATCAAGGAGAAACCCCAATGCGTCTGATTATCCAAAACAACTATTCCGAATGCTCCCAGTGGGCAGCAAACTATGTCGCCTACAAAATAAAGGCTTTCCGCCCCACGCCCAAGAAACCGTTCGTCTTAGGCCTTGCCACCGGCTCGTCGCCGCTCGGCATGTATGAAGAGCTTATCCGCATGTATCAGGCGGGCAGACTTTCCTTTGCCAACGTCGTCACCTTCAACATGGACGAATATATCGGCCTCGGCCCCAACGACGTTCAAAGCTACCACAACTATATGTACCAGAACTTTTTTAACCATATCGACATTCCCAAGGCCAACATTCATCTGCTCAACGGCCTGACCAAGGATTACCTCACCGAATGCGAAAACTACGAAGAAACAATCAAACGCTACGGCAAAATTCATTTGCAGATCGGCGGCGTCGGCTCCGACGGGCACATTGCCTTTAATGAGCCTGGTTCCTCGCTGAGTTCGCGCACCCGCGTCAAAACGCTGACTTCGGAAACAATTGAAGCCAACTCCCGCTTTTTCGGCGGCGACGCCGGCAAAGTCCCGACCACCGTGCTGACCATGGGCATCGGTACGATTATGGACGCCGAAGAGGTTTTGATTATTGCCACCGGCGACAAAAAAGCCCGCGCGCTGCACCATGCCGTCGAAGGCAGCATCAATCACATGTGGCCGATCAGCATTCTGCAGATGCACCAGCACGGAATCATTGTCTGCGACGAACCCGCCACCAATGAACTGAAAGCGGATACTGTTCGTTATTTCAAAGATATAGAGAATCAACTGCGCCCGAAAATTAAATAATTTTTTTGACAAACGTCGATTATGGCGTTAGATTAATTAACATCTAACCAAGATAAGAGGACAAAGCCATGTTCAAACTGATTAAAGATTCATACAAAATGTATTTAAAGAGCTTTCCGCTTATTCTGCTCTTTGCCGTCCCGCTGCTGTTTCTTTCGGGAATTACCGTCTGGATCGAAAATTCCGAAACCGTCAACCGCGGAATGCTGTATTTCCACTATTTCGCGTTTGTTCTGATCCCGTTGGTCAGCGTTGCCACCGACATCAGTCTGTATCGCCGCTTTTTCGGCTTTTCGATTATCAATCCGCTCAGCAGCCTCAAGACTTTCATACTCTATCTGCTCACTCAGCTTGCGCTCGGTCTGGTTGCCTCGGCGCCGATTATCCTCTTCCGTTATGTTTTCGAAACGTTCGGCATGCCGACTCTTCCGTCTTTTGTTCTGGCGATTGTCCTTGACCTGTTTTTGGGTATTTACCTGCTGGCTCGCTTCAGCATTTTGTTCCCGCTGATTATTCAGAACAAAGTTCCCTCGCTTAAGGATTTCTCCCAGTATACCGCCCGTTCGTATAAAGACTGGATGAGCGTTTCTTTGCTGATTTATATGCCCTATGTCATTTTCAACTATGTCATTACCTGCCCGTTCCTGAACACGCTGGTCGTTAACCTCTTCGCCTTTGTATTTGTCTGCTTCAACATCAAATATGTCGAAACTTTCCGTGTTCCGGCAGCCAAAGCCGAAGCCGCCAAAAAGACAAGCGTAAAAATCAACGTTCCGGCTCCCGAAAAACCGGAACCGGTTAAAATATCCAAACCGGCCGCTCGCAAGACCTCCGCCTCCAAAACAGCGGCGCCCAAAAAAGGAACCGCCGTCAGGAAAACGGCAGCGCCTAAAAAAGCGGTTTCCAAAACACCGGTAAAAAATAAGCCGTAATCAAAAGCCCCTCTCACGAGGGGCTTTCTTGTTATTTGTGATTCGTTATTCGTGATTTGTGCAGAAGCATGATTGCTTAAAATTCTTTCAGCTCTAATCACTAAGCCCTGGTTTCTGATGACTGTTTCCACCCCATGCGGTCACCCTCGGGCTTGACCCGAGGGGCCAGCCCCCCTTGTCATCCCGACCGCCGTGCCCCCTCTTTGTCATCCTCGTGCCACCGTGCTCCCTCCTTGCCATGCCCGCCTTCTCTCGTGCTCGAAGGCGCAGGCCAGCGTTCTTCTCTTCGTCATCCTCGTGCCCTCTTTTTTTCTGTCATCCTCGTGCCCGAGCGAAGCGAGGAATAGACACGAGGATCCAGCAATAATACAGGGTCCCCCGGGTTCACC
>JAFUQJ010000064.1 GCA_017480995.1 Alphaproteobacteria bacterium
AGATTTTATCTGGCCGATGTTCATGACATAGCCGGCGGCGGCAACGGCAACCGCCGCAATGAGAATGGTAAAATAAGTCTTGGTTTTGTTCATGTTTGTCCTTCCTTTGATGTTGGTTACGATTGCTTTGCATTATTGATGACGGTATTGATGATTTCCGAACAGACGTCTTTGTCCGCGCAGGCGGAGGCAGATATGCCCGCGGCGGCATGAGCGGAGAATTCCCGGAGCAGACCTTCACTGCCGCGGCGGCTGCGTTCATAATAAGCCGCAGTCAGCACGTTATCCAGCTTGTCCAGACATTTGACGAATGCGGCTTCCGGGGTTTTTTGCGCCTCAAATTCGGCAAACCACTCAACCAGCTGCGGAAAATTCAATTCCGCGGCCAGCCGGCGGGCTGCGGCCAGTTCCAATTCGTACTTTTCGGCGGCGGCGATTTCACCCGGCGTAAAGTCAGAGGCATATAGTTCCGGAAGATCGTGCGTAAGCGCCAATTCCAGGCAATGGAAGCGGTCCAGATGCTCCGGCGCCAGCAGCAAAACTTCCAAAGCAACCGAATACATGTGGTCGGCATCGCTTTCCGGATCGGAAACATGTCTTTTTATCCAGCCGCGGCGGCGCAGGTTTTTGATATTTCCCAAAGTTAAGATTAAGTTGTCAATAAATTGTTTTTGCATGCTTTTATCCGTTACAGCCGGGCGGCTCCGATTAGCTGCCGGGTATATTCCTGTTCCGGCCGGGAGAGAATTTGCCCGGCGGAGCCGTATTCTACGGCTTTGCCGTCTTTCATGACCATAATGTGGTCGGCAAGAGCTCGCACGGCGTTGATGTCATGAGAAATAAAGACGTAAGACAAATTATGTTTTTGTTGAAGATTCTTCAACAACTCAATGATTTGGCATTGTATTGTGATGTCGAGGGCAGATGTCGGCTCATCGAGAATCATAATGCGCGGGTTCAAAATCAGGGCGCGGGCAATGGCGATGCGTTGGCGCTGGCCGCCGGAAAACTCGTGCGGATATTTGCTTAAGACATGCGCTTTGAGGCCGACATCACGCAGGGTTTTGATGATTTTGTTCCTTCTTTCGGCAGCGGAAAGTTCCGGCGCATGAACGGACAGCCCCTCACCTACAATCTGTTCGATGTTCATTCGCGGATTCAAAGAGTTATACGGATCCTGAAAAACAATCTGCAGATTGCGGCGCAGGGTTTTGGGGGAATAATCGGTTATCGGTTTGTTGTCCAGAAAAACTTTGCCGGCAAAAGGTATCAGTCCGCACAAGGCTTGGCCGAGCGTACTTTTGCCGGAACCGGATTCTCCGACAATGCCGAGCGTTTGGCCGCTGTGAAGCTGAAAAGAAACATTGTTGACCGCATACAGGTATTCTTTGACACTGCCCCAAAAAGTTTTTCGGAGCGGAAAACGGACGGTGATGCCGCGGGCGGAAAGCACTGTTTCTTCCGATGAATTGTTTATATTTATCAAATCACTATGTCCGCACGTTAATGCTTTGGTGTATTCATGACGCGGGTGTTCGAAGATGTTTTTTGCACTGCCGCTTTCAATAACCGTTCCCCGGTGCATGACAATGACGCGGTCTGCAATTCGGCGAACCAGCTGCAGATCGTGACTGATAAATATCAGGCTCATGCCCAGTTCGGCGCGCAGTTTGAGAAGAAGTTCGATAATCTGTTTTTGAACGGTGACATCCAGCGCCGTGGTCGGTTCGTCGGCAATCAGAATATCCGGACGGTTGGCGATTGCCATGGCAATCATTACCCGCTGCCGCTGGCCTCCCGAGAGCTCGTGCGGATATGAACCAAGCCGGGAACGCGGGTTTTTGATGCCGGTCTGCCGCAACAGCCGCAGAACTTTCGGGCGCGCCTGTCCGGCGGTCAGCCCCTGATGCAGCATAATGGTTTCGGCAATTTGTTTTTCTATGGTATGCAGCGGGTTCAAAGAAGACATCGGCTCCTGAAAGACAAAGCCGATTTTGCCGCCGCGGATTTCTTTGAGATTGGGGTTGCCGATGAGTTCTTCGCCTTTGAATCTGACGGACGAAGAGGCACTGTGATAAGCCTTGGGGTATGGCAGCAGCCCCAGCAGAGACAATGCCGTCAGCGACTTTCCGGATCCGGATTCTCCGACGATACCCAGTATCTCGCCCTTGTTCAGGGTGAAACTGACATGACGCACCGCATGAAAATCCGGTTTTATCTGATTGTTATTAAATAAAATATCCAGATTTGAAACTTTTAACAGCGGCGTCATTTGTTTTTCCTCGTATCAAAAGCGTCGCGAACGCCCTCCCCGATGAAAATCAGAAGCGTTAAAAGACCGGACAAAACGACAAAGATGGATAATCCGATCCACGGCGCCTGCAGATTGTCTTTGCCTTGGCGGACCAAATCACCGAGCGACGGATAATCGCTCGGAAGGCCGAGGCCCAAGAAATCCAGCGCGGTCAGAGCGACAATGGCTTCGGACAGGATAAACGGAATGAAGGTAACGGCGGCAACGACCGCATTGGGCAGAATATGACGGAACATAATGCGGATATTTCCGACGCCCAGTGCTTTGGCCGCTTTGACAAACTCAAAATTGCGGGTGCGCAGAAACTCGGCGCGAACCACGCCGGTCAGGCTTATCCAGGTGAACAGCAGCATAATCAGCAGCAGGCTCCAAAATCCGGGGACAAACAGGCTGGCCACAATAATGAGAATGAACAGCTGCGGCAACGCCTCCCAAATTTCGATAAACCGCTGAAAAATAAGGTCCGTCCTGCCGCCGAAATATCCCTGCACCGCGCCGGCGACAATACCGATGAGCGAAGATATAAAAGTCAGGATAAAGGCAAAGACAATTGATATTCTCAAGCCGTAGATGATACGCGCCAAAATGTCGCGTCCTTCGTCATCGGTGCCGAGCCAGTGGTTTTTGCCGGGCCGGGACGGCGTCGGCGTGTCCAGCTCGTAGTCAATGGTATTGAACGAGTACGGCAGCGGCGGAAACAGAATATAGCCGTTGGCGCGGATATTTTGAGCAATGTAAGGATCACGGTAGTCGGCCGGCGTCGGAAAATCGCCGCCAAAGGTTTGTTCGGTATAGGTTTTGAGCAGCGGAAAATAAAATTTACCCTGATATTTAACCAGCAGCGGCTGGTCGTTGGCAATGACTTCGGCCAGCAGCGTAAAGACAAACAGGCTTAAGAATATCAAAAGAGACCATTTGGCCCGTTTGTTGCGAAGAAACGCAAGCCAATGTTTGTGCCAGGGAGACTGCGGAAGCCGTGACGATGCTTGTGGCAACGTGATTCTCCCTATTCTGTTGTCTGAGAAGGTTTATATTTGGTTTCTCCGAGCAAGGCGGGCGGAATGACGTCCATAGCCTCTTCTTTTCCGTTTTCTTTATTGTTGTCAATAACGTTTACTTTAATGCTGACTTTGCCGTCGGCGGCGGTTTCGGAAGTTTTTGGGCTCTCTTTTGCGAGCGCGGCCTGTTTCTTTTCTTTATATTCCTTTTTCAGCTGTTCCGGTTTGGTCAAAGCCGGTTCTTTGGCCTCGGACTTGGGAGCCGACGCGGTTTCGGCAGCTTCCGCCTTCGGTCGGGCCTGAGCAGTGGATTGTTCCGGAGCGGCGGCTTTCTGCTCTTCGGCCTGGTCGGCAGCCGCCGTTTCCTGCATTGCAGCGCTGATGGATTTGGCCTCTTCTTCCGCCGGAAGCTCCTCGGCCGCGGCCGTTGCTTTAACTTCTTTTATCTCTTTGGCGGTATCGCCGTTTTCGGTCGTTTCGGCCTCTTCCGTCTTTTCTTCAGCGGCCGGCAGAGAATTTTCGTAGTAATTATGGCTCGAAAAAGCCTGATACCATTCTTTGAAACGCCGTGCCGCATTGAACAGGCGCTGTTCGGTTATGGTCTTTTTGTGGGCTTCCGCCAATATTTCCTGACGACGTTTGTCGGTGGTGTTTTGGCCTGAGAGTTCCTCGCACTTGCCGGTTTTGTCGATGAAGCCTTTGACAATCAGAGATGCGGGGCACAGTTCGTATTTGGTCTGCGCCTGCTGTCCGGGCTGATAAACGGCCAGCCCTACCCGCAGAAAATCTTTGAGGTTTTGCGTCTTGTTCATGAAAACGCCGGAAGGGCTGATGCCTTGTATAACAATGACGGTGTTATCCAGTTTGCCGGCGCGTTTGAGTTCCTGAACAAAATTTTCAAGCTGACCGATCAGGCAGTTGGTCTGTTCGGCATAAGCCTGCTGTTTGCCGGCGGCGGAATTGTTCTTGCTCCACGGCTGCTGCGCGGCGCTGCTCCATTGAAACGGATTTTTCAAATCGCAGAAGTCGTCATAAACGTAGGTGGAAGACGGCAGGTCGATGACGGCGACATAGGCGTTGTTGCCTTTGGCGGTTTTGATGTCGTCAATGATGAGGTCCAGAATTTTGAACGAATTTACCGGATAAAGTTTTGAACCGGAAAAATTGAGCGGCGCGATTTCTTTGGTCAGGTATGACGCGGCCAGAAGCGGCAGATTGATGCCGGGAACGATTTTGGTGCTTTCGAGCCATTGCGCCGTCAGCAAAACGGTTTTGTCAAGGTTTGACAGGCCGGGTTGGTTGAGGCTTATCGGATAATTGATTTTTTCGACGCATTTGCTGACCGCCAGATTATTGTTGATGGTGCAAAGCTCAATTCCTCTGGTTTGGAAGGCTTTGATGTTGTAATCCTGTTTTACCAGATGTTTGTATAATTCGTTGTTTTTGAGATAAAGTTTGTCGGTATCGAGGTTTTTGAAATCCCAAAAACTTTCGAGCATGACGTTTTCGAGCAGGTTGTCCTCGATTTTATCGGCGGTGTCGGGATTGAGCGTTTCCGTCAGATTGATAAACTCGTTGGAATACTGGTTGACATAGGCGTTCGGATAGTGCGTAAAATTGTTTACCGTATAAAAGCCCAGCAGATTGTCGGCAGCCTGATTGACCGTGTAATTTTTGCTGTCCGTTCCCTTGATGTCGCTGTAAGAGGTCAGATTAGGCAGAGCCAGAAAGATGAAATTGCTGCCGTTTTCGTGACGGGAGAAGTCCTGCAGGGCTTTTTTGTTGTCAAAATTGCGCGTGAGCGGATTAAAATAGGCTTCGCTGACAACGCCGCCCAGTATAAGCAGCAATGTTCCGAGCAGGTAAATCTGATTGGAGCGCGAGGTATAGCTGATGAGAATCAGGCTGACCACGGCAACAATTCCGGCAATCAGAAGATCGGAATGATTAATAAAAACGCCGGAAATGCTGGAATCGATGTACGAGCCGAAAATTCCGTAAAGAATGGAGCTTTGGTCAAACAGCGCAAATTGGTTGAAAACAGCCAGGATCAATCCGCCAAAGGTTGCGGAAATAAAGATGTTCTGCATAAAAGCGGAAAACGACAACAGCAGCATAACCGCAAAACAGACGGCAACGATGCCGGCATAGACAAACTGCGCTTCCATTGTCGGCATCCGGTTGATGTCAAACAAATTGTAGCTTCCGGCTTCGGCAAACAGCGTGAAATCCAGCGCGATCAGGCTGCTGCAAATAAGGGTTTTGACAATCAAATCAAACAAATACTGGCTGAAGTTGCGGCGCCGCAGGCTGTTTTGACGGTCTTTTTGCTTTTGCGCAATGGCCTGAGCGGAAGCCTGCCGGGGATCACTGATATATACATCATCCATTTTTATCTATACCTTACTGATTGGGCTGTTTTTAGTTCAGTATCATATAAACACAAAAGTCTTTTTTTTTAAAGCAAAAATCCTCAGAGGTTGCACAACTTCTGAGGATTTTGAAACGGTTTGAATATCTACTATCTGGAGTAAAATTCGATAACCAGGTTCGGTTCCATGACGGAAGCATACGGAACATCGTCAAATTTAGGCACAAAAGAGTATTTGGCGCTGAATTTTTTGTTGTCTACTTCCAGATAACCCGGAACATCGCGGCCTGCAGATTCCATTGCCGAAATAACAATCGGAAGCTGTCTGGACTTTTCGCGGATTTCGATAACGTCGCCGGCTTTTACCATATAGGAAGGAATATTAACCTTTTTGCCGTTAACGGTGATATGGCCGTGGTTGACAAACTGACGGGCGGCAAAAATCGTCGGAACGAATTTTGCTTTGTAAACCAGGTTGTCAAGACGGGATTCCAAAATACCGATCAGGTTTTCGGCGGCATCGCCGGTGCGGCGGATGGCTTCGACATAGTATTTGTGGAACTGTTTTTCGGAAACGTTGCCGTAATAGGTTTTCAGTTTCTGTTTTGCATAGAGCTGCTGACCGTAGTCAGTCGGTTTTTTTCTTCTCTGACCATGCTGGCCTGGAGCATATTCTCTTTTAACGACAGAACCGTTGGCGGCGCCCCAGATGGTGCCGTATTGACGTTCTTTTTTCTTTTTTGCGCAAACAATGCTTTTCATGTAAGTTTTCCTTATTTATTTAAGTTATTGTCCCGATAGTTTTGGTTCTTATAAGCCAAACGAGACGGTTGTTCCGTCTTCTTTCTCGGAAGTGACCGCAATTTATCTCAAATATTGCCTTAAATCAAGCATTTTTTTCGATAATTTTGTGGATTTTTTAATCGGCTGCGATTAATATGAGGAAAAATTGCTACGGAGAATGCCGAATGTCGTACGAGACGTTGTTTCAGAACGCCCTGAGTCTGCACGAAGCCGGCCGCCTTGACGAGGCGGAGGATTTATATCGGCGTATCTTGGAGACGGCTCCCGAACAGCCCGACGTTCTGAACCTGCTCGGACTGGTGGCGCAAAGCAAAGGGCTGCAAGATGAGGCCGTTTCCCTGTTTTGCCGCGCTATCGCCCAAAAGCCGCAGGAGGCCGCGTTTCGATACAACCTCGCCTTTTCTTACAAACTCGACAAGCAATGGCGGAAAGCGCTGGAGGCTTTTGCTTCCGTGCTGAAGCTGAATCCGGCGATTAAGGAGGCGCATAACGAAACGGGGCTGATTTATCAGCAGCTCGGCGAGTACGCCAAGGCGGCGCAGAGTTTTCAATATGCGCTTGATCTGGACGGCGGTTATGCCGAGGCCAAAATCAACAAGGCGATGAACCTGCGGTATACCAATGCCCGGCAGGCCGCCGAAGAACTTGAAAAACTGCTTCCGCGTCATGAGAACGAAGCGCTGCTGTGGTTTTATCTGGCGCAATTGTATATTGAGTTCGGCAACTGGCCCAAAGCCTGGGCCGCGGCGTCCAGAACCAAAGAGCTGGCGCCGGCTTCCGACGAGGCGCGCGTGATGCTCGGGCAGTTGTCTTTGCTTGAAAACGAACCGCAGAAGGCCAAAATCTATTTTGCCAAGGCGGAACTGCTCAATCCGCTTAATTCGGCGGCGCTGCTGAATCTGGCGGACATTTACAGCCGCGAAGGCGCTTTTGACGAGGCCGAAAAGCGGTATAGGCGCCTGCTGGAGCTGGATGCCAAAAATTTTGAGGCGCATCAGAATTATGCCGAAATGCTGTACCGGGCGCACAGAACGGCCGAGGCGCTGGAAGAATACCGGCAGGCGGCGATTATCAATCCGCAGTCGGCCGAAGTCAGCAACAATCTGGCGCTGGTTTTGAAAGACTTGCAGGAATACGCCGAGGCGGCGGACCTTCTGCTCAATGCCGCCCGGCTCAATCCGCGGCTGGAGGAAATCAGCATAAACCTGAGCGAGACGGCGTCCCTGCTCGCTTCCAGCCAACCCGAAGCCGCAATGAAGACGGCCGTCCGCTGGCTGGAGATTTGTCCGGACAATATTTTTGCGCAAAAACTCAAAGCAACGCTGCAGGGGGAGAATTTTGAAAATAATCGTCTTTATACTGAAAAGCTGTTTGACAATTTTGCTGATAATTACGAACTGGTTATGCAGAATCTGGGCTATGCAGCTGCGCCGGCTGTGGGAAGAACTGTCGGAAATGAGCAAGCCGTTGTTGCGGATCTGGGGTGCGGCACGGGGCTTTTGGGGCTGGCTCTTAAAGCGCCTCAAAGGACGCTCGTCGGCGTAGACCTTTCGCAGAAAATGCTCGACAAAGCGGCGGCCAAAGGGGTGTATGACCGTCTGGTCAAAGACGACATTGCGCATTATCTGACGCAGAATCGGGACTTTGACGTCGCCGTGATGGGCGATGTTACCGGATATTTGAATAACCTTGAAGAGATTCTAAGCCTTCTGAAAGGCAAAAAGGTTGTTTTTACCGTTGAGACAACGGACAAAGACAAGTCTGACGTCGGAATCGGCGGACGTTACCGCTTTAATCCCGATTATGTCGAAAAACTGTTGCGGGAAAACGGTTTTGGGAGTATTTATAAAGAAGAGCTGGTTTTGCGCCGCGAAGCGGGACAAAACGTCCGGGGACTAATCTTCAGGGGAGAATAAACATGGCCGACGAATTGATTGACATTTATGACAGCGAGATGAATCTGCTCGGAACGGCCATGAAATCGCAGGCGCATGACGAAGGGCTGTGGCACAAAACTTTTCACTGCTGGATTGTTGACGGCGACAAGGTCTGGCTGCAGCTGCGCGGCAAAGGCAAAAAACTTTATCCCGGCCTGCTGGACATTTCCGTTGCCGGACATTTGGGAACCGGCGAGACGGCCAAAGGAGCCGGCGTTCGCGAGATTGAGGAAGAACTGGGGCTGGCCGTTTGCGAGGATGATTTCTGCAAACTGTTTACCTGCCGTCTGGCTGAAGACACCGCCGACATGCGAATTAGAGAGTTTTGTCCGACGTATGTGTTGAAAAGCCGCTGGAAGCTATCCGACGTCATTATGCAGCCGGAGGAAGTCGACGGCATATTCGCGGCCAAAATCAGCGAAATGACGGAGCTTTTCGGCGGCGACATCAAAGACGTCAAAATCAAAGGTTTCCTGCGCGACAGTTCCCGTCCGGCCGAACGGACGGTCGCGGCGGCCGACTTTGCGCCGCACGGAGAGAATTATTATCTCAAGATATTTTCGACTTTGGAAAGATATACCGAGAAATAGAAAAAACCGCCTCTGAAGGCGGTTTCTCTTGTCTGCTTTGTCGGAACGGCCGGTTTAGAAAGAATAACGCAAACCGGCGGTGACTTCCGCGATGTGATTGAGGTCACGCGATCCGATGTAGCCGTAACGTCCGACGACACGGGCCGCCACATGGTCGGTAAAGTTGTACATGGCGCCGCCGCCGATACGATAACCGACTTTGCTCTTTGAAATTTTGTCGTTGTATTTGAGCTCAGTATCATAAATGGCCGCGCCGGCAGTGGCGAGCAGTTTGAATTTCTGTTCGCAGCCCATCGGCAGATAGCCGTACAAATCCAGACCATAGGCGTTGAATTTGAACTTTTTGGTGCCGCCGCCCCGGCTTTCTTTGAGGTGAGACTTACGCGAACCGCCGAACTGATAGAACGCTTCCAGATCTGCATATTCGCCGACTTCCATACCGGCATTGATAATTGCGGAGTTGAAATTTTTCTTGGCGTATTTGGCTTTGCTCTTCAAATCCAGGTTGTCATAGGCGTAATCGGCTCCGATATACGGCTTGACGTCTCTGTAAAAATTGTTCATTTCAGCTTTGGCAGTTGTCGAAATGAGAAGTGCTGCACTTGCAAGTAATAATGCTTTTTTCATTTTTGATAAACTCCATTTATAAATAGGTTTTATATTTATATAAATCACATGCGTAAGTGATTTATGAGGATGAGATAATATGTGCTAACCAAATTTAAAGAGTTGGATGTTATTTTTTTTGAAAAATATTCGGAGTTTGTTGAAAATGTCTTTTGTCTGCCCTGATAAAAACTGCACCTTATGCCCTCGCCTGCTGGCGTTTCGCGCCCAAAACGAAATAAAATTTCCGTCTTATTACAACGGTCCGGTCGAATCTTTCGGCAGCCTGACGGCGGAAATTCTGATTGTGGGGCTGGCTCCGGGGCTTAACGGCGCCAATCAGACCAACAGGCCTTTTACCAATGACTACGCCGGCGACGTATTGTATCCGATTTTGCAAAAACACGGACTGGCCCGCGGAAATTACCGGAAACGCAAAGACGACGGTTTTGAACTCCTCAACGTTCGCGTTACCAATTCGGTGCGCTGCGTGCCGCCGCAAAACAAAGTTACCGGCGAGGAAGTCAAAAACTGCGGCGGTTATCTGACCGCGGAGCTGGCCGCCATGCCGAACCTGAAAATAATTCTGACGCTCGGCAGCGTTGCGCACAGTGCCGTACTCGGCGTGCTCGGCTACAAAAAGGCGTCTTTCAAATTTGCGCACGGCGCGGTGCACCGCCTGGAACGTCACGGTCTGCTTATGGTGAATTCTTACCACACGTCGCGTTACAATATCAATACCGGGGTGCTGACCGCTCAGATGTTTGAGGACGTGGTGGCAAACATGTTAAAGCTCTTGACAAAATAAACAGCGGCGATAAGGTAAACGGACAAAATTCTATTGTCTCTATAATAAACTTTATTATTCACCCAAAAAACTTCTGATTATGACAGAAAAAAGTTTTTCTTACGGCGGCGGCAGCGCTTTTATGGGAGGGACTCATCCTTCGCCGGACCGCAAAGAGACCGCCATTCGGGCCAAGACTGAAGGTTTTGGCTTCATTCAGCAGAATTCCATGCGCGGGAGTTACACCCATACGGTTATTCTTGCCTGGGACATCAAAGTGCTGAGTTATCAGGAGGCTCTGGAGCAGTACAAAGACAACCAAGACATCGTCTCGGTTATTGAGAGCCACCACAAAGCCCGCAAATCGCAGGTGTTTTTGATTGCGCCGCTGCCCGAAGAGCCCGGCGGCGTCGACATTTTTCCGTTTGATCTGGTCGACGAGCTCCGTATTGTCCGTTTTGAGGATTTGCTGAGCCCGAAGTTCTGCTCCTGATCCGATGGTATTTCTGACTAAAAAAGCCCGTTGATGCAAAACATCTTCGGGCTTTTTTGCAACCGCAAGCGTTTGGAAATCAATGGCCGATGCCGGCAAACCCCATAAACGCCATTGACAACAGGCCGGCAGTAATCAGGGCTATCGGCGTTCCTTTGAGAGCGGCGGGAATTTTGGTATAAGCCAGCCGCTCGCGGATACCCGCGAAAATGACAATGGCCAGCGTAAAGCCGGCGGCACTGGCCAAAGCGTAGCATACGCCGGGCAGCAGCGCATAATTTTTCTGAACGGTCAGAATGGCTATGCCGAGCACCGCGCAGTTGGTCGTAATGAGCGGCAGAAAGATACCCAGCGCCTGATACAGCATCGGCGATACTTTTTTGATGATGATTTCCACCATCTGCACCAGCGCGGCGATAACCAGAATAAAAGCGACCGTGGTCATATATTCGAGCCGGAACGGCAGCAGCAGCGAATGATAAATCAAAAACGTGGCAATGGTCGAAACCGTCATGACGAACATGACCGCAAACCCCATGCCCAGCGCCGTCGATATTTTTTTGGAAACGCCGAGAAACGGGCAAATTCCCAAGAACTGCGACAAAACGATGTTGTTTACGAATATTGCGGTGATAAAAATCAGCAGATAGGTCATGTCTTAGTTTCCTTTCCGCAAACGGTTAAAGGTGACGATCATGGCGGCCAACGCCAGAAAAGCGCCCGGCGGCATGATAAACAGCAAAATCGGATTGACGTCTTCGCCGAGCAGCGCAATGCCGAACAGCGATCCGTTGCCCAGAATCTCGCGAATTGCGCCCAAGACAGTCAAAGCCAGCGTAAAGCCGATGCCCATGCCCAGAGCGTCCAGAACCGACTGCCAAAGATTGTTTTTGGAAGCAAAAGCCTCGGCCCGGCCGAGAATGATGCAGTTGACCACAATCAGCGGAATATAAATGCCCAGAGCCGCATGCAGCGCCGGCAGATACGCGGCCATAAGCAAATCGACGACCGTGACGATTGAGGCGATTATCACGATAAACGACGGAATGCGCACCATCGGCGGAATAATGTTTTTGACCAGAGATATCGCGGAATTGGAAAAAATCAGCACCAGCAGCGTGGCCAGTCCCATGCCGACGCCGTTGAGGGCCGAAGTGCTGACGCCCAAAGTCGGGCACATGCCGAGCATCATGACCAGAATGGGATTTTCGGCGACAATGCCGCGCGTCAGATTCCGATAACTTGTCTTATCCATGGCTAATTGTTCCCCGTATTGAAGTTGTGGTAGGCGTCAACGGCTTTTTGGATGGCGTTGACGGCTGCGCGCGAACTGATGGTAGCCGCCGTGACGGCGTCAATCTCGCCGCCGTCCTGACGAACCTTGAGTTTCTGCCGCTCGGGATTAAACCCGCGAAACTGCGCCTTAAACTTCTCGTCGTTGATTTTGGTGCCGAGGCCCGGCGTTTCCTGGCTTTGGGTTACGACAAAATTATTGATCGTGCCGTCCATCAAAAAACCGACAATCATTTCTATCCGTCCGCCAAAGCCGTTGTCGGAAAAGGTTTTTATGGCAAAAGAATTGATGACGCCGTCTTGGCGGGCCGGATACAGTTCAAAACGGCTTTTTTTGTTCGGCGCGGTAATGGTCAGCTTTTCGGCAAACGGATTGTTGTCAAACTCTCTGACGACGGAAGCTATCGCCTCGAGTTCGCGCGCGTCTTTGGCCTGTTTTATCGGTTCTCCGGTCAGCTGCTCGACATAAGAAAGGACAAAAGCGGCGGTCAGCGCAATAATCGTCAGCGTCAGAAGCATATTCCAAAAATTTGATTTGTTCGGCGACATGGCTTATCTCCCCTGCCCGAATACGCGGCCGTGGACATATTTGTCAATCAGCGGCACAAACGCGTTCATAATCAGAATTGCAAAAGACACGCCTTCGGGATATGCGCTGTACAGGCGGATGACGACTGTCAGCATTCCGCACAGGACGGCATACAGCACCTGCCCTTTGAGCGTCATCGGCGAGGTAGTATAGTCGGTCGCCATGAAAACGGCGCCGAGCAGCAGGCCGCCCGAAAGCAGATGCGTGAGCGGATCGTAGCGGATATCGCCGGTTGCAAGCCACAAAACGCCGGTAATGACAAAGACGGTGCCGGCATAATAAAACGGGATATGCCAGGTGATGACGCGGCGCCACAGCAGATAAGCCAGGCCCAACAGCAGCGCCAGCGCGGAGACTTCGCCGATACAGCCGCCGACGTTGCCGACAAACATATCATAATACGACGGAAGTTTGCCGCCGGCTACGGTGGCGGAAGTTGCGGCATCCATGTGTTTGATGATGCCGAGCGTGGTGGCTGCGGTCTGGACGTCGGTATCAAAAAATTTCAGAAAGGCGGGTTTCGGCCACTGCGTCATTTGCACCGGGAATGAGATGAACAGGAAAACGCGGCCGATTAAAGCCGGGTTGAAGATGTTTTTGCCCAATCCTCCGTAACAGAGTTTGGCTACGACGATGGCCATGAAAGCGCCCAGAACAATCATGCCGACGGGCATGGAACTCGGCAGATTGAACGCGAGCAGCAGGCCGGTAATGACGGCGGAAAAATCGCGCGTGGTATTGCCGGATTTGAACCAGAACCGGCAGGCGGCATATTCAAAAAAGACACAGGCGGCAACCGACGCGGCCATAACCACCAGGGCGTTGAACCCAAAGAACAAAACGGCGGCCAGAGCGGCCGGCAGTAGCGCAATTACAACGTCAAGCATAATCCGGCGGGTGTCGACGGAGGACTGCAGATGCGGAGTAGTCGAAATTTTGAGCATAGTCTATTTCTTCTTTTTCAGTTCGATTTTAGCCAGTTTACAATAATCAAGCAGCGGCACGCGGGCCGGACAGGTATAGGCGCAGCAGCCGCACTCGATGCAGTCGAGGACATGCGCGCCGCGCAGATCTTCCGTCTGACCGGCGCGCATGAGCCGCGCGATAAGAAACGGCTCCAATCCCATCGGACAGGCCATGGCGCATTTGCCGCAGCGGATGCAGTCGGTTTCGTCGCCTTTGTGCGCCAGCTTGTCGGACAGCATCAGAACGCCGGAAGTCAGCTTGGTAACCGGAGCGTTGATGTTGGTGACCGAACTGCCCATCATCGGGCCTCCGAGAACAACCTGCGCGGTTTCTTCGCTCAAACCGCCGCTTTTTTCGATCAGGTACGAAACCGGCGTCCCTACCCGCACGCGGTAATTGGCGGGATGTCGGCAGGCGTCGCCGCTGACGGTGAGAATGCGCTCAAACAAGGGCTTGTTTTTCATGACCGCTTCATAAATCGCAAAAACCGTGCCGACGTTTTGGACAATACAGCCGACATCGATCGGCAGTCTGCCGGACGGAACTTCGCGTTTGGCAACGGCGGCAATCAGCTGTTTTTCGCCGCCCTGCGGATATTTGGTGGCACAGGTCTGAACATTGACGCCGACATAGGTGCGGGTGATTTTGCTTAAGGCTTCAATCGCCTGCGGTTTGTTTTCGTCTACGGCAATAACTGCGTTTTGGATGCCCAGGGCCTTGTTGATGATTTTGGCGCCGATGACAATCTGTTCGGCTTTTTCGATCATCAGGCGGTCATCCGCCGTCAGAAACGGTTCGCACTCAATTCCGTTAACAATCAGGCAGTCTGCCTTTTTGCCCTCGGGCAGACTGGTTTTTATCGGCGTCGGATAGCCGGCGCCGCCCATGCCGACGATGCCGGCCTCGCGCAGTTTTTGAACGATTTGCTCGGGGGTATAGGGAATTTCGCGCGAGATGTCCTCGCTGCGGTCAATCGACGGCTCGAAGTCGTCGCCTTCGACCTTGATCGTTATCATGTTTTCGAGATAGCCGCTGCCGCTTTCGAGAGCTTCTACCTTTAAGACCTCGCCGCTGACCGAAGAATGGACGTCGGCCGAGACGACGCCGTCGGAATCGGCCAGCAATGTGCCGACTTTGACCTTGTCGCCTTTCTGCACGAGGATTTTGGCCGGCGCGCCGATATGCTGCTTGACCGGAATATAAACGGTTTCGGGCAGCCCGGCGTCGATAATCAGCGATGCGGTCGTGATTTTGTATTTGTCGGGGTGGATTCCGCCCATAGAAAAAGTTTTCAGATTATTCATCGGCATTCTCCGGGGTTGCGACAATGGCGCCGGTCGGACAGGCTTTGGCCAGCTCTGTGCCGAAGCGTTCGGCATCTATGGCAGGCGGAATGTAAGACAGGTTGTTTTCGACGGTGATTTCCGGACATATTTTGGCGCATTTGCCGCAGGCAATGCAGGCGGCTTTGCAGTTTTTGCGCGCGACGGCGCCTTTCTGGGTGTTGCGGCAGGCAACGTAAACGCGCCGGCCGTTTTTGCCGCGCGGCCGGATTTCAAACAACTGTCGCGGACAGATTCTGACGCAGGCGCCGCAGGACGTGCATTTTTCTTCGTTGACAACGGGAATCCCGGTGGCCTCGTCAATATGCAGCGCGTCGAACGGACAGGCCTTGACGCAGTCGCCCAAACGCAGACAGCCGTCCGGACAGCCCGAAAGGCCGCTTGAGATATGATTGGCGATGCGGCAGCTCGAAACGCCGTCATACATAATTTTGGCCGGCGCGTTTTCACAGGTGCCGTTGCAACGCAGCACCGAGACGGTCGGTTCCCGTTCAACCGCGGCGTAGCCCAAAATTGCGGCAATTTTGTTCATGACCGGGTGGCCGCCGACCGGACAGTTCAGGTTACCAAACTCTTCTTCGGAAGCCGCCAGACAGGCATTGGCAAAGTCGTGGCAGCCGGCCCTGCCGCAGCCGCCGCAGTTGGCCTGCGGCAAAACAGCGTCAATTTCCAGAATGCGGGCATCTTCGGATACGGCAAACTTTTTGGAAGCCAGATACAGGATAATTGCGGAAATCAAAGCAATTCCGCCCAAAACCGCCATACTGGTTAAAATAACATGGTCCATTATACAGCCTTTGAATATTTATTTGTCGGAAATCGTAAACCGGAACTGACGGCGCAGTTTCTTTCGGTTCCAGAATAGCCATAAATAATAAGGAATCAAGAGAATAATGCTAAATATTCCCGAGAATTGTTCGGAGGCTCCGGCCGCCAGCGCCGAGACGAGCGCCGCCAGAACCAATATCAGCGGCAAAACGTAGCCGTACCAGACGGCTTTGCAGCCTTGCGCGGCATCCATTGTCACGCGGACTTCTTCGCCCAAGGAAAAACGCTCTGCCCGATCGTCCGTTATCTCAATGAGCTTGGGCCGACTGTCGGCCATGCCGCAGGCAGCCCGGGCCGCGCAGTTCTGACAAGCCGAGCGGCTGATGATTTCGACCGTAATTTCGGAACCGGAAATTTTGACAATGCGGCCGTTGCGGCAGATTTGTTCCATCTTTTTATTCTCCCAATAATCCGGCGGCGCGTTCGGAAAACGACTTTACAAAGCCGCCGTCTGCCCCGTGGGTAAAGAAAACGGCGCTGATGTCATGTTCTGCGGCAAAGTTTTCGGCCTGTTCAAAGCCCATGGACATCATTGCCGTGGCATAAGCGTCGGCCGCGGCGCATGAATCGGCAAAAACGGTTACCGAAGCGAGCGCGTTTTTGACCGGATAACCTGTTTGCGGCGATATGGTATGCGCATAGCGGCTGCCGTCCGCGCCGGTTTTGTAGTTTTGATAGTCTCCCGAAGTGGCAACCGCGCAGTCGGTGACATCCAGCGTCAGGGCGTTGGCTCCGTTTTCGCGCGGTTCGCGGACGCCGAGCGTCCACGGTGTGCCGGCGTCATCCCGAAAACCGGATACCCGGACTTCGCCGCCGATTTCGACAATGTAATTGCGATAGCCTTCCTTTTCCAGCAGAGACGCGACCTTGTCGACGCCGAAGCCTTTGGCAACGGCCGAAAGGTTCAACGAAACCCGGCCGTCGGTTTTGCGGACGGTTTTAAACGTCCGGTCAAATCTGAGCTTGTCAAAACCGACATGGCGCAGCGTTTGGACTATTTCCTCCTCAGACGGCTGTCGTTCCGGCCGTGCCGGTCCGAAACCCCAGAGATCGACCAGCGGGCCGACGGTCGGATCAAAGGCGCCGCCGCTTTGACGGTAAACGGTCTGAGCGAGGCGCAGCAGTTCCCGCATATTGTCGGACAAAACAATGTCATGCCCCGCTTCGGCCCGGTTGATTGCGGATATTTCGGATTCCGCGTCAAAAACGGACATTTGCGCGTTAATCAGGGCAAGTTCGTCTCTTATCCGTTGGTGCAAACCGGAATCCTTCTTGGCGGTGCGGATTTTGATGTGGTAAAAGGTGCCGAAAACGCGTCCTTCAAAACTCCGGTAGCGCGGCTGTCCCTGGCGGATGTAAAAAGCGATGGCGAAAATAAGGGCGATTATTGAAAAATACTTTAGAAGATGCATATTATACCTAATCTTTTGTATAATTGGAAAGTTGTTTTTTACATTCGGTCAAAATTGTTTTACGATGATTTCCAGATGTAGATTTGAAAAGGATTATACTATGCAAAAAGAGCTGAAATCAATCATAAATAAATTAATTTCACAATATAAGTCGTCGGGGTTCTGCCTGCAGAGCAAATGCGTGCGGCAGACATGGCGGACATGGCTCGACAATTGGGGCAAAAAGGCCGCCGCGCGCGGGATTTCGGCCAATCTGGCAAGCCTGACCGGATTTGCGGTCGGAATGCTGGCGATTAACTTTTTGGCGATGAACATGTATTTTTGGGCGTTGGTCTGCATTTTGCTCAATCGCTTTTTTGACGCGCTTGACGGCGCAATCGCCAAAAACGGCAAACCGTCCGATTTCGGCGTGTTTCTCGACGCGTCGCTCGATTATATCTTTTATGCCGGCGTTATCTTCGGTTTTGCGCTGGCCAATCCGTGGGAAAACGCCGTTGCCGCAAGTTTTCTGCTGTTCGGGTTTTCGGCATCGGCTTCGGCCATGCTGGCCTATGCCGTCATTGCCTACAAAAACTCGCGCAAAGCCGAGCCCGATTTGGAACAGTCGCCATTTTATCTCGGCGGCATGGCTCAGGGGTTTGAAACGCTGACGGCGCTGGTAATTCTTTGTATCGTGCCGGTTTGGTTTCTGCCGATTGCGATTATTCTCGGCTGCTGGTGCCTGATTAAGGCGCTGATGATTATCTCGGCGGCTTATTTTAATTTTGTCATTGCCGGAAAAGAGAAATAATTTATGAATTTTGTCAGGGCGTTGATTGCCGGCGCAATCGCTTTATCATGGCTTGGTTCCGCGCAGGCGCTGGAGATGAGCAAAACGGGGGACAAGGTCGACGCGGCCGTCATTTCGAGCTTTGACGGCGTTAACCCTCATCAGAACATTGAGTTTCTGGTGCGCTTTAAGATGAAAGACGGCTGGCATATTTTTGCGCAGAATCCCGGCGAAATCGGAATGCCGACGCAAATCGAATGGCAGCTGCCGCGCGGTTACGAACTTTTGGAAGAAAGCTGGAGTCAGGACGAAAGTTTTGAAAACGAAGGAATAATTCAACGCGGATACGGCGATACCGCCTATTATAAGACGACCGTTCGGCCTCATCCCGAGATTCTGCGTCAGGCGCCGATAGGACTCAAAGTCAAATGGCTGGCCTGCCGGGAAGAATGTGTGCCCGGGCATGCGTTTTTTGAAATGAATTTTCCGCTGGCGCAGCAGGATCTGGCGCCGACGCCGCAATGGACCGCCGAGCTGGCGGCGGCACAACGCTGGTTCTTTCCGGAAAGCCGGCAGCCCGTTTATTGGGGCGCGGTTCTGGTGCTGGCTTTTCTGGGCGGCCTGATTCTTAATTTTATGCCGTGCATTCTGCCGATTTTGACAATCAAGGCCATTACGCTGGCGCAAAGTTCCCATGACCGCCGCAAGAACCGGGCGGAAGCGCTGTTTTATACGCTGGGCGTCGTCGCGTCGTTTTTGATTGCGGCAACGATTTTGCTGCTGCTGCGGCTGAACGGCGAATACGTCGGCTGGGGGTTTCAGCTGCAATCGCCGGCTTTTGTCGGATTGATGATTGTTATTTTTGTCGTAATCGCGCTGATGCTGCTTGACGTTGTCACATTCAGCAATCCGCTGGCCAACGCCGCCGGCCGGATGAGTTTTCGCAATCATCTCATCAGTTCGTTTATGACCGGTTTTTTTGCGGTTCTGATTGCCAGTCCGTGTACAGCGCCGTTTATGGGAATTGCCATCGGCTATACGCTGACGGCGCCCGTATTTGTTTATTATCCGGTCTTTTTGAGCCTCGGCCTCGGCTATGCCCTTCCCTTTGCGCTGATACACCTGTATCCGCGGCCGATTCACAAAATTCTTCCCAAACCCGGAAAATGGATGAACGTTTTGAAGAAAATCTTTGCCGTTCCGGTGATTTTGACTTGTCTGTGGCTGGGCTGGGTTTTGTACGCGCAGGTTGCCGGCATAAAAACGGAAGCCTCGGAAACCTTAAACTGGCAGCCCTACAGCCAGGCTGCGGTTGAACGGCATCTGCAAAACAAAGAGCCGGTTTTCATCGATTTTACGGCCAAATGGTGTCTGACTTGCGTCATCAACAAAAAAGGCGCTTTGCAGTCGGACGAATTTGAGCGGCTGGTCAGAAAGAACAAAATCAACCTGTTTACGGCCGACTGGACCAATAATGACGAAGCGGTTGCCGCGGCGCTTGCCCGCTACGGCCGCAATTCAATTCCGCTTTATGTTTATTATGACGGCAAGTCCGACGACTATCTGCTTTTGCCGCAGCTGCTGACGCCGCAGATTCTGAACGATTATCTGCAATAAAAAAAGAGCCTCTGCCGAGGCTCTTTTTTCTGACTGCGGAAATATTACTTCTTTCCGAAGATACCGAGGTTCTTGACCTTGTCCTTGACGCCGTCGACCGCATTGTTGAGATTTTCTTTCGCGACTTTTTTCAAATCGCCGAGGTTGTTTTTGACAACGGTCTGGGTGGCGGTGTTTAAGATTTTGGTCATGATTTTGGAAACGGACGCCGCAATGCTCTCCCCTTTGCCGCTCTTGCCGCCGCCGATGTCGGTCAGGACAATGGCCGGAAGTTTGACATCAATCGCCGGAGCGTCTTTTTGCAGAGAAGTGACGGCCCGGAGCTCGCCTTCGGCAACGGTCAGCTTGCGAATGATGACCTTTTTGGCCGGCGCGGCAGCCGATTTGGCATCGGCTTTGGCGTCTTTTTGTTCCGAAGCAACGGCCGAAGCGGTGTTTTTGGCGACGTTTTCCTGAATCTGTTTGATATTGTTCTGATTCAGCGAAAGCATTTCGTAAGTGATGACGGGCTTGCTGACGGTAATGTCTTCAATAATGACGGTGTCGGTGAAAACGGATTTCATGTCAACCTTGACGGATATGCCGCCGAGGTCAAACAAATACGGCGACTGATAATTCTTGGGATTGGCCACCGTAAAACCATTGATGGAAGCCGTCCCCTTGAACGGATTCAGGGCAAATCCCCGAAGTTCGACGGAAGTGCCGACAACCTCGGAACCGTATTTGTGAACCGCCGTTTTGACAATGTTTTCCATAAACATTACCGCTGCCGCCGCACCGATAAAGACAATGGCGATAACGGCAAAAAAGATATGTTTGATTTTCATGCTTTTGTTCCTCGCTGGTGGTTAAGATTAACTGATTTTATATACATTTTTGCGTAATTGGCAAGTTTTTCCTGCAATTCGTATTCGTGGTTGAAGGTGCGAACGGCCGCAACCAGGCCGTCGACAATATTATGACGTTTGGTAAACTCAAGCGAAGTCTGGTAGTTAAGATCAAAAATCCAGGATATGAAACCGAAGAAGTCGTCCGCCAGCGAGCTGATGTCTTTGTGATCCAGAACCTGAAAGTTGCTGAAGTATTTTTCCACAACCGGACTGATGCTGCCGTGCAGATGACTTTCGTTTGGCGAGCGGAACAGCAGGTCATGATATTTTTTCCATGCGCGCGGCGACGTCATCAGATAAAAATTAGCGATTTTATCGGCGTCGCGGGCCAAAAAGATTATTTCTTCCGTCTCGCGGCGCAGCGTTTCGTCAAGCGCCTGATAATCGGCGTCGGCGTAAAAACGCTCAATCATGTGGCCGTGGTGGCGTATCGGAATGATAATCCGCGGATCATTATATTCGGGGATTTTAGACAGCAGCTCGGCGCCGCGTTCGCCGTGATCAAGTAACTTTTGGTGCTTTTGGTAAACGTTCCCGGCTTTTTCGTAATCGTAAATTTCCATAATCTCGGGAAAGCGGCCGATGTCATGCAGTAGATATGCCAATACGGCGCAGCGGGTAAATTCCGGCGAACGGTTTTGAAAAACGGCTTCGTGTTTCATAATATGATTTCCGGCACCGATAACCTGCAGCGAATGCTGCATCTTTTCGCGGCAGAAAACTTCGCACCAGCTGTGATTTTTGACATGTTCGTAAGTTTGGCGGTAATATTGTCGCAGCAATTCGATTTCTTTTTGATATTTTTTCATGTCCTCTCTTCTTTCGGCTCAGAATTTAGCGAAAAAAGATTAAGATTGTTTTAAGCAACTCCGGTGTTCTCACCGCGGCTTGTAATCAATAAAAAACACCCTCCGCAAGGGAGGGTGTTTTTTATTGGTACGCGCGCGGGGGTTCGAACCCCGGACCCACTGATTAAGAGTCAGTTGCTCTACCAACTGAGCTACGCACGCATAAGCGTTCTTTTGAACAAGGGCGAATATAGACTCTATTTTTTTTATTTGCAACAATTTTTTTTGCAAATAAACAGGCCTAAATCTTATGCGGCAGATAAATGCTGAAAATCGTATATTTTCCGGGCGTCGAACGCAGGGTTATCCGGCCGCGGAGAACTTTGGTCAGCTTTTTGACAATGCTCAGCCCCAGCCCTGCCCCCATTTTCCGATTGCCGGGAATTTCGCCGCTCTGGTAGAATTCGTCAAAAATCTTTTCTGCTTCGGAATCCTTTATGCCGACGCCGTTATCCATTACCCTGATGATAATGTGGCTGCCGTTCTCTTCGCAGCTCAGAACAACCTTGTTTCTGGCATATTTGACCGCGTTGCTGAGCAGATTGCGCAAAATCCTTTCGACCAGCAGATAATCGCTGTACATCCAAATCAGCGGAATCCGGCAGTGTAGCAGCACGCCGCGGTTGGCCGCAACAGTTTTGTATTCCTGGCATATACGCTGCAAAAGCTGCGACAGGTTAAAGTTTTGCGGCTCAAAAGCAAGTTTGTCAAATTCCAGTTTGGAAATGTCCAGCAGATTATCCAGCATCAAACGGAAATTACCGACCGAGGCGTCGATTTTTTGAATCAAGGGTTTCTGTTCGGGACTCGGGTTGCTGCTTTCCAGCGCGTCGGTAAACAATTGCAGGGCCTGCAGCGGCTGGCGCAGATCATGGCTGGCCTGAGCCAGAAAATATGACTTGGCGCGATTGGCCGCCTCGGCCTTCTTCTGCGCTTTTTTCAGAGCCCGGCATTGAGAAACCCAGTCGCTGATGTTTTGAAAGGTTCCGGCAATGCGGCTGCCGCGGATGCCGGCGGTAAAACGGCAGTAAACAATTTTTCCCGAAAGGTGGCGGATGCGGATTTCGCCTTCCACCGGTTTGCGGTATTTGAGCAAATCAATTATCTTTTGTTTGTAAACGGGCATGTCTTCGGGCAAAACCTGCTCGCGGAAAAGGTTCTTCCGGCTGCTTGTCTTATCCGCCGCAACGCCGAATATCTGATACATTTCGGCCGACCAGTAGAAGCGTCTGGCCTTGATGTCCAGCTCCCAGTATCCCAGTTTGGCCAGCTTTTCGGCAAAGTTCATGCGCTGCAGGACCGAAAAGTGATTATCCGCCGCGCAGGGAATTTCCGCCGTTAAAGACGTTTCAATTTGTGTCTGAGACATAAAACCTCTTATATTAAGGATGACGGCGACAGGATTTTGGCTGTCTCGGGCGGCAGTTCAAAATACCAGCCGTCGTACAAAAATCTGTTGTCCTTAATATAATCATTCACAATGGTCATTGGAAGTGGCGTTGTCGATAAAGTTATGCGCAGCCAGTTTTTTTGTTGCGCGTCGACGTAAAAGTCCAGATAAAAAGCCAGCCCCTGAAAAGTGATGATTTCCATCCGCCGCGTCAAGGCCGCTTTGAGACGGGCAAAAGACGCTTCGTCCAGCGCATTTTCCACCGTCAGGCGCTCCAGCAGGCCGGTTTGAGTCAGAGCCTTGACCATGCGTCCTTCGGAATCGCTGAAATCACGGGAGGGATCTTTGCGGCCGACGGTTGTCTGTATGCCGTCCTGATAAAAACGAATCGTCTCGATTAAGGCGGGAGGAAGCTCCAAAATCGGCTGCAACAGCCATGAATAAGCCTGTGCCGGCAATTCGAAACGGCCGCTGATCAGCCAGATTTCGCCGTTATCCAGTCTGGCGAAACGATAAAGGCCGTTTTCGGTCGGTTTGCCCAAGACAAGCGTATCTTGCAGCTTTCCGCCGGCATAGACGCTGAGGCGGACACCCGAATTTTTGCCGCCGGTTTGCGGCTCTTCAAGATTAAATTCCCGGACCGCCTGCGGCGTGTTTTCCCGCCGGCTGTAAAAAACGGACGTGTTCAGATCTTTCAGCAGCGTATTCAAAAGATAAGTGCCGGCATAATAGCCGCCGCCTTCTTTGACGCGCCACAAATTGTCCTTGAGCTCCAGCGTAACCGTTTCTGCCGCGCTGCGGACAACAATCCTGTCCAGCTCGGCGCCGTTTTGATAAGTCTTGGCAAAAACCAGAGTTCCCTGCGACTGGGCCGGATATTTGAAATCGGTGAACATGACGGCCGCAATCATGACGGCAACGGAAAACAGCGCCAGTCCGGCGGCATAATATAAGAACTTTTTACTCATTGACATATTCCTTTGCCTGACGTTTGACGCGGCGGGACCAAAGCTCCTGAACAAGACAAATCAGCACCGCGATTGCCAAAGCCGCGGCCAGATTCAGAATTACAAACCGATTGACAAGCGACCGGTATTTTTGAGCGGTCAGATAGTCAATCCGCTGCATTTCCTTTTGGAGCCGGAGTTTGTTCCTTTCGAGTTTTTCGATTTGCCGCGTGCTTTTAAGGGACGGCATCAGCTCGTTATTTTCAATCCGGAGGGCAATGTCCTGAAGCTCGGCCGCGGTCTGATTTATTTCTTCCGCAGTTTTCCGGCGTGCGGCGTTAAAGCTCTGCCGCGCCTCGGCCGCAAAAACTTCCGCCGGCGGCTGCGGCGCATAAGGCGACGCTTTGGGCGCGACCGATACCGGCGTGTCGTTGGCGGCAAGATAATCAATCGCGTTAAACAGAAAATCCGTATTCCCGTTTTCCGGCGTCATGTGATACCATTCCTGACGCGGCGCCTTGTTGCCGTTCCAGGCGGCGGCCAGCAGCATGTCGCTGTCGGCAACAACCAACAGGCTGCTCTTGTCCAGAGAAATGCTGACAAAAGGAACTTCTTTGACGGCATTGACATAAGGAACCTTGAAATAGGAATTAAACTTGCCTTCCAGCAGCACGGCCAGCGGATATTTTCCGTCGGTGGCGCGCAGGGTTTTCAGCGTTTGTCCGGGAACGCGATGCGACAATTCGGCGTTGTTAACCTCGGCTCCGTCGGCCGAAGTCGCGGCCAGTATCCGTGTTTTGATGCCGGGCTGCGGTGAAACGATCAGGCGGGAAGCCGAGTTCATGGCAAGGCCGGCAACTCCGTCCGTAATCGGGTGTTTTGCAAACAGCTCCGGCGTTATGCCCAGCCAGAACGGATAAGCTCCCGAAACGCCGTCAACATCGGCGGCGCGGTTTTTGCTCATATCGCCGATTACCGTGTCGGGAATAAAGGTTATTCCGAGCTGTTGCAAAAATTCAGGCAGATAAGATACCGACAGCATTTGCGGCGGCATCAGCCGGCGGCTGAGCATATATTCGGACAAGGCGTCCACAAACATGATTACCCGGCCGCCGAACATCAGAAACTGGTCTATGGCATAAAGCGCGGTATTCGGCAGC
>JAFUQJ010000065.1 GCA_017480995.1 Alphaproteobacteria bacterium
AAACCTTTTTCCCAGTACGGCGTATCGTCTTTGGTGGCCAGAGCCGCACGCAGCAGTTTCTGCTCGATTTCGATATCGCGCAGGTCGGCGTCGGACGGCGTTACTTTGCGCGGCGGGATGCCTTTGATGTTCTGGATGTCCCAATTACCGCCGGCAACGGTAAGTTTGTGAGAGACGGAAGAGTTGTTTCCGTTTATGAATGTAATCTCGGAATCGGCTTTTTCATCGCGTCCGAATGCCAGCAGGAAACGGCCGTCTTTGCCGCTGACAAATTCGCTGCCGCCGTTGAGTATCACGCGCGTTTCAGGTGCGGCGGCGCCGGTCAGAATTTCGCCCTGGCGCAACTGACCGCAGAGTTCGGCGGCGTGGGCGGCCGCGCTGAGCGGAATAAGGCTAAAAATTAAAAAGATCTGTCTGAAGCTCATTGTTTTTTCCCGTTTTGGCACTGTGTTTTTTGGAATCGGAAGAAACTTTGGCCCCCGTGCCGACGGAAAGGCTGCCGTCGCAAAAACGGATTTCAAGCTGCGGCGCTTTTTGTGCCTGCGGCAGATTGTAGACGGTTTGCCCGTTTTGATCCTTAACCCAGGCAAAGCCGCGCTTTAAGACCGCTTCAACCGAAACAGATTCCAACCGTAGCAGAAGATTATTTAAATTTTCTTGATTTTTTTCAAAAATGTTTTTGATGTAATAAGGTTTCAGGCCCGAGAGGTCAAGCCGGCTGCGCTTGTTCAGAAGCAGATTTTTGAACGCCACGTTCAGACGCTCTATTCTGTCATCGAGTTTTTGAGAGGCTTCGGCGAGTATCTGCTCCAGGTTGGGGATGCCGCGGGCCAGTCCCTGCAAAATATTGCATTTTTCAGAAATAAAGCGGGTGCCGGCGTTGAGCAGGCGGACGTGCAGCGTCTGCGTGCGGGCCAGAAGCTCGGTGCGGACGGGAACGGCAAATTCGGCGGCGCCGGTCGGTGTCGGAGCGCGTTTGTCGGCAACGTAGTCAATCAGCATGGTGTCGGTTTCGTGTCCGACGGCGGAGATGACCGGGATTTCCGAAGCATAGACGGCGCGGATGACCGCCTCTTCATTGAAGCACCACAAATCTTCCAGACTGCCGCCGCCGCGCGCGACAATCAGGACGTCGGGCCGCGGTTCGAGACGGTTGAAGCCGGCGATCGCTTCGGCAATTTTGACTTCGGCGCCGGCGCCCTGGACCGGCGTCGGCCAGATCAGAATGTGCGACGGAAAACGGTCGCGCACGCGGTGGATGATATCGCGGATGACCGCGCCGCTGGCCGAGGTGACGACGCCGATTGTCTGCGGCAAAAAGGGAATCGGTTTTTTGTGCGCGGCGTCAAACAGGCCTTCGGCGGCAAACTGCTTTTTGCGTTCTTCCAAGAGTTTGAGCAGGGCGCCGGCGCCGGCGACTTCCATGGCCTCAATCACGACCTGATACGAGGATTTGCCGGGAAAAGTCGTGACGCGGCCGGTGACGACGACTTCCAGTCCGTCTTCGGGTTTGAGGCTGAGCGTTGAGGCGACGCCGCGCCAGATGACGGCGGAAAGGACGGCGTTTTCGTCTTTGAGCGAGAGATACCAGTGTCCGGAATCGGCTCGTTTGGCGCCGAAAATTTCACCTTTGATGCGAACTTTGCTGAATGTCGTTTCAACACAGCGTTTTATTTCAGCCGAAATTTCGGTGACCGAAAATTCGGGGAGTTCCGCCCGGCGTTTTTCCATAAGCTCCAACATGTCCTGCATCATTTAATCTCCAGGAGGCTGCGGCTGAAGTCGCCGGCGTTAAAGACATCGAGATCGTCAATTCCCTCGCCGACGCCGACGTATAATACCGGCAGAGCGGTTTCGGCGGCAATCGCCACCAGAACGCCGCCTTTGGCGCTGCCGTCCAGTTTGTTGACAATTACGCCGCTGACGTTAACCGCTTCTTTGAAGGTTTTGGCCTGGTCAAGCGCGTTCTGGCCGGAGGTGGCGTCCAGACACAGCCAGATGTGGTGCGGCGCGTCGGGAAGCACTTTTTTGATAACGCGGACGACTTTTTTGAGTTCGTCCATGAGGCCGGTTTTGTTTTGCAGGCGGCCGGCGGTATCAATAAAAACAAGGTCGTCTTTTTGTTTCAGCGCCTCGTTCAGCCCTTCGAAGCAGAGGCCGGCGGCATCGCAGCCCGCGGTGCCGGACCAGACGCGGACGCCGCTGCGCTCGCCCCAGATTTTGAGCTGTTCGACGGCGGCGGCGCGAAAAGTGTCGGCCGCAATGCAGGATATCTTGCGGCCTTTGAACTTGGCGGCAAGTTTGCCGATAGTCGTGGTTTTGCCCGCGCCGTTGACGCCGACAAACAGGACGACTTCCGGCTTATGTTCGTTCAGCGGCACAGAGACCTGACAGGGAGCGAGAATCGTTTCTATTTCTTCGGCCAGAGCCCGGCGGACGGCGCTTTCTTCAATGTCTTTGTCAAACCGGCGGGAAGAGAAGCGGTCAATAATCCGGGCGCTTGCCCGAATGCCCATGTCGGTTGAAATCAGCAGTTCTTCCAATTCGTCGAGGCTTGCGGCAGACAGTTTTCTGGCGCTGAATATGCCGCTTAGACCGGAGCTGATTTTGGCGGACGACTTTTGCAGGCCCAAGCCCAGTTTTTTGAACCAGTTACTCATCGGAACAGTCTTCCTGCGCGCGCAGAATACGGGCGCGTTCGCGGCGGATTTCGACCGGAACCTGCGGCATCAGCGCGGCCGGCGTTCCGGGGCGCTCGGAATACGGAAAAACGTGCAGCTTTTCGATGCCGGCTTCTTGAACCAGACGGACGGTGTTTTGAAACTGCTCGTCGGTTTCGGTCGGAAAACCGCAGATAAAGTCGGAACCGAAGGTTGCGTCCGGCCGTGCCCGGCGCAGTTTCCGGCAGAGGCCGATGACATCTTCGCGGGTATGGCGGCGTTTCATGCGTTTTAAGATCATGTTGTCGCCCGATTGGGTTGAAAAATGAAAGTGCGGGCAGATGTTTTTGCAGTTTTGCACCAGTTCGACGAAGTCATCGTCAATGGCCGCCGGATCAAGCGAGCCGAACTGCAAAGACGGCAGTTCGGGGATTTGTTCGAGAATATGGCGGACCAGTCCGCTGAACGAAGGCTGATACGAACAGGCATCAACGCCGGTGAGGCAGATTTCGGCAAAACCCTCGGCAAGGAGTTTGCGGATTTGGGCGATGATTTCGGGTTCGGGAACCGAGCGGTTGGCGCCGCGGGCATAGGGCACGATGCAGTATGTGCAGCGGTGGTTGCAGCCTTGCTGTATCTGGACGAAAGCGCGATGACGGCCTTCAAAGCCGGTAATCAGGTATTTGTCGTAGCCGTCATAATCGAAGATGTCGCCGACAATCGTCTTTTCGGTCAGCGGTGTTTCGAGATATTTTTCGATTTCGGCTTTTTCCTTATTGCCCAAGACCAGATCCACTTCTTCCATTTGGGCAAATTTGCGCGGGGCAATCTGGGCGGCGCAGCCGGTGACGACGATGCGGGCGCCGGGATGTTCGCGGCGCAGCCTGCGGATGGTTTGGCGGCACTGACGTTCGGCCTCGCCGGTGACGGCACAGGTATTGACAACAATCAAATCGTCAACGGCCGCAAGTTTTTCTTTGAGAACTTCGGATTCATAACTGTTAATGCGGCAGCCTAGGGTGACGACTTCAACCATGGCGCGCCTTTACCAGGGATAGCCCCGGACGCAGCGCTGCGGCGTTTTTTCGCAGTCGACCGAGCTTTCGTATTGAGCGTGGCGCTCCGGCGTAAATTCGCCGACGGAGCAGGCGGCGAGCGACAGAAGAAGCAAAGCTGTTATTGTCAGTTTCATTTCAGAATCCCAAAAAACGGGCCGCGGTCATGACAACCGAGCTCCAGAGAACAAACAAGAGGCATAAAATGCCGGCTTTGGCCAGAAAACTCAGCCAGACGCTTTTGTCATAATTGGCGGCGCTGCGCCAGATCCCGAGGGTGATGTTCCATGAATAGGCGGCCAGCACCAACAGGCTCGAGATATACCACAAGGTCCAGAAAATACTCATCTTGGACGAGTAAATCGGGTGAAAATGGTGCATGAAAAAGTTATAAATACTGCCGCTCGGAATATAGCCGGACAGCAGTTTTTCAAACAATTTGACGGCCAGTCTGATGACAATAAGCCCCAGAACGCCGAATTTCCAAAACGTGGCGGCGAGCGAAAGCTCCCCTTTAAAAAGTTTTGCCAGCATGAGTTCCTCTTTTTAGCCAATCGTTGTTTTTATATTGTCAGATTGTGGCGCCTTTTTGCAAATTAAGCAAGCAAAAAAGGACTGTTCCTAACAATTGGCAACGTTAACGGCGAGGCCGCCCAGAGAGGTTTCCTTGTATTTGTTGTTCATGTCGTAGCCGGTGCGATACATGGTTTTGATGACGCTGTCGAGGCTGACGAAATGTTCGCCGTCGCCGCGCATGGCCAGTCTGGCCGAATTGACCGCTTTGACCGCGCCCATGGCATTGCGTTCGATACACGGAACCTGAACCAGGCCGCCGACCGGATCGCAGGTCAGGCCGAGGTTGTGTTCCATGGCGATTTCGGCGGCGTCTTCAATCTGGCGCAGCGTTCCGCCCATGGCGGCGGCAAGCCCGGCGGCAGCCATGGAGCAGGCGACGCCGATTTCGCCCTGACAGCCGACTTCGGCGCCGGAAATCGAGGCGTTGGTGCGGTAAAGGCTGCAGATTGCCGAAGCCGTGGTCAAAAATTTGATGATGCCTTCATCAACAGCATAGGGCGATTTGGCGGAGGCAAAACGCTCGTAATAGCGGATGACGGCAGGCATGACGCCGGCCGAACCCATGGTCGGCGCCGTGACAATCTGGCCGCCGGCGGCGTTTTCTTCGGCAACGGCAAATCCCCAGAGGTTGATCCAGTCGATAATCATCAGCGGATCCATGTCGTTGGCAAGAAATTTTTCTTCCAGTCTGGCGAAAATTTCCGCGGCGCGGCGCTTGATGCCGAGGCCGCCCGGCAAAACGCCGCGGGCATGAATGCCGCGCTCGAGCGAGGCCTGCATCACGCGGTGGATTTTCAGGATGCCTTCGCGGACTTCGCGTTCGCTTTTGAGCGAAACTTCGTTCTGCATGACGATTTCGGAGATGTCGAGCCCGTATTTTTCGCATTGTCCGAGCAGCTCGCGGCAGGTGTCGAACCGATGCGGCACGTTATAGGGCTCGCGTTCAATCCGCTTGGAAATTTCGTCGCGGCGGGCGATGGTGCCGCCGCCGACCGAAAAATAGACCTCTTCAAGCAAAAGTTTTCCTTTGGCGTCATAGGCGGAAAACTTCATGCCGTTGGAATGCTCGGGCAGAAAAGTGTCTTTGGCGAAAATAATGTTTTGAGAGAGGCTGAACGGAATCGCCTTTTGCTGGCCGAGGTGCAGAATGTTGTCGCGCTCAACGGCAACGACGTACGGTTTTTCCGGATCAATCGCTTCGGCTTCCAGTCCCATCAGGCCGTAAACGATTGCTTTGACGGTGCCGTGCCCGACGCCGGTCAGAGCCAGAGAGCCGTATAAGGTGACATCAATGCGTTCGGTCTGTTCGAACTTTTTTTCGGCCTTGAGGTTGTCGAGGTATCTTTTGGCCGCGCGCATGGGGCCGACGGTGTGAGAACTCGAAGGGCCGACGCCGATAGAGACAATTTCAAAAAAACTATAATACATCTTACAAGTAAGTCCTGATTTCTTTATATGGTTTTATGCCGAGTTTCCGCAAGGTTGCGGCGATGCTCTCAGCCAGCTTGCCCCAGTCGGACCAGCGGTCGATAAATTCTTTGGCGCGCTGCGGAGACTTGGAAAGCTGGACGTCAATCGTTTCGCGAAGCAACTTATGCATGACTTCATCCATTTTGGCAAAGTTTATTTCCAGCTTTTGCTCAGAATTAAAACAAATCGCTCCGTTTTCGAGCAAAAAGTTGAAATGAATCAGATCGCCGACGCGGTGCGGCTGGATAAGCTGCGGTTTGGCCTTGAGCAGCAGGCGGACAATCCAGGTGACGTAGACCTCTTTCAGCGTTTGTTCGCTGATGATGCAGGCTTTGACGTATTCGGGCATAAAGGTTATCGAAATGACGTCGGCCTTGTTTTCTTCGATAACGTGGTTATAAATGCCGAGCGCGTTTTGGTAAGAGCTGTCGGGACCGAGGGAATGGCCGTTTTCGTGTCCGATGACAAAGATGTGTTCGGCTTCGGGATTATAATAACGGTGCAGTTCCGGCGAGACCAGCGCGTCGAGCATTTTGCGCGTGCGTTCGGGATCGACGTTCTGGCGAACCTGACGGTGGTAAACGTTGCGCCGGCCGCCGCCGAGCTTGATTGAGAGCTTATCGTTATTTGGCAGATTTTGCGCGGTGGTGATGGCGCCGCGGCACTGTGCGTAGTCTCCCTGCAGAGTGGCAAGATCGACGTCGACCATGGTCTGTTTGAGTTCGCTGCCTGAGGCAATGTTTTGCCGGTAGCGGTCGGCAAAAGGCATCAGTTTGGCAAGGTTTTTCATCTGTTCCTTAAAGGTGAGCAGCAAGTCGGTACCTTTTTTGTTGACGATGCCGACGCGGGCGCCGAGCATGTCCTTGGGCGTGACTTCAATGCCGGCCTCGGCCAGCATCGCGCTCAGGCGCGGGTTGTCGCAGACGGTGGGCGTCATTTCGTCGTCATAGTTTTCGCGGCTTAAGGTAAATTCGAGCGGCGAATCCTGCAAAACGGCCCAGTGTTTGTCGGCCAGCTGATCCATGTCTTCGTTGTTTTGGAGAAGCGCCTGCGCCTGCCAGCCGAGGTAGTCGTTGAAGGCGGCGTCGGTCGAGTAATGGGCGGCCAGCTCAAGCTCGTTGGCAACTTTTGAGAAAACCGGCGCGAAATATTCGGTATAGTCAACGGCCTTGAGTTCGCTGCCGAAGCGGCGCACCATGGTGCGCGCTGACAAAATTTTGCGGACTTCTTCGATTTTGTTGTTTTCGAGCATCTGCGTCAGGATTTGATGAAATTCTTCCGCGCTTAAGTCGGTCGGAT
The DNA here is from genome assembly GCA_017480995.1 of Alphaproteobacteria bacterium. Classification (GTDB taxonomy): domain Bacteria; phylum Pseudomonadota; class Alphaproteobacteria; order RF32; family CAG-239; genus CAZU01. Next base: position 7,061 of record JAFUQJ010000065.1, read on the forward strand.
AAAAGTTTCGTCCCTGATATCCGTGCACATTCTTAAAAATTTCGACCGGCTCGGGATCTATGCCGTTGAGGCCGGCAACGCCGTTGAGCGAATTGAACAGGCGCAGCGCCTTGGCGGCGTGCGAACAGGTTGCGGCGGCTTCTTCCAGGCCGGCTTTGAGCGTGAGGTTGAGCGGATGATCCTGCTCAAGAGCGACGTCGTTTATCATTTTGGCGGCGCGGACAAGACAGCGCAGCGCCTTTTGGTCGCCTTCGGCCAGTTCGCGGTATCCCGCGAAGTCTTCGCCTATCATATCGAAAACCTGAATTTGATTTTCAAAAATCGAATCGAGACGGCTTTCGGGCAGCGCTATTTCGTATCCTTTAATCTGCATTGTTTATCTCCACTGTTCTGAAACGGTATATTTTCATGTCGCCGGACCAGTAGGCCGGGCTGAGGCCGGCCTTGATCTTGAGGCCGGTCAGAAATTCCTTTTTGCCGGGCAGCTGTTTCCAGACCGAGGGCAGAAACAGTCCCTGGCGGTTGCCGTCGCGAATGACCAGACCGTCGACGCCGGGTTTCAGCTGTTTGAGCAAGTCTTCTTCATCTTTGCATTTGATGCGTTCATAACCGGTCAAAAGCGAAATGCTGAAATCGGTGGTTTTGAGTTCTTCGGCGGTCAGCGGCGGAAAACGACTGTCTTTCAGCGCTGCCTGACGGGCGTTGTCGGCCAGATCCAGCGCAATGGCGCGATTGGGCAGCAGCGAGCCGATACAGCCGCGCAGCTCGCCGTTTTGCGTCAGCGTTACAAAAGAGGCGCCTTTGTTAAACAGGACGTCGGGATAGTCGTCGCGCTCGGGCGTAAAATTTTTGCCGGCGACCGCGTGTTCAAGCGCCGAGGCCGTGATGTCGAGCAGAGCGGCCTTGTTATGCTTGGCAAAAAAACGCAGGTTCTCGACTTCCTGTTCCAGGGCCGGCAGTTTTTCTTCTTCGGCAGGCTGCTGGCTGAACATCCAGGCGGCATAGCCGACGACGCTGCTCATGTCGCCGGTGACGTTGCCGGAGTTGGTGATGTCGAGCAGCTGCGGCTTGAGGCCGAAGGAGCGGGCCAGCAGCATGGCGGTGTTAATGCCGGTCGCGCCGCAGGAGCGGTGCTCGTCGAGCGGTTGTCCGTCGGCGACCATGGCTGCGGTTTCGCTGTCAATCCGGGCCGCCGTCTGATAGTCGAGGTAATGCGACAGGTCAGCCGAAATGATAAGCAGCGAATCGTTTTTTTGCAGATACGGCGTCAGGGCGGCGGCAATTTTTTGCGGTTCGGCGCGGCCGTAAACCATCGGAACGATGCTGAATTTGTCGAGCGTCTTTTGTAAAAAGGGCAGCTGGACTTCCAGCGCGTGTTCGTCGCGATGGGCTCGGTCATTAATCGCAAAGTCCGGTTTGGCAGCCAGTTCGGCGGTAATTTTTTTGCTGACCGGGGTTTCTCCGAGCGGCGTTTTGAAGTTTTTGGCGGAAGAAAGAGCCACGCCGTTCAGCGCCACCCGGTGCGACGGGCCGAGCAGAAACACCTTTTTGATTTGTTTTTTGAACGGCAGAATTTTTTGATACGCATGGGCGGCGACTTTGGCCGAATAGAGATAGCCGGCATGCGGCACAATCAGGATATGCGGCCGCTTGTTCAGGCTCGGCGGCACCATTTCGAGATAATTGTCGATATCTTTTTGCAGCTGGTAGACGTCGGCCGGATAAAAAAGGCCGGCTACCGCCGCTTCGCGGCTCGGATTCATGTCTTCGTCCCTCAGGGCATAGTCGGTGATTATTTCGTTGTTGGAAGAGATATAGGAACGGATGAAGTAAATGTTAAGGATGACGACGGCGATTATAATTGCCGCAATCAAAATATATTTGGGCAGACTGGCACGGTCAATCTCAAAATTTTCAAACATAACGGAATTCCCCCGACGCAAATACAGAATCGATAGGGGTATTATTATATACGGCTTTTAATTTTTTGCTAACAGATTGTAAAATTCGGCAAAATCTTTGAGCCAGACAATGTCGGCGGAGCGAGGAGCTTTTTCGCCGAACAGCGGCGTGTTGACGCGTATCGGAAGCGCGCGGGCAGCCAGCGCGCAGTCGCTGTCCTGATTGCTGTCGCCGACCATCCAGACATCCTGCGGATTGATTTCCTGCGGCGAAAGCAGGCCGCGGAGCGTATAGAAAATATGATCGGGCCAGGGTTTGTCGCGCGGGGCTTCGTGTCCGGGCGTGATTCTGGAAAAAAGTGCAGGATCATACAGCAGCGGCAGTTCAATCTCAAGCAGCTGCGGATCTTTGTTGGTCATAATCATAAGCTCGGCGCCGTCGTCTTTGAGCAGACGCAAAACTTCGGCCGCGCCGGGGAAGGATTTGACCATGGACGGAATCAGCTTTTTGTAAATTTCGACATAGCGGGCATAAGCCGGGCGCCAGTCCGCACCAAAGACGTTGGCAAAATTATCCCACAGCGAGAGTTTGTCGTCGCGCTTGTGCTTCATCTGCTCCCAGCCGGGCAGGCCGTATTCATCAAGCGTCCGGCCGACCGCGGCGACGACAATGTCGCGATTGTCGGACAAAGTGCCGTCCCAGTCAAACAGGACATATTTTACCTTTGACAAATCGGGGCGCATTTATTTGCCTTTGCCGATGACTTTTTTGCCGCCGAGGTAGGGCTGCAGTTTGACCGGAATGTTAACCGAACCGTCGGCGTTCTGGTGATTTTCGATAAACGGAACCAGGGCGCGCGGCGTGGCGATGCCGGTATTGTTCAGGGTATGGACGTATTTGACTTTGCCGTCGGCGTTGTCGCGGTAGCGCAGGTTGGTGCGGCGGGCCTGCCAGTCGGTGATGTTGGAGCAGGAATGAGTCTCGCGATAGCAGTTTTGCGACGGGACCCAGGCCTCGAGGTCATACTGGCGGTATTTGGGCGCGCCCATGTCGCCGGTGCAGATGTCCAAAACCTGATAGGGCAGTTCCAGATCCTGCAAAACCTCTTCGGAAATGGCGAGCAGTTTCTGATGCCATTTCTCGCTTTCGGCAATGTCGTTTTTGCAGATGACGAACTGTTCGGTTTTCATAAACTGGTGGACGCGCACGAGGCCGCGGGTGTCTTTGCCGGCGGCGCCGGCTTCGCGGCGGAAGCAGGGCGAGAATCCGGCGTAGAGAATCGGCAGTTCGTTTTCGGTCAGAATTTCGTCGGCGCGCAAAGAGTTGAGAATCAGTTCGGCAGTGCCGGACAGGTATAAATCGTCGGCCGGCATATAATAGATTTCGTCGCGCGAAAACGGCAGGTAGCCCTGTCCGTAGAGCGGTTTTTCCTTAGACAGCGCCGGTACGGTGATAACCGTGAAACCATGACTGCGCAGCTTGTCCAAAACCATCATGTGGATAGCCAGCTCAAGCTGGGCAAGGTCGTTTTTGATGGCATAGGTGCGCGAGCCGGAGACTTTGGCAATGCGCTCCATTTCGGACCAGTCGTTGATTTCCATCAGCTCGATGTGATCGCGCGGGGTAAAGTCAAATTTGCGCGGTTCGCCGACCTTGCGGATGACGACGTTGCCGCTTTCGTCCGGAGCGACCGGGCAGTCCGGGCTCGGGTAGTTGGGCATTTTGAGCATTTGCAACTCAAAATCGGCTTCGATTTTGGCCAGTTCTTCCTGTTGTTTTTTCAGCTCTTCGCCGAGCGCTTTGCTCTTGGCAATAATGGCGGGGCGTTCTTCGGCGGAGGCGGATTTGATCGAGTTGCTGAGTTTGTTTTTTTCTTCGGCCAATGCCTGCGACGAGGTCTTGAGTTTGTTCATTTCCAGATAGGTTGAGACCAGACTATCGACGTTTTCGGAAGCAAAGCCTTTTTTGGCGAGGCTGTCTTTTACGAGTTGCTGATTGTCGATAATATATTTGATGTCTAACATATCCGTTGTCCTAAAAAATTATTGATTTAACCGGTTAAACAGAGTATCTATTATTGCAAATAAATTCAACATAAAAAATAAGGAATATTACTAAATGTTTGCAGGAAAGACGATTTTGACCGGCGTCAAACCGACCGGAACCCCGCATCTCGGAAACTATCTCGGCGCCATCAAACCGGCGATTGAACTCGGTCAGAAGGCAATTGCCCAAGGCGGAAAGCATTATATGTTTATTGCCGATTATCATGCGATCAATGCCGAAAAAGATCCCGCCGTTTTGAATCAGAAGATGAAGGAAATCGCCTGTATTTATCTGGCCGGCGGATTGGATCCGAAAAAGTCTTATTTTTACCGGCAGTCGGATATTCCCGAAATTCCAGAGATTACGACAATTTTGTATGCCTACACGCCCAAGGGTTTTATGAACAAGGCGCATGCCTACAAGGCCGCGGTGGACAAGAACCGCGCGGCCGGAAAGCCCGACGACGACGGCATCAATATGGGGCTTTATACCTATCCGACACTGATGGCGGCGGATATTCTTTCTTATGACACCGACGTGGTTCCGGTCGGCAAGGATCAGGTTCAGCATGTGGAAATCGCCCGCGACATTGCCGGGGCGATTAATGCGCATTATGAAAAAGAGCTGCTGCGCCTGCCCGCGTATTATGTCGACGACCAGGTGGCCGTGGTTCCGGGAATCGACGGCCGCAAGATGAGCAAGTCATACGGCAACGTAATTCCTTTGTTTGAAGACGACAAGGCGATAAAAAAAGCGATTTTTTCCATTAAAACGGATTCTCGTCCGATGGAAGAGCCGAAAGATCCCGACGAGATTCTGGTTTATGAAATATACAAGTCCATTGCAACGCCGGAACAGCTGCAGGAAATGGGCGACGGACTGCGTCAGGGCCGGCTCGGCTACGGTCATATCAAGAATATGCTGTTGGATGCGGTCATTAACGAGGTCAGCGCTGCAAGAGAGAAATATAATTACTATATGAATCACTATGACGAAGTCGAGGCCATGCTTGAAGAAGGCGCGGCCAGAGCGCGTCCGGCGGCGCAGGCGGTGCTCAAACGTCTTAAAGACGCGGTGTTCGGGAGATAGGTTTTGAAAAAATATCTGGTTTTGGGACTGGCGGTTGTTCTTCTCGGCGTTATGGGCGCGCGGGTGTGGTATGTGCGCTCGGCCTGCGGCGGCCGCGCGGCGCCGGCGGAACTTGCGCAATGGCTCGAAAATCCCGATATGAATGTTTTTGAAATCGGAGACAAGTCTTTTTACGTGCAGGAAGCAATCGGATCGCAGGGAATTACGCTGGCCTATCCCAAGCCGCTCAAAGGAGATTTCCGGCTTAAGTTTGATTTGATGAGCCTGACTTCGGAAGCCGAGATTCGGCTGCGCTTCGGCAAGGAAAACGGCGTTTATGAGACGGAAATGAAGTTTTCGGCCAAAACCAGCAAGCTCAAATTTTATAAGAACAAGACGCTGGTTTTGGAAAAAGACGCCGCGCAGATTCAGCCCGATGTTTTTTATAACTTTTTGCTGCGGCGGGAAGGACGGTTTTTCTCTTTTGCGGTTGACAATCAGGAAGTGCTCAGGGCCGAGACCGATGATTTGCCGGTCGCGGTGCGGCTGAGCGTTACCGGATTTCCCGATAATCCGGCGGCCGTCGAGATAATGGACTGGGATTTGCAGAACTGAATAAAAAACCCGCTTTTGAGAAGCGGGTTTTTTTGATGCGGAAGCCGATTTATTTGTCCGCGGAGACCATGGCAACGGCCTGATCGGAATATTCCTTAATCTTTTCGGCGCTGAAGCGCAAGTCGCGGTGCTCGCTCTCGGACAGGCGCGGAAAGATAACTTTGTGGATGCCGCGTTTGCCGATGACGGTCGGCAGCGAGACGCAGACGTCGCTGACGCCCTCGACTTCGTCATGATTGGACGAGACGGTCAGAATCGCATACTCGTTGTTGCTGATTGCCTGGCAGATGCGGCAGAGCGCGCCGGCAATGCCGTAATAGGTGGCGCCTTTGCCGTCGATAATCTTATAGGCCGAGTTGCGGACGCAGTCGTCGATATGGGCTTTGACGTCCGGCGTAAACGGTTTGTTGACAACGCGGGCCAGCTCTTCAATCTGTACCGAACCGGCGTCGCCGTTGGACCAGACCAGAACTTCGCTGTCGCCGTGCTCGCCCAAAACATAGGCGTGAATCGACTGCGGCGAAACGCCGAGATGATAGCCGAGCAGGGTACGGAAGCGCGAGGTGTCGAGCACGGTGCCCGAGCCGATGACGCGTTCTTTGGGAAAACCTGAGAGCTTGAGCGCAACTTCGGTCATAATGTCGGCCGGGTTTGAGGTGATGAGCAAAATGGTATCGGGCGCGACTTTGGCGACTTCGGGAATAATGCTTTCGAAAATCTTGACGTTGCGGCCGAGCAGATCAATGCGGGTTTCGCCGGGTTTTTGGTTGGCGCCGGCGGTTACGATGACGACATCGGCCCCTTCAAGATCCTGATAAGTTCCGGCTTTGACTTTATTGGCATAGGCAAACGGCGCGGCATGGGCAATGTCCATGGCTTCGGCCTGAGCCTTTTTTTCGTTAGCGTCAATTAAAACAACTTTTCTGGCAACGCCTTTCATTACCAAAGCGAAGGCGGTTGCGCTGCCGACGGAGCCGGCGCCTATGATGCCTATTTTCATCTTCTCTCCTTAAAGTTCGTCCGGCTGGCACCTAAAGCATTTTTCTGCGGCTCATAAAATTCATGCACTTCTTTGTACACTAAATTTTTATTCGCCTTGCAAAACGCTTTATCTGCGCACGCCGCCCAAACGTTCTCTAATATGGGGCATAAGCCCTTTCAGTTAATTTCTGTTTCTTTTTCCGCAGACATATATAATGATTTTTTTACGGGAAGCAAGAAAAAAGACCGTTCTTTTAAACGGTCTTTGGTAACAAAAATTTGCGGAATGTTTCTATTCGACGATTGTTTCGCCTTCTTCCGCAGTTGTTTCGGGATTGGTTTCTACCACGTTTTCGTCAACTTCGGTTTTTTCAACGTCTTCTGCTTCGGCTTGCGCGGCCATGGCGGCAGCTTCTTCGGCGGTCGGCTCACGGTCGACGACGACAACGTCTTCTTCTTCGACAACAACGGCGCCGTCGGCGTTTTCTTCGGCTGCGGTGTTTTCTTCGACGGCAACGGGTTCTTCAACGGTTACGACTTCCGGCTCGGCAATGCCGGCGGGTTTTCTGACCATCTGGCCGATGATGAGCAGGACAACGATGACCAGAACGACATAAAATACTTTTTTCATGCTAAAAATCTCCAACGGGTTGAAACTGTATTAAACTTATGATTAGTCAGGCATTTTGTCAATGAATTTTCTTTTATCTGACGCCGAAACGGTTGCCGGATCCGTAGTGTCGGAGGCCGAGGGCATATATTTTTACGGCGAGCAGGAAAAAGACGACGCTGCCCGCAAGCATTATCAGAAATGCGGCCGTCGAATGTTCCTTTATCAGTTCAACCGGATAAAGCGACAGAAAACCGGCCGGAATGATTGTCAGAAAAACGATTTTGTACCACCCCGTAAAAATGGAAGCCGGCTGCGAACCAAAAGTCAGAAAGGCCATGAAAACGTTGTCGCCGAGCCGCTGGGTGTCGGCGGCAAAAAATGCCAGAGACGAAAGAATTACCCGCAGCGCATACATGATGACAAAAGCGAGCAGGCCGGCTAAGAGAAACAGGCCGAAGTTGGTCCAGGTTACATGGCCGGAAACGAAAAACATCAGAAAACCGGTGACGTAGTCGCCCCAGTTGGCAAAAGTCGATTCCGAAATCGAAATCATAAACAGGCTGTTGCGCGGCGAGACCAAAAAGTTGTCCAGACTGCCGTTGTCAATAAATTCGGGCAGCTGCTGGACGCCGCGGGCGAACAGTGCAAAAGTGGCAAAAGCATTGTTCATGACGCCGAACAGCAGCGCCATGTCGCCGAAGTTCCAACCGTTGATCGTCCCTTTGTTTTCGAAAATTACCCACCACATGAAAATGAATGACAGGTTGTTGACCGTCATCATGACGACATTGACAAGCGCGTCGCCCTTGCTCAAAAAGGCGGTTTTGAGATTGCTTTTCTGAACAAACAGAAACAGTTTGAGCATATTTGAGAATTTATCCGCCATAGACGTTGACCTTTTTGTTGAGTTTGGCATAGGCATAACCGATAAAGACCAGAATCAGCGATACCCAGAAAACATTGAGTAAAACGGCTTCGCACAGGTTGGACCACGAAAAATCGTAAACCAGTTTGATGGTCAGGTAATAAATCGAGTAAAACGGCGTCCATTTGGCGATGTCGACAAACCATTCGGGATAAATGCTCAAAGGGAAAATCGCGCCGCCGAAGATAAAGGCAAGCCGCTCAAAAGCCATGGCCAGCGTACGGATGCTGTTGAGCCACAGCGCGCACAAGCCGATGCCGGCATAAAACAGGACATTGATGCAGGAAGACACCCAGCACATCAGGACAATCAGCGGAAACTGCCACCATTCAAACGGCGGCGCGGCGGTAAGGACAAAAGTCACGACGCTGCCGAGCAGGCCCATCAACAGGAACGAGACGCTCATGTTGCCGATGCCTTCGCAATAGCGCATCAGAAAAAACGACACCGGCTTGTTGACATAGTAAGCCATGGTTCCGGATTGGACGTCGTCAAACAAAATCCGCTCCATTTTGGGCGAGGACAAGATAATCATCTCGGCCAGCAGCAGGTACCAGATAAAGGTTGAGTTCAGTCTCTTAACGTTGTCCTGCAGGCCGATGACTTCCCACAGACGGTTGTATATGAACAGCAGAATGAACAGGAAAAACAACAGTCCCGAAAGGTTGGCCTTGCGGCTCCAGGCCTGTTTGAACGAAAGGCCGAAGAGGGCGCGGTATTTGGCGGAAGAATCAGTCACGTCTGTAAATCTCCTTGATGATTTCTTCCATCGGCGGATTTTCGACCGTCATGTCGGTAACATGATATTTTTTGACCAGCTCGTCGATTGCTTTTTTGACCGGCATTTCTTTGGTGTTGACTTCAGTTTTGATTTTGTCGCCGGAATCGGTTGTTATTTCTATATATTTTTTATTCAAATAAGATTGTTTGAGGCGGGTGAGCGAATCGTCAAAAATAATTTTGCCTTTGTTGATGATGATGACGCGGTTGCAGACTTTTTCCATGTCGTCGGTGTCATGCGACGTTAAGAGCAGGGTGGTGTCTTCTTCCAGAGCCTGTTTTTTGACCAGGTCACGGATAATCTCCTTGGCGGTGACGTCAAGGCCGATGGTCGGTTCGTCAAGAAACAAAATCTGCGGCTTGTGAAGCAGCGAGGCGACGATTTCGCAGCGCATGCGCTGGCCGAGAGACAGGGAACGCGTGGGCGAGTTCAGAAGATCGCGG
>JAFUQJ010000066.1 GCA_017480995.1 Alphaproteobacteria bacterium
ACTCCCGCTGCCGGCCAGCATTCCGCTGACAGCCAGCAACAGCAGAATAAACAGCAGACCGAACAACGCAAACGCATAAGTCACCGACTTGAGCAGGATTCTGACTGCCAGCCGGCGCTTGAGTTTTATTTTGCTTAATACTGTCTTGGCTTCCATAATTTGTCTCCGCACACGGAAAAAGGGCATTTTTGCAATGCCCTTTATCTTAAAATCTTTTCTGATTCGGCACAACCGCAAAATCAGAGTTTTTAGCAGGATTATTCCGCTTTGAGAATATCCGCGATTTCGTTTGTCTTGCTGATGTTCATCATGCCGACGGTATGATAGCCGCAGTCGACGTGAATAACCTCGCCGGTAATGCCGGTACCGCAGGCGGACAACAGGCCGAGCGCGGCCATGCCGACTTCTTCCTGCGTAACGTTGCGCTGCAGCGGCGCATTGAGCTCGTTCCAGTGCAGTATCTTGCGGAAATCGCCGATGCCGGCGGCCGCCAAAGTCTTGATCGGACCGGCCGAAATGGCGTTAACGCGGATACCCTGCGCGCCGAGATCCGCCGCCGCATAACGGACGGAGGCTTCCAGAGCGGCCTTAGCGACGCCCATAATGTTGTAGTTCGGCAAAACGCGCTCGCTGCCCATATAAGTCAGCGTAACGACGGAACCGCCCTCGTTCATGATGCCGGAAGCATATTTGCAGGCTTCGATGAAAGAAAAGCACGAAATGTCCATCGTCATGGCAAAGTTGTCGCGCGTGGTGTCAATCGTACGGCCTTTGAGCTGGTTTTTGTCGGAAAAAGCGATCGCATGAACCAGAAAGTCGATTTTGCCCCATTTTTCGCCGAGTTCCTTAAAACACGCCTCCACGCTGGCGGAATCGGAAACGTCGCATTTAATCAGCAGCGGTTCTTTGTCAAGCTGCGCGGCCAGCGGCTGAACGCGTTTTTCCAAAGCCTCGTTCTGATACGAAATTGCAATCTGCGCGCCCTGGGCGTTCAACGCCTGAGCAATTCCCCAGGCAATGGATTTTTCGTTGGCAAGACCCATGATAAGGCCTTTTTTTCCGGCCATCAGGCCGCAAGTCTCAGTCATATTTTTTTCCTTCGTCGAAGTTCACACACAATTCACAATCCAGTTAATATAACTTGAATTCTTAACCAGAGTTCTATAAAATTTGAATAATTTTGTAAATACTTTTTTATCAGCGGAAGCCTGCGGCTATGAATAACTTATTTCATCGATTGTTTGAATCCTTCAAATCCGGCGCTCTCAGCCTCAAAAACTTTGCCGTGTTCCTGACCAGACGCGCCCAGAGCGACATGATCTTTCGCGTTTCCTCCTCGCTGAGCTACACTTCGCTGATTGCAATCGTACCGCTGATTGCTGTCGGACTGGCCATTTTCTCGGTTTTTCCGGTTTTTTCGGAAGTCCGCACCCAGTTTCAGGAAATGCTGCTCAAAAACTTTGTCCCCAACACCGAGCAGGAAATCGTCCTCTACTTTAACCAGTTTGTCAACGCCACCGCCAAGCTGACCGCCGTCGGCGTCATCGGCATCGTCATTACCGCCATTTTGCTGCTTTCCACCATTGAAAACAGCCTGAACTTTATCTTCAAAGTCTACAAACCGCGCAGCATCCGCACCAAGATTACCCTCTACTGGACCGTCATTACGCTGGGGCCGCTGCTTCTGGGCACCGGCTTTTCGATGCGCGGCTATGTCTTTGCGCTCCAAAAATTTATGCCGGACTATTTTATCAGCGCCGAAGTCTTCTTCTCGACCATCCTGCCGAGCATGCTCACCATTTTGTCGCTGGTTATCCTTTATGTCCTGGTTCCCAACAAAAAAGTCAAAGTCAGCAACGCGCTGGCCGGCGCGCTGGTCGCCTCGGTTCTGTTTTCCCTCCTCCGCCGCGTTTTTGCGCAGGTTATCTCTTTTGACACGGTTTACACAACCGTTTACGGCGCTCTGGCGATTATTCCGATTATGCTCATCTGGCTGTATCTGATCTGGGTGGTCGTCATCTTCGGCGCAGTGGTCACGGCGGCGCTCGGCGAATTCCGCGAAGGCAGAGAAAATCTTGAAAATCAAATACCTGAGCGTTTTCCGCGCAGAAAAAGCAAACATTATGCAAAAAAGTTCTTGCCAAAAGAACAAAAATAGAACATAGTATTCTTAACTTAAACGACTAACGGAGTATAAACAAGCAATGGATAAAGATAAAGCACTAGACGCGGCCATGAGCCAAATCGAAAAAGCCTTCGGCAAAGGCTCTATCATGCGGCTCGGACAGGACAACGCCCATGTTGATATTGAAGGTATCTCCACCGGCTCTCTCGGACTCGATATGGCTTTGGGCATCGGCGGTCTGCCGCGCGGCCGTATTGTCGAAATCTACGGCCCCGAAAGTTCCGGCAAAACCACGCTGGCCCTGAGCGTCATTGCCCAGGCTCAGAAAAACGGCGGCACCTGCGCCTTTATCGATGCCGAACACGCGCTTGATCCGTCTTATGCCAAAAAAATCGGCGTTGATATCGAAAACCTGCTCATTTCCCAGCCCGACGCCGGCGAACAGGCGCTCGAAATCACCGACACGCTGGTCAGATCCGGCGCCATCGACGTTTTGGTCGTCGATTCGGTCGCCGCATTGGTTCCCAAGGCCGAACTTGAAGGCGAAATGGGCGATTCCCACATGGGCCTGCAGGCCCGCCTGATGTCGCAGGCGCTGCGCAAACTGACCTCGACCATTGCCCGCTCCAATACGCTGGTCATCTTCATCAACCAAATCCGTATGAAAATCGGCGTCATGTTCGGCAACCCCGAAACCACCACCGGCGGCAACGCCCTCAAGTTTTATGCCTCCGTCCGCATCGACATTCGCGGCATCGGCAAGATTAAAGACAAGGAAGACATTATCGGCAGCCAGACGCGCGTCAAAATCGTCAAGAACAAGGTCGCCCCTCCGTTCAAGGTTGTCGACTTTGACATCATGTACGGCGAAGGCATTTCCAAAACCGGCGAACTGATTGACCTCGGCGTCAAAGCCAACGTAATCGAGAAATCCGGCGCCTGGTTTGCCTACAACGGCGACAAACTCGGCCAAGGCCGCGAAAACGCCAAAATCTTCCTGCGCGATCATCCCGACGTTGCGCTGGAAATCGAAAACAAAATCAAGGCCGATGCCGGCCACTTAAGCTCGGAAATGATTGGCGACAACGAACCGCCGGCCGAAGAGTAGCCGTTTTGATTTCTGACGCCTGTTGTCATAAATTGTCCCCGGATAACAAAATCCGGGGACAATTTGTTTGAACCTGAAACACAACAAATCACATGGCAAAACGCTGCCAAAACGAATCACAAATAACGAATCACAAATAACGAATCACAAATCACTAACCTATGGATATCTGCGTCTTTTCAATATGCTTTTGCGGCAATTGCGTTATCATCACTTTATTACAGGAAACTATACGGAGTATCAGCCATGAAACTTATGGTGGTCAAAGACCGCAACGTCAACAGCCGCTTTGTCTGGGATTTTTGCAACATGCTGGCCAAACGCGGGCATGACGTCAATTTTGTATTTGACAGTTACAAAAAGCAGGAAGCGCCGCAGAACCTGCTGCCCGAAGTCAAAGTCCGCAACCTCTCGGCCAAAGGAAAATCTGCCCTCGGCAATCTCTGGACCGGACTGAAGAGCATTTTTCAAACGCCCTCGTTCCG
>JAFUQJ010000067.1 GCA_017480995.1 Alphaproteobacteria bacterium
CCGATAACGCGGCCCTCGTGCAGTTTGCCGCGGGTTTGAAAATAAACCTTGCCGACATTGGACAGCGAGCGCGGAATACCGTCGCCGTAGCCGATTGAGACAATCGCGATTTTGCGGTCGGAAGAAGCGCGGTAGGTGGCGGAATAGCCGACAAACTCACCCTTGGGCAGGTCGGTGATTTCCAGCACCGGCGCTTTGATTCGGACCACGTTTTTCATCTGGTTCTGGCGATACGGCGCCGTATTGATGCCATACATCGCCGCGCCGAGCCGCACCATGTTCCATTGGAACTTCTCGCCCAGAAAAACGCCGTCGGAAGCGGACAAAGAGGCCGGCAAATCAGGAAAATAAAGGTTTTTGAGCGCGTCAAAATTCTCCAGCTGGTGCGTATTCATAAAATGCTCTTTTTCGTCGCCGCAGGCCAGATGCGACATGACCATCTGAAATTCCTTAAGGTCGTTTTCGCTGAGCTTGGCCAGGTCTTTTTCGCGGAAGCCGAGGCGGTTGAGCCCCGTTTCGATATGAATCACCGCTTTGCGCATATCCGGCCGGGCGGCTTTCCAATAGGCAAACATCTCGGGCGAGCTGATGACCGGAATCAGCTGGCCGTGTTTTTCAAAATGTTCTCGGCTGTCTTCGCCGAAGCCCTGCAAAACAAAAATTTTGGCCTGCGGAACCAAATCGGCAATGCGTTCGCCCTCGACCGCGTGCGCCACAAAAAAGTTGCGGCAGCCGGCCTTCTCGTATAGCAGCGGCGCAATGACGGCGGCGCCGAGCCCGTAGGAATCGTCCTTTACCACGGCGGCCGGAATCGAATGGGCGGCAATTGTTTTCAAAAGATTGTAATTGTCCAAAATGTTCCTGAGGCTTATTTCCAAAATCGGCCTTGTCAAAATACTCATAATTCTATACTATCCTAACATTGTTTTTTATCAGAGGTTTCGTTTGTATGCAGTTTATGGACACTCACATACATTTGCAAGATTTTAAACTCAAAAATGCAACGGATATTGTCAACAAAGCCGTTTCCTGCGGTGTCCGCAAACTGGTCTGCGTTGCCGCCGCCGAGGCCGACTGGGCCGAAATCGCGGCTCTGAGCGCGGAGTTTCCCGATACGGTGATTCCGGCTTTCGGGCTGCATCCGTGGTATGCGCGCGAAGCCGGGGCAGGCTGGGAGCGGCGTTTGGCGGCATATCTGGAGCGTTTTCCGCAGGCGCTGATCGGCGAGGCCGGGCTGGACCGTTTGCGCGATAAAGAGGCCGAACCGCAGGGCGCCGTTTTCCGCGCGCAGATTGAACTGGCCGCACAATACGGCCGTCCGCTGCTGATTCATGCCGTCCGCGCGCAGGAATGGCTGGAGGATTATTGGCGCGTCCTGCCGCCGAAATTTGTGTTCCATTCGTTTAACGGCCGCCGCGAGCTGCTGGATAAGATTGTCAAAGCCGGCGGTTATGTCTCTTTGTCGTCGTCAATCCTGCGCAGTCCGCGCAAAGCCGAAATCGTGCCGCAGATTCCGGCAGACCGCCTGCTGCTGGAAACCGACGCTCCGTCGCAGGGGCTGGTCAGCGGGCAGGAAGGAACGCCGGAACAGCTGCCGGCCCAGGCAGCCGAAATTGCCGCGCTGCGCGGTGAAGACGCGGCGTCTTTTGCGGCGCGGGTTTATCAAAATTCCATGGAGTTTGTTTATGTCGGATAATCGTTTTCTCAGAACCGAAATGCTTCTCGGCCGCGAGGGGATGCAAAAACTCAAAGACGCTTCCGTAATGATTGTCGGGCTCGGCGCCGTCGGCGGTTATGCGCTCGAGGCTGTTGCCCGCGCCGGGGTGGGGCGGCTGATACTGGTTGATTTTGACGTTTTTGACGAGAGCAACATCAACCGCCAGATACTGGCTTTGGGCAGCACCGTCGGCCGCAAAAAGACCGCGGTGGCCAAAGAACGCGTGCTCGACATTAATCCCGGCTGCGATGTCGAAACCGTCGACATGTTTGTCAATGCCGACACTCTGCCGGATTTGCTCGAACGCAGGGCGGACTATGTGATTGACGCAATAGACGCGCTCAATCCCAAATGCAGCCTGATGGAAGAGCTGTATAACCGCGGAATTCCGTTTGTCTCGTCCATGGGCGCCGCGCTCAAAAGCGATCCGTCCTGCATCCGCTGCGCGCCGCTGAGCAGCAGCAAAAACTGTGGATTAGCCAAATTTATTCGTAAACGCCTGCGCAAAAGAGGTGTAAACATATCTTCAATCACGAGTGTCTTTTCGGATGAACAGGTCAATCTCCCGGAGACGGCCATTCAGATGTTTGAGACTGCCGGGCAGGAAGGGCGCTGCCGCAACACCATGGGCTCGCTGCCGACCATTACCGCGATATTCGGTCTCACTCTGGCCAATTATGTTATCAAACGGCTGTCCGGCTACGGTATAAAGGAATAAGCAAATGCAGACAACGCCAAAATCCCTGCGTCTTCACATTGCCCTGATGGGGCGCGTCAACAGCGGCAAATCGAGTTTCTTAAATCTTGTCAGCGGACAGGACGTTTCCATTACTTCCGGCGCGGCCGGCACCACCACCGACGTCGTTGAAAAAACGCAGGAACTGCTTCCGCTCGGGCCGGTCGTCTGGCTGGATACCGCCGGGTTCGGCGATATGACGGAGCTTTCCGGCAAAAGGCTCGAAAAGACCAAAGCCGTTTTTGACCGCGCCGACATCGTGCTGCTGGTCTGCGAGGGCAGCCAAATCGGCGATTATGAACAAAATATCATTGCCGAGGCCGAAAAGCGCAAACTGCCGTTGATAAAAATTTACAACAAGGCCGACGTTTGTCCGGTTGCCGATGCCGAAGGCATTGCCGTCAGTTCCGTCGACAAATCCTCGCGTGACGAGGTCTTGAGCCGTCTCAAGGCCGAGCTGATAAAAGTCTGTCCCGAAGAGTTTATCGACACGCCGACCGTTTTCGGCGATTTGGCGCCGCGGCGCAGTTCGGTCGTCATGATCGTGCCGATAGATTTTGAGGCGCCCAAAGGCCGCATAATCCTGCCGCAGGTGCAGGCTATCCGCGACGGGCTGGACAATTCGCAGATTGTCACCGTTGTCAAGGAAAGCGAATATCCGGACGCGCTCGCGAACATGAAAAACCCGCCCGCTCTGGTCATCTGCGATTCTCAGGTGGTCGACTTTATGGTCGCCAATACCCCGGCCGGCATTCCGTGCACCACTTTTTCGATTTTGTTTGCCCGGCTCAAAGGCGACATTGTCAGGCTGGTCGAGGGGGCGGCGGCAATTTCGAAGCTGAAAGACGGCGACAAAGTCCTTATTGCCGAGTCCTGCACGCATCACGCGGTGGAAGATGACATCGGCCGCGTCAAAATACCGCGCTGGCTCGCGCAGAAAACAGGAAAAAAGCTGATAATTGACCATGCTGCCGGACTCGATTTTCCGGCCGATTTGGCGCAGTACAAACTGGTTGTTCAGTGCGGCGGCTGCATGCACAACCGGCGCACCATGCTCTCACGTATCAACCGCTGCGAGCAGGCCGGCGTGCCGATAACCAACTACGGCGTCTGCATCTCCGAGCTCAAGGGCGTTTTGGAGCGAGTCTTGACGCCGATTCCGCAGGCGCTGGAAGCCTATCGCCGCATCAAAAAATAAGTCTTTGAAAACGGCGTAAAAGTCGCTTTATTTCCTTGTCTTTTGGTCCATATTCTTTTATTCTGTCAAAAAATAAGAGTTTTTGAGCGGGAATAAACGGATGAAAATGATAAAACCCATCGTGAACATGGCCAAAATAGCCGATGATTATGACACTTTTGTCCTCGGCTTTGACGGCGTTCTGACGGAAGGAAACGGGATTTTGCCGGAAGCCGTCGCCTGCCTGAATAACCTGTTCGAGAGCAAAAAGAAAATCGTGCTGTTGTCCAACACGGCGCTGCGCGTTGCCGAGCTGGCCGGTATTCTGCAGAAATCAGGTGTCGCGCCGGCCCGCTTTGCCTGCATTATGACGGCCGGCGAGGTTTTGCATTATCTCTTAAAAAGCCGCAGCGGCGCCTATGCCGCGCTCGGCACCGATTATTATCGTCTCGGCGCAGCGGCGCCTGCCGGCGTTTTCTATGGCCTGGACTATTCCGAAACCGCCGGAGTCGAAAACGCGCATTTTATCTATATGGGCGGCGTTGCCGATGCCGGCGACACGATAGACACCTACCGTCCGCTGCTGGAACATGCGGCCAGCCTCGGCGTCCCCTTTGTCTGCGCCGGCAATGACACTTCTTGTTTCCAAAACGGCAAAATCTGTCTGGCGCCGGGGGCCGTTGCCGAACAATATGCCGTTATGGGCGGCCGGATTATCACGCTCGGCAAGCCCGATGTCCGTTTGTTCCGTTACTGTCTGGACAGCCTTTCCGATACCGGCCGTATTCTGGTCGTCGGCGACAATATCGCCACCGACATCAAGGCCGCGGTTGCGCTGGGCTGGGATTCCGTTCTTGTCAGCAAGGGCGTCCACGTCAATTATCTCGGCGAGGGCTATATTCCCGACGTGGCCAAAACCCGCGAACTGTCCAACAATTACGACGCTTCGCCCAATTTTGTCATTTCCAACTTCAGGTGGTAGTCGTGCAGCGCAAAAAGAAAATTCTCATCCTGATAGCGTCTTTTCTGCTGCTGGCGGTGGTTCTGACCACGCCGCTGGCGGAGTTGGGGCGTTTCGGCGGGGCGTATGACAAGCGGCCCGAGCCGGAACAAACCTTGTCGCTTGAGGAGCTGAACGCTTTTTTGAACGTCTGGTCGGAATTTATGCGCAAGGACATTGCCGGCTACAGCTCGCAGCAGCTCTCATTGAGCAGCGGCGGCGCCGCAGACGGTTTCCCGCCGCAGCTGGTGCGCTGGCTCGGGCGTCAGGGCTGGAATGTTGAGCGCTTTTTCTACAATGAGCAGAAAGTCCGCGGACTGCTCAGAGCCGCTGCTCTGGAAGAAAACCTCAATGCCAACCGCCGGCTCCTGAAAGAAGCGCACGGCAATGACAACCTCAAAAACATCATCCGCAGCCAGGAAGAGCAGTTCGGGCTGATCAAGGTCAATCCCGAGGAACTGGCCTTGATTAAAGCCAATTTATATCAGGTTAATCAGATTATGGACGGCAAGGCCGTGCTCAAAAACTAAGCGTTGATTTCTTCTGCCAGAATTTGCAGTTCCAGCCACTGGTTTTCTTTGGCTTCCTTGTCCGCGATTTTTTCGGCGTGGGCGGCGGTCAGTTCGTTAAAGCGCTGCGCGTCGCGCGCATAAAGGCCGGTGTCGGACAATGCGGCCTCAATCTCGGCGATTTCCTGTTCCAAAACTTCGATTTCCTGCGGCAGAACGCCGAGCAGCCGCTGCTGGTTGTAGCTGAGCTTTTGCGGCCGCGCGTTTTTGGGCGCGGGCTTTTCGGCGGGTTTGACCGGCGTTTTTTTGATTTCGGGCTTGGCCGGCTGCCCGGATATCTTTTCGAGCAGTTCGCTGTAACTTCCGGCATGCTCATAAAGCGTGCCGTCGCCTTTCATATAAATAATCGACGTTACGATACGGTCCAGAAAGTCGCGGTCGTGGCTGACAATCAGCACCGTGCCGGCATAGTCGTCGAGCACTTCCTGCAAGAGGTCAAGCGTGTCCATGTCCAAATCGTTGGTCGGCTCGTCCAAAACCAGAAAATTTGAGGGCTGAGCCAAAGCGACCGCAAGCATCAGACGGTTTTTCTCGCCGCCCGAAAGCGCCGCTACCGGACAATGCGCCTGCGCCGGCTTAAACAAAAAGTCCTTAAGATAAGCCACCACATGGCGGTAATGCCCGTGCACCATAATGTGGTCGCCTTTGTCGCACAAGGTCTGCCAAAGCGTTTTCTTGGGATCGAGCGACATCCGGTTTTGGTCAAAATAGGCCTCATCGAGGTTTTTGCCGATGCGCACAAATCCGGAGTCGGGTTCCAGCCGTTTGGTCAGGAGTTTGACCAGCGTGGTTTTGCCGGCGCCGTTGGGGCCGACAATGCCGATTTTGTTGCCTTTGATAATGCGGGTAGAGAAGTCTTTGACAATCTCGCGCTCGCCGAATTTTTTGGCAATATGCTTGGCCTCGATGACGAGCTTGGAACGAAAGTCGCCTTCTTCAAGGTTCAGGTTGATATTGCCGACCTGCTTGATTTGTTCTCTGCGTTCGGCGCGCAGCTGCTGCAGCCGGCGCAGGCGTCCCATGTTGCGGCGGCGTCTGGCGGTTACGCCTTTGTGCAGCCACTCGGTTTCTTCGGCGATTTTTTTGTTGAGGTTGGTCTGCTCGATGATTTCCTGATTGATAATCTGTTCCTGCCATTCCTCAAAATATTTGAAGCCTTTGTTGTTGCGGTGCATTTTGCCGCGGTCGAGCCAGAAGGTGGTGGTCGAGGTATGCTCCAGAAACATCCGGTCGTGCGAGATGAGAATAACCGCGCCGGCAAAGTCGGCAATGATTTTTTCGAGCGTTTCAATCGTGCTGATGTCAAGGTGGTTGGTCGGCTCGTCAAGCAGCAGAATGTCTGGCTCGTCAATCAGCGCTTTGGCCAGCGCGGCCTTGCGCTGTTCGCCGCCCGAGGCGCTTTGGGTTTCCTGTTTGTCGAGAATGCCGAGTTTTTCAATCCAGATGTCGGCTTTGTATTCCTGGCCGGGGGCATTGTCTTTGAGGCCGGAGCGCACAACGTCGCGCAGCGTCGGATATTTGCTCAAATCGGGTTCCTGCGGCATATAGGCGATTTTGATGCCGGGCTGGGCAAAAATCTCGCCGCTGTCCGGCTCGATGATGCCGGCAATGACTTTGAGCAGCGTCGATTTTCCCGAGCCGTTGCGTCCGACCAGCGAGATTTTGTCACCGCGGTTGACATAAAGTTCGACGTTTTCAAACAGCTGATTGTCGCCAAAGGCCAGCGAAACGCCTTTGAGGGTATAAATCGGAGGTTCCTGCATGGTCAGTCGTCTTCTACCAGATGCGCGCCTTCAATCTGCCACTCGACGCCTTTGGCCGCCCACAGGAAAAAGTCGTTGATTTTCTCCTGTTTGAGGCCGGCTCCGGCGCCGATTTCATAAATCGTGCACATTTCCTCGTCGCTGAGTTCATGGTCGACGACCGCCATAATAATCATCTCGCGGATAATAAACCTTTTGGTCTTTTTGTGCGGAATGTCCTTCAGCCTTTTAATCAGCTCTTCCGGTTTTTTGAGCTTCCTGATCTTTTTGAGCTCGGCTGCCGAGAGGCCGCATTCAAACGCCTGCCGCAGCAGATGCTCCTGTTGTATCGGCGACTGTCCGCCGTCAAAGTTAAGCACAAAGGTCAGCGCTTCCATAAAGGTGATTTTTTCTTCCGGATCCATTTTCTTCTTAAAACTGATCATGAGCGTCCTCGTCAAAATTGATTATTTTGTTTATACATAAAAAAATAAAGATTTGCAAAAAAAATAAATTTAATTATATAATAAGGCCGGATTTTATGAATTTTGGCGTAAAGGAGAAGGCAGATGCCCCTGAAAATTGAACTCAAACCTCACGAAAGCATCATTATCGGTGAGTCGCTGATAACCAATGACGGCGAGCGCACCCGCTTTTATATTGAGGGCAATGTTCCGATTCTGCGCGAAAAGTTCATTCTGCGCGAAAAAGATGCCAATACGCCGAGTCGCCGCGTATACTTTATTGTCCAGCAGATGTATCTTTCCGGCGGCACGCCCGAGCTTCAGAAACTTTATCTGGAATACGTGCGCGATCTTCAGAATGCGGCTCACAGCCTGATTCCTTATATTGCGCCGGTTAACGAGTGCATCATCAATCAGGATTACTACGGCGCCATCAAGGCCGGAGCCAAGCTGCTTGAAAAAGAAGACGAGCTTTTCGGCGAAACGCTCAAAATATAGCCGCGCTCTTAATAAATTTTCATGTCTTGCTGATATTGTCTGATGCAGTAAAAAAAGATACTTGTCGGAAAGGTCTTTTTATGCTATATTAATATCTGTAGCGCAAGTAATGGTGCTCGGATAGATTTAACCACAGTATTTGGAGAAAAACAATGTCAGACATTACCCTTACCGCAAGTATGCGTTCCAACCTTTTGTCTTTGCAGAACACCCAGAGCCTGATGGACATGACCCAGGAGCGTCTGTCCACCGGTAAAAAGGTCAACTCCGCGATTGACAATCCTTCTGCTTACTACACGGCTCAGAGCCTGAACAACCGCGCCAGCGACTTGAGCGCCTTGCTTGATAGCATGGGCCAGGCCGTCCAGACCATTAAAGCCGCCGACGAGGCGATTTCGTCCATCACGTCCTTTGCCGAGCAGGCCAAGGCTGTTGCCAACAGCGCGCTGGATTCGTCCGATGCCAA
>JAFUQJ010000007.1 GCA_017480995.1 Alphaproteobacteria bacterium
AAAGAGCGTTACCTCAAAAGTAACGCTCTTTTTTTATTTGCCTTTGCCGCCCGCCGCTTTAAGTTTCATGACCTTGATTTCTTTTTCGGTCAGCGGCCGGCCTTTCTTTTCGACCGCCTTCAGGGCTTTTTTGCGATTTCGGGGTTTCTCGAAATTCCTGCGGACAACCTGCTCGCCGGCGGTTCTCCGCGCCTGTTCGTCCCGCCGCTGCCGGTCGGCGTTTTGGTCATGCCAAACGGGCTTCTCTTCTTCCGCAAAACTGCCGTCGGCGGCGCGGTTCAGCCGATAACGCAGATAATCCTTAAAAGTCCTTTCATGCGGCCGCAGTTCCCGCGGAACAATTTCGCCGTTCTTGCCGCGCCCATGCGCACAACCGTCGTAAATATCCTTGTTTACATAATTCACCAAAGCCGTCGCCAACACATAAGACACTATTTTGCGCGCGTCGCGCCCGTCTTTGTCGACGGCCTCCGGCAACACGCCCTTAACCGCCTCGGGCGCCTGCTCTTTAAGCAAAATGCCGATTTCGGCTTCGATTTTTTCGGCTTCAAGGATTCTGCCGCTTTTTGCCAGCGCAACCTGTCTTTCATACAGCGGCGCAAGCAGCGCATGCAGTTTCTCCGCCGCCGCGGCATCTGCCGTACCGTCCAGATCAATCGGCCGGGCGTAAATCCGCTGGCCTTTTTCCAACGCGACGGAACGCGCGCCGTCCCCCTCCGTAATGTATCTGTATTGTTCGCTGGTCGGCAGCATGAGCGGATCTCCTTCACTGTTAAGTGTATTATAACCCGGTTATGCCGTCTTGGCAAATCAAATCATCTCCGGCCGCGAAAAGTCTGAGGTTCTGCCGTCATTGTCCGGTCTTTTTTCAACTCGGTAAAACGGCATTTTTCTTCCAGCAGCCTGTCGCTGCCGAAATCGTAAGTTCCGTGAGTTATCAGGTTAATCACCTTCGGACTGGTGTCATAATCGGTATGCGCCGCCACCGGATTAACCACCCCGATTCCGAAAGCCGAAATTTCCGGCGCCACATTGACCGACACGTTGGTCACCCGCGGACAAATCCGCGAATCTATGTATTTGTCGGCAAATCCCTGCGGAATCGCATAGCTGAGCAGATCATTCGGATCCGAAAACGCCACGATGTTAACCGCCTTAAAAATCCGTTTTCCGTATTTGGAAGCTCCCGGCGTGCAATATTCCGCAATCTGGTTATGCACTTTCGGCAGCGGACGCCCCAGAGCCAAAATCGGCAGCTGATTGGCCAGCATATAAATCGTCAGCTCTTTGTTTTGCAGCCGCGCAATATTGTCTTTTGCCGCCGCCCGCGAAACCCGCTCCGAGATACCGAGCAGCGCGTCTTTTACGATTTCGCTGCCGAGGCTGTGCGTCACAAAGCTCAGATTCTGTTCGGCCAAACCGCGGATTTCTTCTCTGCTGCTCAAAAAACAGCTCATTTCCCGATTATCCGGAATTGTATCCCATTCGGTTTTGAGCATCCAGCAAACCGACTGCTTGCTCGATTCCAAAATCAGACTGCGCCGGCCGACCAGGTACAGCATCGGATCGGGCAGCGTTTCGTCGAGAAATATCTTCATCTCATTGTTAAAAGGCACGCGGAATTTGGTATACTGCTCGGTCGTGTCAAAAGCGATAATCTGTTTTTCCGGCGTCGTAATCGGCGACCACGTCAACTCATAAAACAGCATGTTTTTGGAAGCGTTCTTATTCTGCCAATACGTCACGCGCAAATTGCCGAGATAAGTCTTGCCGTCGCGCGGATCCAGCAGGCTGATGTTTTTGGGCAGCCGCGAACGCACGCCGAGCTTCATCTGCCGCGCCAGGTTTTCCTGCAGTCGTTCCGAATACCCGGGATAATGCGTCCCCACCCCGTGCACCATCAACACTTTCAGAATCGGCCGACGGCCGACCTCGTCAGCCAGCCCCTTATACTCAAACCCGCTGATGTCGCAGCGTTCCAGCGGTTTCTCCTTGGCATCCACCACCAAATCGACCAGATTTCGCCGAAACGACGCGCAACCGCTCAAAACGGCCGCCGCCAAAATCAAAACTGCCAAACGCTGCCTCATCATACCTCCGTTTTCAGATACCGGAGATATAATCAGAATATCGACGTTTGCAATATTAGAAATGTATTTTGCTCAAAGCCTCGACAATCGGCACGTCCGCCGGCGCAAAAAGATAACCCTTAAGATCTTTCGCCTCAACCCACGCAATGTCCTCATGCTCGTTGGAACGCACGTCGGCGGCCTCGTCTTTTAATCTGGCCCAAAAGCAGTTAATCTCAATCTGCCCGAAATCGTAATCATAAACCGACCGCATGAAGAAATCACCGATTTCCGTCTCAATGTTCAGCTCCTCGCGCAGTTCGCGCCGCAAAGTCTGCGGCAGCGTCTCGCCTTCTTCCTGCTTTCCGCCCGGAAACTCCCAGTGGTGAGCCAGCGTTTTGCCCTCCGGACGTTTGGCGATAAACAATTTTCCGTTTCTGATTAATAAAGCTGCGGCAACGACTTTCATTTTGCGGTCCCTCAAAAGTTTTTTGTTACTTTATCACCAATCCCCGAACAGTCAACTTGTTGTTTCCCGAAAAATGTTTTATATATGGGCAGAGGTCGTTTTATCGGCAGAGGAGAAAGAAATGAAAGTCTATTTTTGCGGTATTGTGGCTGCAACCGCCGTTATCACCCCTTTTACGCTTCATGCGCAGGAAACCGTTTCTCTTACCGGCACCAGCGTCGAAGAGCAGATTCTCACGGCCAAGGAACAAAAGCGTCTGGCCAAGGAGCAGGCTTTTGAAGAACAAAAAAACAACGCCGAAACCCGTTTCCGCAAAAAAGCGATAGAACGCGCCGAAGAGCGGGCCCGCAAAAAACAGCAAAAACTGGAAGAACGGCAGGAGAGAGCCTCGCGTTTTCAAAAAAAGGCCGTTGAAGAAGACATTCAGGCCGTTCAGGAACAGAAAGAAAACGCCGTCGTCGAAAAAGAAAACCTCACCCGCTTTCAAAAAAAGGCTCAGGAACGCGCCGACAGACGCGCCCGCAAAATACAGGAAAGAATCGAGCGCCGCAAAAGCCGGCGCAACCGCTGACATTAACGATTTTTTTGCTTTTTTCATGATAAACTTATTGCCGATTTGTGCCTCGGATTGTTTTTTTGAGACACCTGATAGGAGACGGAAAATATGAAATTAAAGAAAGAAACCCCGGAAGCCTCGGCTCCTCAGGGGATATGTACAATTGACGACTTAAACGTCGTAATCGACCGCGTTAAAACCGCGCAGGAAGTTTTTGCCACCTACTCGCAGGAGCAGGTCGACAAAATTTTTGCCGCCGTGGCTCTGGCCGCCAATGATGCCCGCATCCCGCTGGCCAAAATGGCCGTTGCGGAAACCGGCATGGGCATTGTCGAAGACAAAGTCATCAAAAATCACTTTGCCGCCGAAGAAATCTATAACAAATACCGCTGCGCCAAAACCTGCGGCGTCATAGAACACGATGCGACCAACGGCTATACCAAGGTTGCCGAACCGGTCGGCGTCATTGCCGGCGTCATCCCGACCACCAACCCGACGTCCACCACCATTTTCAAAACCCTGATTGCGCTCAAGACACGCAACGGCATCATCTTTTCCCCTCATCCCCGCGCCAAAAAATGCACCGTATACACGGCCAAACTGCTGCTGGAAGCCGCTGTCAAAGCAGGCGCGCCCGAACATATCATCGGCTGGATTGACGAACCTTCGATTGAAGCGACGCAGCACCTGATGAGCCACGAAGGCATCGCCATGATTCTGGCGACCGGCGGCCCCGGCATGGTAAAGGCTGCGTACAGTTCCGGCAAACCGGCCCTGGGCGTCGGCGCCGGCAACACGCCAGCAATTATCGACGAAACCGCCGACATCAAAATGGCCGTCAGCTCGGTGCTGATGAGCAAAACTTTTGACAACGGCATGATCTGCGCGTCCGAGCAGTCGGTCATCGTCCACAAGGACGTTTACGAAAAAGTTAAAGAAGAGTTTGAATATCGCGGCGCTTATATTCTGAATAAAAAGGAAAAGGACAAGCTCGCCCAGACCATCATTCAGGACGGCAAACTCAATTCCGCCATCGTCGGCCAGCCGGCCGGCAGAATTGCCGAACTCGCCGGCATCAAAGTCCCTGCGGAAACCAAAGTTCTCATCGGCGAGGTTTCCAAGATCGGCCCCGAAGAGCCTTTCTCTTACGAAAAACTTTCTCCGGTTCTGGCCATGTACAAAGCCGCGTCTTTCGAAGACGCCGTTTCCGACGCCGCCGAACTGATTCATTTTGCCGGCCGCGGACACACCTCGGTTCTTTATACCGCCGAACACAATCAGGACCGCATCAAACATTTCAGCGACCAGCTGGACACCGGCCGCATCCTGATCAACACGCCGGCCTCTCAGGGCGGCATCGGCGATTTGTACAACTTCAGACTGGATCCGTCGCTCACGCTGGGCTGCGGCTCCTGGGGCGGAAACGCCGCCAGCGAAAACGTAGGAGTAAAACATTTGGTTAATATCAAAACAGTTGCCGAAAGAAGAGAGAACATGCTGTGGTTCAGAGTTCCTCCCAAAATTTATTTCAAACAAGGCGCCACCGGCTTTGCCCTGCGTGAGCTCAAAGGCAAAAAGAAAGCCTTTATCATCACCGACAAACCGCTGTTCGGCCTCGGCTACACCGACAAGATTACCGATGTTCTGGACGAGCTGGACATTGCTTACCAGATTTTCTCCAACGTCAATCCCGATCCTGACACCGCCACCATCGAAAACGCGCTCAAGATCGTCCGCAACCTCGAACCCGACGTCATCATCGCTTTGGGCGGCGGCTCGCCGATGGACGCGGCCAAAATCGTCTGGCTGATGTACGAACATCCCGAAGTCTCGTTCCATGATCTGGCCATGCGCTTTATGGATATCCGCAAACGTATCTGCACCTTCCCCGACTTGGGCGGCAAAGCGACCATGGTTGCCATTCCGACCACCTCGGGCACCGGTTCGGAAGTCACGCCTTTTGCGGTTATCACCGATTCGGAAACCCATATCAAATATCCGATTGCCGATTACGCGCTGACGCCCAACATGGCCATTATCGATCCCGACCTGGTCAAAACCATGCCGCGCGGTCTGGCGGCCGCCTCGGGCATCGATTCTCTGACGCACGCGCTGGAAGCCTACGTTTCCATTTTGGCCACGCCGTTCACCCAGGGCATCGCCAAAGAAGCCATTCAGATGATTTTTGCCAATCTGGCCAAATCGGTCAACGACGGCGCCAACAACCCGCAGGCGCGCGAAAACATGCACTATGCCGCCACCATGGCCGGCATCTGCTTTGCGCAGGCCTTCCTGGGCGTTTGCCATTCGCTGGCCCACAAGCTCGGCAGCGCCTACGGCATTGCCCACGGCGTCGCCAATGCCATGCTCATCTGTCAGGTTATTGACTTCAATGCCAGCGACAAACCGACCAAACAAGGTATTTTCTCGCAGTATCACTACCCCGAGGCCAAGCGCCGCTATGCCGAAATTGCCGAAATGCTGAACCTCGGCGGCAAAAATGACGACGAAAAGGTCAAAAACCTGATTGCCGCAATTCAAAAGCTCAAAAAAGAAATCGGCATTCCGATGTCAATCCGCGAAGCCGGCGTTGACGAACAGACGTTCAAAAACGGTTTGAGCGAATTGTCCGAACTGGCTTTTGACGATCAGTGCACCGGCGCCAACCCGCGCTACCCGCTGATTAAGGAAATCGAGGAAATCTACCTCAAAGCCTACGAAGG
>JAFUQJ010000068.1 GCA_017480995.1 Alphaproteobacteria bacterium
CCTTCCAGATGAAAATCCAGTTCAACGCAAAAGAGGTTTTCTTCCAGATGTTTGGCATTGATATCCACCGAAACGTTGATCTTGGGCTCGCCGTGGTTTTCCTTAAAAATTTCGGGCGCGTGCGGTATTTCGAGCGAAAGGTCGCGTATATACTGATGATGTACCATTACCGGCGGGCGCGGCGCCTGATTTTCTTCACTCATGTCAATCTCCTTGCAAAATTAGCGCTGATAAACAATTGCCTATAGTTTTACACTCAAAATTTGTTTTGGTCAAACGATAATAAACAGTTGATAAAAGTTATAAATAAGCTATATTTAGGAGGACAAAAAAAGGAAAGAAGAATAAATGATGACGAATCTTGACATTTTGGTTCTGCTGGTTGTCGTGGTGCTGATTTTTCAACGGCTGCGGAGCCTGCTCGGCACGCGGCCGGCGGAAGAAAAACACATCCGCCTCAGCAGAGAAAGCGCCGAAAAACTTTACCATATTCTGAAAACGGAAAGCGAAAAACAGGAAGCGCTCAATTCCGCCGCCGAACCCGAAGAAATCACCCCGGTCGAAGAAGAACCGCTTACCGAACCCGACAAGACGCTGCGCCGGATCCCCAATTTTGAGAAAGAACGGTTTATCAACAGCGCCGAGCGGGTTTTCCGCATTACGACCGACGCTTTTAACAACGGCGATGCCGAAACGCTCGAGATGCTGCTCAGCCCCAAACTGTTCAAGAAGTTTCAGGAAATCATCGACCAGCGCCGAAATGACGGCGTCAGCGCCGAAACCGATTTTATCTGCTTTGACAAAGTTGAAATAACCAAGGCGGAAATTACCGACAATCAGACGGCCAAAATCTCGGTCGAATTCGTTTCGCAGCAGGTTAACATTCTGCGCGACAAAGACGGAAACGTCATTGAAGGCGACGAAAATTACATCCAAAACATCACCGACGTATGGACTTTTGAACGGGCGCTCAATTCCGCGTCTCCCAACTGGATTTTAATTTCGACTAAAAAATAATGGCACGCACCTTCCTAAAACTCCTTATCCCCGTTTTGCTGCTGGTTTCCTGCGGCGAACCGGAAACGCCGCCGCAGACCGGCGGCCTTGCCTGCGCGCCGTATGACTTTGCGCAGATAGACGGCTGGAAAAACGACGATTTGCAAGACGCTTTTCATGCTTTTGAGCTGACCTGTGCGCGTCTTAAAGACAGCAAATCCGAGTTTTTGGGCGACGCGGAAATCAAAATCAGAACTGCCGACTTTTTGGAAATCTGCCGCCGCAGGCCGGCGGAAGCCGCGGCGTTCAAACAATTTGTCGAAGACAATTTCCGTCCCTGTCTGGTGAGCTTTGACGGCGCGGCGGACGGAAAGTTTACCTCTTATTACGAAGCCGAAATCAAAGCCTCGACCGTCAAAAGCGAAAAATACAACATCCCGATCTACGGCCGGCCGAACGATCTGATTGAGTTTAATCCGCGCGATTTTGACAAAAGCCTGCCGGCCAAGCGGCTGGTCGGCCGGGTGGAAAACAACAGGCTGGTTCCTTATTTCGAACGCGCCGAAATCGTCGGCAACGGAATTGACGCGCCGGTTATTCTGTGGGGCGACAGCTATGTCGACATCTATGTCATGCAGATTCAGGGGTCGGCCGTGGCAGAACTTGAGGACGGCTCCAAAGTGCGTATCGGCTTTGCCGACACCAACGGCCGAGAGTTCAGAGGAATCGGCAGCATTTTGCTTGAAAACAAAGTAATCCGGCCCGGACAGGCCTCCATGGGCAAAATCAAAAAATGGCTCAAAGCCAATCCGCGGACCGCTCAAAAATATCTGGACCAGAATCAGCGCTACGTGTTCCACCGCCTCAGCGACGCGGAAGGCCCGCTCGGCGCGCTCGGCGTGCCGCTGACCGCCGGACGGTCGCTGGCCGTCGATAAAAAATATATTCCGCTCGGCGCGCTGCTGTGGCTGGAGACGACCGGACCGAATCACGAAAAAATCGAAAAGCTGGTTATTGCGCAGGATATCGGCGGCGCGATTAAAGGCGCCGTGCGCGGAGACTATTTCTGGGGTTCGGGCGGCGACGAGGTTTTGGAACTGGCCGGCAAAATGCACGCCAAAGGCCGCTACTTTGTTCTGCTGCCCAAAACCAAAGGAGAATAACTATGGCGAAAAAACTTATCAACCGGGCCGATGAGCTGACTTTCGGCGCCCTGCAGAAAGCGGTTGCCGAAGACAAAGTTCATATCTGTCTGCTGGCCGGGCAAATCAACCGGCCGAGCTCTCCGGTGTATAATCCGTGGGAAGTTTTGCTGCCGATACTGGTGCCGGTGCTGCTCGGGCTGGTTTTGATTCTGACAGTCGGGCCAATGTTCGGACTGCTGTTTATGGCCGCTCTGATTCTGGCTTCAACCCATATCGTCAAAAAGAAGCTCGATGCCAGACTGCTGCAACGTACCCAGAACCTGATGCTGTCTTCTCCGGAAAACTTCCAGAAAGTCTGGGAGTTCGGCGGAGTGGTTCTGGTGAACCGTCAAAACAAAAATCAGGGCTGCGTGGCGCCGGAAGGCGAATGGAAAGAATTTGTGGTAACCAATTTTGCCGACCTGATGATTGAGAAAAAAGAAGAAGCGCCCAAAGATGAAAAAGCTAAGTGACATTGCGCCGGCCGAGCCCGACGAGATTTGGAACGAAGCGTTCAAAGGCGTCAAAAAGCTCAAGCAGCCCGAAATTCCGCCCGGCGCGGAAGCGCCGCTGATTATCGGAGAAGTCCGCCGCAGCATCAATTATGCGCAGGTATACGGCGGTTCGGCGCTCGGCAGCCTGAAAGTGGGCGAATTTGAAAATATTGACAAGCGCACGGCCGAAAAATTCCGCAAGGGAGAATTCAGAATCGAACGGCGGCTGGATTTGCACGGTTTGATCGAAAAAGAAGCGTTTGACGCCGTCGACAGTTTTATCCGCAACGCCTATCTGCAAGGCCTGCGCTGTGTGCTGATTATTACCGGCAAGGGAATTAACCGCGAAACCGACGACTGGTACGACAAAAAGGGAATCCTGAAAGAGAGCGTGCCCAACTGGCTCAATACGCCCGAGCTGCGGCCGCTGATTTTGGCCGTCAGCCACGCGACGCCGGAAGACGGCGGCAGCGGCGCGCTCTATGTCTTGCTGCGCCGGCACCGGCAGACCGCTCAGACATCAGCTACTTTTTAAATTGGGCGTTATACAGCGAAGCATAGGCGCCGCCGGGTATTTGCAAGAGTTTTTCGTGCGAACCCTTTTCGATGATTTCGCCGTCGTTAATAACTACGATTTCATCGGCGTTCTGCACCGTTGACAAGCGGTGCGCAATCACAAACACGGTACGGTCCTGCATCAGGTTGTCGATGGCTTTTTGCACGACGGCTTCGGACTTGTTGTCAAGCGCGGAAGTCGCCTCGTCGAGAATCACAATCGGCGCGTTTTTGATAAAGGCGCGGGCAATTGCCAGACGCTGGCGCTGGCCGCCGGAAAGCAGCGAACCGCGCTCGCCGATGTCGGTGTCGAGCCCGTCTTCCTGTTCGTCGACAAACTCCTTAAGGTAGGCCATTTCCAGCGCTTTGCCGATTTCGGCGTCGGAAGCGTCGGGCTTGCCGAGCAGGATATTGTCGCGGATCGTGCCCGAAAACAAAAAATTATCCTGAAAAACGACCGCAATGTTATCGCGCAGGCTCTCAAGCATCAGATCGCGAATGTCGTGCCCGTCAATGGTGATTTTGCCGGCGCAGACGTCATAAAAACGCGGCAGCAGGCTGACAACGGTCGATTTGCCGCCGCCGGAATTGCCGACAATCGCCGTGGTGGTTCCGGCTTTGACTTTCAGCGAAATGTTTTTGAGCACCGAACAATCGGGATTATAGGAAAAAGAAATATTGTCGAAGCAAATTTCGCTTTTGACCTTTTTGAGCTCGGCCGCCCGCGGTTTGTTCCTGATTTTCGGCTCCAGGCCCAAAATTTCGGCAATACGTTCGATTGCCAAAAACGAGACCTGGACGGCGCTGAAGTTTTTGCCGATGTTTTTAATCGGTCCGTAAAGCATAATCAGAGCGGTGAGAAACGACACGAAATTGCCACTGGTGATGGAGCCGTTGACAATCAGATAGCTGCCGTAGCCGATGACGGCGCCGATGCCTATGGAAGCGACGACATGCAGCATCGGCGTCATCCAGGCGGTTTTCTGAATCATCTTGATGCTGAGTTTGAACAGCTTGGTAACCGTGTTGTTGTATTTGTCAAACGCGTGTTCCTGCAGATTGTACGAGGCAATGGTCTTGCAGCCGGAATAAGTCTCGTTGTAATTGGTGAGAATGGTGGCGCTTTCCTCGACCTGCTTTTTGATGGTGTTTTTAATCATGCGGCGAACCTGCGACAACGGCATCAGCGCGCAGACCAGCACCAGTATCGCGATAATCGAAAGCTGCCACGAGTTGTATATCAGCACGCCGATCAGCGACAGGGACGAAAAAACGCGCGACAAAAACAAACGGATATTGTCAATCAGGCCGTTGCAGGCGGCGTCGGCATCGGAAGAAAAACGCTGGATGATATAACCGGAATCGTTTTTGTCATAAAAAGCCGGCTCCAGAAACAGCAGCTTGCGAAACAGCGCGCGTTTGACGTCAACGGTAATTTTGCCGCCAACCCAGCCGTTGAGATACGCGGCCGCGTAGTTGAGAGCTCCCTGCACTATGGTAAAGGCAACAATCACCAGCGGAATATAAGCCGGGGACTGGTCGGACTTGTCAACCAGCACCACGTCCATATAGGGTTTGAGCGCCAAAGCGACCACGGCGTCCAGCGCGCCGATCGGAATACACAGCGCAACCGCCAGCAGCGCGCGAAACAGATACGGACGGACAAACGGCCACATAATTTTGTAATGATCCCAAAAAGGAAGTTTGGGCGCTTCTTGCGTTTTATGATTTTTTGACATCGGAAGTCCTTATGTTCAGATAAGATGCAGAAATTTGAGAATAAAATAAACGGCGGCAAACTCCATTACGATCATGAGTTTGTACATCGCCTGATAGCTTTTTTTGGAAGTCTTGTGGCGGAAGAACTTTTGAGCCGCCCAGGCGCCGATCCAGCCGCCCAGAAACTCAAGCAGGTGCAAATCGCGCTCCGGCACGCGCCAGGCGCCCCGGCGGGCGGCGCGTTTGTCAAGTCCGTAGGCAATAAAAGTCGTAACATTCATGCTGACAATCTGAAAAACGACGAACAGCAGAGCCGTTTTACTGCTGAAAACGCTGGTGCGGAACCAGTGGGTTTCGATAAACCAGGCGGCGCCGATGACGGCCGCGCTGTTCAACAGAAAAAAAGCATTGCGGCGCAGCGGATAAATCAGGGCGGCCAGGCCGAGCAAAATCGTCGTAAAAGTAATAACCATATTTCAGTATTCTCTGACAGGGGTAAACCGGTAAGAGAGTTTAGTCCATTTTATTTTAAATTGCAAATAGTGAATAAGTAAAAGAAATATAATGTGAATTTTAATTTTTCTTTTATACTGAGGACAGGTTTTTAATGAACAAAGGACGGAATATCATGAAAAAGACAGGGCTTTTGATTGTTTTGCTGCTGCTCGGCGCCTGCGCCGATACCGAAGACATGACGCTCGACCGCCTGATTTTCGGGCATGAGGTCAAACCCGAAGACACCACCCTGAACGAAATGATATTCGGCAAAGACTGCAAAAACTGCAAGAAAAAAGAAACCGCCGCGGCCGCCGCAAAAGAAGAGACGGAAACAGAATATCTCGAATACGCCGAAAACGACGTCGTCTATCGGCTGCCTACCCGCGGCAGCCGCTACATGGTCAACGAACCGACACCGGAAGCCTACGCGATTGCGGCAACCCGCGCCACCAACCGGATGCTCGACGAAACCGGCCAATTTTATGAAAACGACGAAAGCAGCTTCATTTACGTCACCGACATCAAAAAAGCCGACCGCCAGCTGCCGGACGGCGTTTACAACGCGGCCAAGACGACCAAAAACATTGTCAAAAATTCGCGCACCTTTAAGGTGGTCGACAATCTGGACGAAGCCGACTATGTCCTTGAAACCGTCATTGACAATGCCGGCACTCCGGAAGAGCCGATTTTGGTTTATAAGCTGATTTTGCTGGATGCCGACAACAACCTGGCCGGACAGTGGACGGAAACGCTGCGCCGTGTCCGCAACGACGACGGAAGCTGGTGGTAATGCAAAAGAAAATCC
>JAFUQJ010000069.1 GCA_017480995.1 Alphaproteobacteria bacterium
ACTTTTTTGAGCAGATCCAGACCGGCGCCCGGATATTGTCCGGCGCCCGCCAAAATGCCTATTCTGTTAATACGCTCGTTGTTGATGCTTTCCACCACGCCGCCGGCCGTCGCCACTATGTCGCGCGTCAAATGCCCGAGCTGCGGCTGCGGAGCTTTGCCCTGCGCATAAATCATTTTGTTCATGGCTTCGAGCGCGCGGCCGGAACCGAGAATCTCCTTGGCGACGGCATAGCCCTGCCCGCCGCGCAGATTGGGATCAAATTCCAGAATGCGTCCGGCCATAAACAGCGATTTTTCGAGCAAATCCTGCGGCGCGTCCGGCTTGTTGCGCAAAACTTTCATAACGTCGCGCGCCTCCAAAACGGCGCCGACGCCGTTGCCGATCGGTTCGCTGCCGTCGGTAATAACGGCGTCAATTTCCAGCGAGAGCATATCGCCGACATATTCTATCAGCTTGCGCAGACGCATCGCTTCATTGGTAGATTTTATGCGCGAATTCGGCCCGACCGGAATATCTATGACCAAATGCGTGACACCGGCCGCCAGTTTGATTGCGAGAATCGAAGCCGCCAGATGCTGAAGCTGCGTAAAACCGATATGACGCTCAATGCGGGAAACGATTTTGTTGGCCTCGGCTATCGGCAGGCCTTCATAACAGGCAATCGCGCCGCGGTTTTCTTTGATCAGCCTGACCAGCTTGTCTTCGTCGATATCGACATTGGCCAAAACGCCGAAAGTGTCGGCCACGCCGGCACAGGACGTCAGCGAGCGCGAACAGGTTGTCGGCATCGGCAGCCCGTAGGCGGCAATAATCGAATTGATGATAATGTCAACTTTGTTGCCGGGCACGCCGCCAAAACAATGATAATCGACGACAATGCTCTCGTTGTCCCAGCGGATGACGTCATCGCCGATGAGCGCCTCGGTCAGCGCCAAAACCTCGGACGCGGTCATAAAAGAACCCGAAGCGACCAAAAACGCGGCAATGTCCAAATTGGAATAACGCTTGGCCGCAATATCGCCGATAATGGAAGCATATTCGCTGGCGCTCAGGATATTGCCGGTAATTTTGCGTTTGACAATCGGCAGGCTCGGCGCCGGGGGAGCCAGCGTTATCGAAACATTGGCACCTTCGGGCAGGTTTATAAGGCGAAAGGCCTCATTATTAAGGCCCAGCTCATTGGGCCTGACGATTTTGGGATCATCGGTGATCTCCAGCAGCGCGTAGACCGGCTGCATTCCGCCGTGGATCTCCACTTTGGTCAGGGTTTTGATGTCATCAACCTTATAGGCGCTGCAGTCGCTGTGCACATAGGCAACGTTTTCGTTAAAAGAACTGACGGCAACATGTTTGAGATTAAGCATTTTCTATCCTTCGGACACAGTTCTGGTATTCCGTGATATTATAGCAGGACAGAGTTTAATATTGGTTAATAAGACAAAAAGCCTTACCGCTTTTTCCTCCCCGAGTAGATGAAGACGTTGGCAGAATAGTTTTGCGGAGTAACGGTTGAAGAACGCCCGTAAATCGAGTTTGAACGCGAGGCGTCAAAGCCCAGCCACAGTCCGTCCGTGGCCGTATCCGGAGCCCAATAGCTTCTGTAATAAGCATAATTATAAAAAGCACCGTAAAAAGTTGGTGTATAGTTTCTTATACCTTGAGGAAATCTTCCGGTAATATTTGGCAAGCCGGCCTGCTGGGCGGTTTTGAAAGAGTAGGCGGAAGAGGTTGAGGCGGCTTTGAGGAAATATCCGGAATAACTCGGCAGGTATGAGCCGAACGAGCCGCTGATAGCCGCGTAAAGTTCGGGATATTGAGAAGACGAATAAGAGCGGCCGTTGCACAAGAGCCAGCCGTTATGATCGGATGTACGCAGCGAATACTTCAAATCGCCGGGCGAGGCTTCAAAATCGCATTTTCCCTTGGAACTGTCGGTTGGGCATTTGACATAAGAGCCCGGACATTCAGACACGGTGTCGGTAAAACCGAGGGAATCGCAGGAAGGCCCGTCTTCACAGAAGACGAGAGCCGTGTCAAAGGGACATTTAATCATGGCTTTGCCCGAACACTGCGAGACGGATTTGGTATAGCCGAGGGCGGAACAGGACGGCGCGGTCGTGCAGGACTGAGCGGAGGCCTCTGCCGCAGTGACCAACAAAACGGCGGCAGAGGAAAGAAGAAGATAAGACAAAGACGGAACAGACATTTCGAAACATCCTCAAAAAGATAAAAGAGCAATTCTTAAATCATTATCGGATATTTCGCGCAACGTGTCAA
>JAFUQJ010000070.1 GCA_017480995.1 Alphaproteobacteria bacterium
GAGCTTTTCCTGATACTTGGGCAGCCACTGAATGTCGGCATAACATATATCGGTCGAAAAACCGAACACCGCCGCCGACAATATCACAATCCTTGCAATATTCTTTCCTCTCATGGCCGCCTCCGTCCTTTTGTCAAAACATGTCCTTTAATTGATAAATAACTATAACCAGAATAACAAAATATACATGACGTGTCAAGACGCTTCTGCCCGAAGCTAGGCATACAAAAAACCCCTGCCGCAAAGCAGGGGTTTCTTTATCAAACAGATTAACTCGCGATTAGATTTCGCCGTCGGCATAGCGTTTGGCCATAGCCGACATCGGAATCGCCTTGATTTTGTCCGCATGACCGGCCGCACCGAACGAGATATAGCGGGCTTCGCAGACTTTCTGCATTTCTTCAATCGCCGGCTTGAGATATTTGCGCGGATCAAACTCTTTGGGATTCTCGGCAAAAACCTTGCGGATGGCGCCGGTAATGGCCATACGGCAGTCGGTATCGACGTTAACCTTGCGAACGCCGGACTTAATGCCGCGGACGATTTCTTCAACAGGAACGCCGTAGGTTTGCGGAATGCCGCCGCCATAAGCGTTAATCAGATCCTGCAGCTCCTGCGGAACGGAAGAAGAACCGTGCATAACCATGTGCGTATTGGGAAGTTTTTTGTGAATTTTTTCAATCGTCTCAATCGAGAGAATCTCACCGTCGGGTTTGCGCGTAAACTTATAAGCGCCGTGAGAAGTTCCGACCGCAACGGCCAGCGCATCCAGATGCGTTTCTTCTACAAAACGGGCGGCCTCGTCAGGATCGGTAACCAGACGTTTTTTATCAATAACGCCTTCGGCACCGTGGCCGTCTTCCTTGTCGCCCTTGCCGGTTTCCAAAGAACCGATGACGCCGAGCTCGCCCTCAACCGAAGCGCCGACCGCGTGCGCGCGGGCAACGACTTCCTTGGTGACGCGAACGTTGTATTCAAAAGAAGAAGGCGTTTTGCCGTCGGCCTCAAGAGAACCGTCCATCATGACAGAAGAATAGCCGTTGACAATCGCGGACTGGCAGATATTGACCGAAGAGCCGTGATCCTGATGCAGGCAAATCGGCAGCTCGGGAAACATTTCAATCCCGGCGGCAACCATGTGGCGAATCATCGGATCGCCGGCAAACTTGCGGGCGCCGGTCGAGGTTTGCAGAATAACCGGGGCATTGACTTTTCTGGCCGCCTGCAAAACCGCAATCACCTGTTCCATATCGTTAATGTTAAAAGCGGGAACGCCGTAGTCGTTCTCGGCCGCATGATCGAGAATTTGGCGCATGGTAACTAAAGGCATCGTTTTCTCCTTATGATATAAATTAACTGCCGATACTATATAGCGGCGGTGTTTTTTTGCAACAGGTTTTTGGATTTTGGCACAAAAAAGCCCCGGCACTTTTACCTGCGGGGGCTTCTTCGTTACGTTTCCAATTAAGGTTATTTCTGTGCGGCGGCGCGTTTTTCCTGCTGATAGGCATACTCAGTCAGAATCTCGCAGTCATCACCGCGGACGGCATAGCGCCATTCGGTGTTGATTACCGCGCGGAACGTGTTGTTAGGGCGGTATTCCATTTCGCTTTCCAGTGCCGACAGCGGCAGAACAAAGGCTCGGCGCGGCTTGTTCTCATTGTTTTTGAACGCCTTGACCACAACGATAAAATCATCGCCTGCTTTTGTTCCCGAGCGTTTTTCCTTCCACCACAAAAGCATCCTTTGGGTGCGGGACAAACTGCTGCGGGCGGCCAGGGCATAAAACACAACATAGCCGTTGAGACGGTTCTGTCCAAAGTTTTTTAACTTGAGACGGCCGAGACAGACCTCCTTATCTGCCAAACCCGGACACTCTTTTCTCATCACGTTGGCAGCATGGCTGCGCCATACCACGTTAACAGCGTCGGTTTTCCGAGGTGCTGTTTTAGTTTGGGTTTTTTCCATATAATTTGTTAATAGAGTTATCGTTGCTCAAAATAGGCCTGTTTGACAAAATTGTCAATTCTTTTATGAGCGGCTACGGTACCTGACAATCATTACAAAAATTATGCCCGCAAAAACCAGAGATACGGCGTTGAAGACAATCATCTGCACCGATCCGATATAAAAACCGTAGACAATCCAAAGAAAAATCCCGAGACAATAGAGCAGATAGCTCCAAAAAGACAAATCGCGAACGTTTTTGCTCACGATTGTTTTGACGCTCTGCGGCAAAAAACACACCGCAGTGCAAATACCGGCGACATAACCGATTATCTCTCCAGCAATATTATTCATAACCTTTTCCCAAAACAGACATTATTTTGCCGCAATTATAGCGGCCGCGGGTTAACAAATCATAAAATTCGGCAAAAGTTCCGTTTTTTCAGCGCCCCGTCAGGCGGCCGACAAATTTATTCCACCGGTGTTTCAGTTTGACGGCGGCGAAATGCCGCTCTTTCTTTTGCGGATCATTCTGCGTCAGCTGTCCGACTTTTTCAAAATAGTCCATTTTGTTTTTCTTGATTTTCAAAAGGTTGGCAAAACGCTCCTTATGCTCCGGCGGCAGCTCTCTGACGAACTCGTTTTCCCGCCCGGCGATATATTGATAAAAATCTATCCCGTCAATGTTGAAAATGCGCCGCATCAGCTCCCGGTGTTCGTCCGGATGATCCTGACAGCCGTTGTAATCGGCCTCTTTCAGCAAGTGAACGGTACGGTTGACATTGCGGTTAATATAGATCGGAAACTTGTCTTTTTTCCAGCTGTCAAAAATGCCGTTGGCAATAAAAGCCGCCTCTTCGGCGGTAATTTCGCCGGCAAAAGGACTGTTTGGCTTCAGCCATGTGCCGCGAAAACCGTAAAGCGGCGGAATACTGTCGCCGGCGGCAAGAGAATCTCCGTGCAGCCATTTTTTATAAAACTCAAAGCGGGGCGTAATATACGTCTCGTCGCGGCCGTGTTCCAAATAGTTTTTCCGCTGTTCCATAAACTGCGCCAAATTCGCGGCAACCTCGTCCATGCACATGTCGCCGAACACGGTTTCGTAACTGCGGCCGCTTTTCGTCAGCCCGTTCTGCGCTCCGATAAAATGCTGGTTTTCGTGCCGCTCGGTACAGTTGCGCGCATTGTTGTAGACATCCAGCCGCGCCTGAACTTTCGGATCGTCGGACACAAAATGCCTGATGTTCAGCCGGTCCCAATCCACGGAGCCCATGGACGGCATGTTGGGAATACTGTCATTCGGCCCGTAAAAATAGTACAGCCGGTTTTGCACCCGGTCTTTTTTGACCATAATCGTATCGACATGTTTTTTCAATTGCAGCTTTTGGTAGAGACGATAGCGCCGATCGCCCTTTGTTCTGAAATCCGACAAGACGTTCAGATCGGTCAGCTCGCCGGTTTCCGCATTGCGGAAAAACCAGACGCCCTCCTTTTTCTCGATATTTTCGGCAAACTCGGCCTGAGACAGCGTGTCGCCGCCGACGACAATCCGCTGCTCCCGATACAGCGCCGGCTCAAAATTTTCCATAACATAGTAACTTCCGCCCAATGACGTTCCGGCCATCAGGACTGAAGTCAGCGAAAATCCGAGCCATAATCTTTTGGTCTTTTTCATTGCACTTTGCCTTATAAGAACTGATTATAGCACGGTTTATAAAAAAATATACAAAAAAAGCCCTCCCGACCGGGAGGGCTTTGGTCTTTTTTTACCGATTTCAGCGAATCAGGTTCTTGACGCTGTCGACCACTTCGTCAACGGTTATGCCAAAGTATTTATACAGTTCGCCGGCCGGCCCCGAAGCGCCGAAGCCGTCCATGCCGATAATGTCACCGTCCAGACCGACGTATTTTTCCCAGCCGAATTTGGAGCCGGCCTCAACGGCAACGCGCGGCGCGCAGCCCAATACCCGCTCCTGATACTCCGGCGGCTGGGCATCGAACAGTTCGCAGCAGGGCATTGAGACAACCGCGACGTCAATTCCGTCCGCCGCCAGTTTGTCTTTGGCCTCCATAGCCATGGAAACCTCTGAACCGGTGGCGATAATCGTGGCCTGACGTTTGCCTTTGGCCTCGGCCAAAACGTAGGCGCCTTTGGCCGTCAGGTTTTCTTCGGCGGAAGCGCGCAACAGCGGCAGCCCCTGTCTGGTCAGCGCCAGAATACTCGGCTTATTGTCGGTTTCAATCGCCAGCTGCCAGGCCTCGGCCGTCTCGACCACGTCGCACGGACGGAATGTCAGAATATTCGGCATGCAGCGATAAGAAGCGAGATGCTCAATCGGCTGATGCGTCGGGCCGTCTTCGCCGACGCCTATCGAATCGTGCGTCAGAACATAAATGACGCGAATCCCCATTAACGCGGCCAGACGCTGCGCCGGACGCATATAGTCCGAAAAAACAAAAAACGTGCCGCCAAACGGGATAACGCCGCCGTGCAGCGCCATGCCGTTCATGATCGCGGCCATGGCATGCTCGCGGATGCCGTACATAACGTTATTGCCGTTATAATCTTTGGCGGAAACGGTTTTGGAAACTTTGGTCAGCGTCAGGTTGGAAGCGGCCAAATCCGCCGAGCCGCCGACAATCTGCGGGATATGCGGCACAATCGCTTCCAGACACATCTGCGAAGCCTTGCGGGTTGCGACTTTGGTCTTTTCGGCAATGGCGGTTTCCTTGAGTTTGTTCAGCTCTTTGTCCCAGCCTTTGGGAAGTTTGCCGCCGATAACGTCGTTAAACTCTTTGCCTTTGGCTTTGGCGCGGGCCTGCCAGTCCTTATACGCGCTGACGCAGCGGCGGCCGGCGTCTCGCCAGGCTCCGAGAACCTCTGCCGGAACTTCAAACGGTTCGGCGCTCCAATTGAGGGCTTTGCGCATGGCGGCCAGTTCTTCGGCGCCGAGCGGCGAACCGTGGCATTTGGAGGTGCCGCACTTGGTCGGCGCACCGAAACCGATCTGCGTTTTGCAGGCAATCAGCGTCGGTTTGGAAGATTTCTGCGCTTTGACAACGGCTTTGGCAATTTGCTTCTGATTATGACCGTCAATTTCCAGCGTATTCCAGCCGCAGGCCTCAAAACGCCTGATCTGATCGGTGGAACTGGCGGCGTCGACACGGCCGTCAATCGTGATATTGTTGTTGTCCCAGAATACAATCAGCTTATTGAGTCTGAGGTGCCCGGCAACCGAAATCGCTTCTTCGGAAATACCTTCCATCAGACAGCCGTCGCCGGCAAAGACATAAGTATAGTGACTGCACACGTCTTCGCCGTATTTGGCGGCAATCATGCGCTCGGCCAGCGCCATACCGACGGCCGAAGTAATCCCCTGCCCGAGCGGCCCGGTGGTCATATCAATGCCGGCCAGATGTCCGTATTCGGGATGACCGGCCGTTTTGGCGCCGAGCTGGCGAAAGTTTTTGAGGTCTTCGATCTCAATGTCTTTATAACCGAGCAGATAGAACAGCGAATAAAGCAGCATCGAGCCATGGCCGGCGGAAAGGACAAAACGGTCGCGGTCGAACCAGCGCGGCGCCTCGGGATTGATTTTGATAAACCGCGAGAACAAAACCGCGGCGACGTCCGCCATGCCGAGCGGCATGCCGGGATGGCCGGAATTGGATTTTTCAATCGCGTCGGCGCTCAAAAAGCGAATCGCGTCGGCCATTTTCTTATTCAGAGTTCCACTTTTGCACAAGCTCATCTTTTGTTCTCCTGTTCAGGTTTATCGGTTATAAATCGCAGCCGCAGTCACTCTTCGGCTTTTCCGGCTGTCTGACCGGCAGCGGCTTCAGTCTTATATATTGCACTGCCGGCGCTTCGTCCACCTCGACAACGCGCGGGACGACCGGCGTCTGATATTCGCGCAGTTCGTCCGCGCTCAGATAACGGTAGTCAATGTCAAAACTTTTTTGATTGGCGTCGTATTCGGCCGCCGAAACGTCCATGCCGAGCAAAATGGCAAAATCATTGTACCCCTCGGTCGGAATGCGCACTCTGACCTCGCGGCCGGCAAACTGCTTTTCCGTCACGTCGCGCGGAATGTCAACCGAGGCAAAATGCCTTTTGCGTCCCAGAAACTCCGGCGGGCCTTTGATTGTTTCGGTAAAATACGAGAAGTCAACATGAGTGTCATATCCTTCGCGCAGCCGCCGGATTTTGAACAACGGCTTAATGGCGGCATAGCGGCGGCTGACGGTGTTGGCATTCAGGCAATAACCCTCGAAACCGATCAGCTCAATCCGCACTTCTTCGGCATAGGCGGCTTTTGGCGTCACATAAGCGGTAGAACGCGGAATTTTGACGTTGGGACACATGTAATCGGCCTCGCGGAGAGCGGGAGCACAGGCGGAAACTGCCAACAGCGCGCCGATTATTTTGGATAAAGTTCTCATCATGACCTCTACTCTAAATTAACTTTATTCTTTTGTAAATAAGGCAACCAGCTCGCTGTGGTCAGAATAAACGAACTGATCGACCATCGTGACTTCGCGGCAGACATAACCGCCGGCCAGCAGCGTCTGCGCATCGTTGACAAAAGTCCGCGGATTGCACGAGACCATAATAATCTTCTGCGGGCGATCGGCTTCCGGCAGCGCGGCCAGACACCGCGCCTGCGCGGCGCAGCCGGCGCGCGGCGGATCCAGCACCACCGCGGCAAAATTCTTTAACTCGGAAGCATCCAGCGGATATTTGAACAAGTTTTTGGCAATAATCTCAATATTGGGAATCCGGTTGGCGTTGACCGACTCTTTGAAGCCGCGCAGCAGCTCGGCCGAAGAATCGACCGCAGTCACTTTATTGGCGGGATTCTGCGCGAGAACATACGAAAAAGTGCCGACGCCGCAGAACAAATCGGCAATTCTTCCGACCGTGCCGCCGAGGTACGCGCGCACCAGCGAAACCAGGGCCAGCTCCCCTTCGCGTGAGGGCTGCAAAAAGGTTCCGGCCGGAATATAGACGTCTGTCCCGCCGATTTTGACAAACGGCCGGGCCTTTTCCACCACCGGTTCGGCGGGCGCGGCCGGACCGCGGCGGTGCGACAGCCGGACAATGCCCGGCATATTCTGCACCTGTTCAAACAATTCCATGCGGTGATTAAGCTCCAGCGGCGCATCGTATTCCAGCACCGCGTCGACGCCGTTTGCCGCCTCGCACAGCCAGACGTCGCCGGCATCTATGCTGCGGGAAAGCGTTTTTTTGCCTTTTTTCACGGTATAAGGTATGGCGCAGACAGCCTCGACCAATTTGCGCACATCCGGCAGAACGGCGTTGAGGCCGGGCGTGAGCAGCGGACAGGCCCGCAAATCGACCAGCGTTTCGCTGCGGCTTTGATTAAACCCCAGAACCAGTCGTGTTTTAAGCCGGCGAAACGCCAGAGCAGCGCGGCGGCGGGTTGCGTCGCAGATAAACACCGGCGCGGCAATCGCAATTTTGCCCAACGGCGCCAAAACCTTTTTGAAATCAGCGGTTTTGAGCTGCCGGTAATCCTCTTGCGACAGACTGCGATGAACACAGCCGCCGCATATGTCCGCCACCTCGCACTGCATCAGGACTCCTTTGTATTCTGCGGGATACCGCTTTGCTCTTCGACAAAGACTTTGTCGCTGTCGATTTTGGTTTCTTCAATGCCGTCCAGCAAAGAAATTTCGACGTTGTTTTCCTTGTCAAAAATCGGATGGTGATTCTGGCTTTCGTCTTTGCGCTCAACCTGCCCCTGCGCCACAAAAGCGTCCAGGTCGCCCGGTTCGAAAACCTCGACGCGGTTACGGCCGTTCTGCTTGGCTTTGTAGAGAGCCTCGTCGGCGGTTTTTATCAGCATATCGACATTGTCGGAAATATCGGAAGAAGACACGCCGACCGAAACCGTGAATTTGACCGGAGTGTTGTCATCGGAATAAACCGTCTGCATGCCGATGCTCTGCCGCAGACGATCGGCAACGCCGCGGCCGTCCTCTACTTTGATGCCGGGCAGAAAGACGACAAATTCCTCGCCGCCGTATCGGGCGACGATATCGTTGTCCCGCAGCGCCCGCTCAGCCGTTGAGGCCAATTCTATCAGCACCTTGTCACCGGTTTTGTGACCGTAGGTATCGTTGACCTTTTTGAAGAAGTCGGCATCGAGCATCAAAACCGAATACGGACTGTTTTTGGCTTTGAGCGCAAGAATCTGCTTGGAAACCTCGTCTTCAAAATAACGGCGGTTGTACAAAGAGGTGAGCGGATCGCGGATAGCCTGGTTTTTGAGCAGGTTCTCGCGGTTTTTGCGCGATGTGATGTCCTGAAAGGCCGAATACAGCACCAGATCATAGTTATAATCCATGACATTGGCCGAGGCGAGCAGCCAGAACGGCGTGTCGGAAGTCGGCGTTTTGACAAGGATTTCAAAATCCTGCACCTCTTTTTCCGCCTCCAGCCGCTCGGTCAGCAGCCGGCGGTTATCCGAATCGGCAAAGAAATCCTTGAGATGATACCGGTCAAGCTCCTTGGCATTGATGCCGAAAAGTTTGCAGGCGTTGTTATTGGCCAGAATAATCTTGTCGTCGCCGAGGCGCGAGATAATAATCGGGAACGGCGACAGACGAATCATCTCTTCAATCCGGTCGTTGTATTTTTCAATCTGAAGGTTGGCCTTTTCAATCCGGGCGTAGAGAATACCGGACTTCATCATCATAAACGCAAAAGCCATAACCAAATAGAACAGGGCTGGAATATAAGGCGCTGCCCCAAACTCCGGCATGAGGT
This sequence comes from Alphaproteobacteria bacterium, assembly GCA_017480995.1. GTDB lineage: Bacteria > Pseudomonadota > Alphaproteobacteria > RF32 > CAG-239 > CAZU01. The sequence goes on from JAFUQJ010000070.1 coordinate 8,741, forward strand.
TAAAGAACTTGAGCAGAATCAAAAACGCAACGCCGGAAGCCGCCGCGGCGCCGAGCAAAAATCCGCCGCCGTGTTCCTGCCCCGCCTTGGCCAAAAAACCGATTGCCACGCAGGCAAAACCGGCCAGCGGAAAAATACCGCGCATGCTGTTGACAATGTTGCCGTCGGGAATAATGAACACAAACAGCGCAATCGCCAAAGCGCCGAGCCCGCCGAGAGCGCCCGCAAAAATATAGCCGGCCAGATTATTGACAAGAAGAGACGTGGCCGCCATGCCCATAAAAATCGCGGCCAGCAGCAACAGCAAAAGCTCTGCAAAAACGTAGCTTTCGACACTGCCGCCCTGCGCATAGACATCGGCGGCGGCGGCAACAATCCCTTCGGCGCCGAATTCGGCGGCAAAACCGGCGAACAGCATCCACATCGGCGCGAACAGCTTATCGGAATCGCCCGAGGAATAAAAACACGAAAAAAGCAGAAAACCTAACGTTGCCAGCGTCAGGATGAAAATATAATTCTGGTTGAATACTTCAATATTTCCCATGGTTGCTCCTTGTTCAATCTGAAATTGCCCCAAGATTACCGCAATATTGTTAATATAAACTAAAATTTGCAAAAAATTGATGATTATTTAAACGTTTTAGGTTAGCATAGGCTTGTTTATGAGATATTTTACAAGGAAAAGCAAATGAGTTACAACGCGCCCAACCATTTTAGTCATAAACTGGAATTCAATCTTAACCGCCTGCCGGCCAAAATCTCGGACCGCACGAGGTGGCAGTTTATGCTGCCGGGATTGATTTTCGGCCTGCTGCTGTTTGTGCTCGGCCTTTATGAAATACTCAGCGGATTTAAATACACCAACGCCAACGTCGCGGAAGTGGCGCCGGCCGGAGACCTGCCGCTGTATCAGCCGCTGCTCGGACCGGTTACCTTTGACATTGTTTTTATGATCCTCGGCCTCGGCATGATGACGGCGGCGTTCTTCTCCTATATCCGCTACCGCAAATTCATCTTTGACGGCAAGACCATGATTATCGGCGACCGGCCGGTTTTCGGCAAAAAGAGAATCGTGCAGGAAAGCATCAAAAACTATCTCGGCGTGCGGTTCAGAATCGAGCTGTTTCAAACCGGTTTCATCAATTGCAACCGCTATATTATTGAACTTTATCACAAAAATCCGGAACGGATCGTGCCTTTGTATATTTCCACCTCGCCGCACAACGTCCGCCGGCTGTGGAAAGAATATGCCCGCTATTTCGAGCTGCCGGCCTTGATTAACACCGACGAAGGTCTGAGCGCGCGCGACATCAAAAATCTTGACAAATCGGTCAAGGAAATGGCCAGGCTCGGCTATGTTACCGACGATTATGACTCCTATGCGCGGCTGCCGTCGTCCCTGCAGTATGTCCGCAAAAAAGACAAAATCGTCATCAAGCGCCAGAATATCTGGGACATCTACAATATCATCGGCTGGATCGGCGTGGCCTTCGTTGCCGGCATTTTAGCCCTGGCAACCATGCAGATCAAAGACGGCGTTGCCGCCAACTCGTATTCTTTTTATCTGCTGTACGCGCTGAACGTTCTGCTTCTGGCGGCGGCGCTTTTGCTTCTGTTCCGCAAAGAAAAGCTCGTGCTCAAGAAAAACAAAATCGTTCATACCCACAAATACATGACCTATTCGACCAAACACAACGAAATATTCAAAGACGACATCGAGGCTATCGACGTCACTCAGAATCCGGCGACCGGACGCTGTTTCGTCTCGATTATTTCGGACGAACGGACAATTACCTTCGGCGCCAAGCTGCTGATTGAGGATCTGCGCTGGATCAAGAGCTTTCTGATTCACGAGGTCATCAAGTAAACAAAATAAAAAAACAGATTTTCCTTTACTAAACAGAGGATAGCTCATATATAAACCGTATAATACTAATTTAAGGCAAGGAGATTTTGATGAAAAAAGAAAAAGACGCGCTGGCACACGATCCGCTGCTGCAGGAAATCGTCGATGACGTAAAAAACGACGAGCTGAAAAGCCTGTGGAACAAGTACGGCCTGTTCATTGTCATTGCCGTGGCCGCCGCCCTGACCGCCGCCGTCAGTTTTGAAACGTTCAAAAACTGGACCAGCCGCCGCAATCAGGAAATATCCAACGCCTATGCCGTGGCCGTTTCGCTGCAAAGCCAGGGACGCCTTGAGGAGAGCCTTGACATTCTGCAAAACATCGTCGAGAGAACCTCCGGCATTTATCGGGACATTGCCAAGCTGCAAATCGCCAATATCTACTTTGAACAAAACAAACCTCAGGAAGCCGCCGCGCTGCTCGAAGAATTGTCCGAAAGCGCCGGCAGCGAACAAATGCAGGAAATAGCCGCGCTCAAACTGGCCGCCTATAAAATGGACACTCAGGCTCCGGCCGAGGAAGTCAGCCGGCTGCTGACGCCGCTGGCCGAAAAAGAAGACGGCAGCTATAATGTTGCCCGCGAACTGCTGGCCATGCTCGCCATTCGCGACGGCAATCTTGAAGAAGCCAAGGCGCAATACGAAAAAATCGTCGGCTCGGCAAATATTTCCGACAATCTCAAAACCCGCGCGCAGGATATGATATCGCTGCTCAATCAGAAAAACTAGCCACCCCAGCGAGGAGAAGACTTTATGCCTTATAAATCTTATAAGCTGATTATTGCCGGCGCCGTTCTCTGCTCGTTGACCGGATGCGGCCTGTTCGGCAAAGAACCTTTGAATATCGACGGAGAGCGCATCAATATCATCGGCGAAGATTCAAGTCTGGTTCCGGATTATGCTCCCAACGAAGTCAAAATCCGGCTGCCGCGCCCGTACAAGAACACCCGCTGGTCGCAAAACGGCGGCAATTCGCAGCACCTGATGGGACATCTGGAAACGGATGCCAAACTGAAAGAACTGTGGAACAGCAGCTTTGGCGAAGGAACCTCCAAACGCGATATTCTCATCGCCTCGCCGGCTGTCAGCAATCAGGCCGTTTTTACGATTGACGCCGAAGGCATTGTCAGCGCCTTTCGGCTGGACAACGGCGAGCGGATTTGGAAAAGGCGCCTGAAACCCGCCAACAAAGAGGAAAAAAGCTCCTCCATCAAAGGCGCCGGTCTGGCCGTATTCAACAAAAAGGTTTATGCGACGACAGGTTTCGGCGATGTCTTTTGTCTTGACATGTTTAACGGCAAAAAACTGTGGCGCACTTCGCTCGAGATGCCGATCCGCATTGCGCCGACCGTGGCGGCCAACCGCGTTGTGGTACAAACGCTCGACAACACTCTGGCTGCGCTTGATGCCGAAGACGGCAGTATTTTGTGGCGCGGACAGACCGATTTTGAGGCAACCACGATTGTCGGCGGCACCAGCCCGGCCTACAATACCGATATGGACGTGATTATCGCCGCCTTTTCGAACGGCGAGCTGCGCGCCTTTAAGGCCAGCACCGGCACGCCTTTGTGGACAGACCTGCTGGTTTCCAAAAAACGCACCAATTCGCTGGCCGAAATTACGGCAATCAAAGCCAATCCGGTGATCGACGGCGGCAAGGTTTTTGCCGTCGGCTACAACAGCGTGCTGGCGGCAATCGACCTGCGCACCGGCTCGCGGATTTGGGAACGCGAAACGGGCAGCACCAACCAGCCGTGGGTAGCGGGCGAATATCTGTTCGTGCTGACCAATGATTTTAACCTGCTGGCACTCAACAAAAACAACGGCAAAATCGTCTGGAACACGGCTATTCCGACCGGCGAAGACATGGAAGAAAAATCCGGCGTCTACGGCAGCGGGCCGGTGCTGGCGTCCGACCGCCTGATTGTGGCAACGTCCAACGGCTATATCTTTTCCGTATCCCCGTACAGCGGCGAAATCATCAGCTATATTTCAACTTCCGACGGAATTTCGCAAAGTCCGGTGGTTGCCGACGGCACAACGATTTTTACAACCGAAGACGCCGAACTTCTGGCTTACAAATAGGATAACAGACGCATGGTTTTGAGAATCGCAATTATCGGAAGGCCCAATGTCGGGAAATCTACGCTGTTCAACCGGCTGGTCGGACGGAAAGTCGCCATTGTTCACGACAAGCCCGGCGTTACCCGCGACCGGCGCGAAGCTCCGGCCAAACTTTACAATCTCAGGCTCAGCGTTATCGACACCGCCGGCTATGAATATTCCAAAGAAGATTCGCTTGAAAAAAGAATGTGGCTGCAAACCGAGCGCGCGATTGCCGAAGCCGACGCGACGGTCTTTTTGTTTGACGCCAGAGACGGCATCCAGCCTTATGACGAACACCTGGCCGGATTGGTCCGCCACAGCGGAAAACCGGTTATTCTGCTGGCCAACAAATGCGAAGGAAAATTACAGGAAGACAGCATTCACGAAGCCTATAAGCTCGGGCTCGGCACGCCGATCCCGTTTTCGGCCGAACACGGCCTCGGACTGGCCGATTTGTACGAGGCGCTTAAACCCGAAGCCGACAAATTGAAAGAAACGGCACAAGAGGCAGCGGAAACGGACGAAAACGCCTCTGCCCGAGAAGCAGAAACGGATGAGAACACCGACAAGAAGCGGCCGATCCAGCTTGCAATCGTCGGACGCCCCAACGTCGGAAAATCAACTCTGGTCAACGCCCTGCTCAATGACGAACGGATGCTGACCGGCCCGGAAGCCGGCGTTACCCGCGACGCGATTGCCAGCGAGTGGACTTATGAAGGACGCAAAATTAACCTGGTGGACACGGCCGGACTGCGCAAGCGCGCAAGGATTGAAGATTCGCTGGAAAAAATGGCGGCGGCAAGCACCAAAAAAGCTGCATATCTGGCTCAGGTCGTGGTTCTGGTTCTGGACGCCGACGCGGTCCTCGACAAACAGGATCTGACAATCGCCCGCGAGGTTTTGGAAGAAGGACGCGCCCTGGTGATTGCCGTCAACAAGTGGGATATCGCCAACCGCAAAGAGGCGCTGCAAAAACTCAACGACAAATTGCAGACGTCGCTGACGCAGGCCGAAGGCATCCCGACAGTCACGATTTCGGCCCTGAAAAAAGAAAACCTCGACAAACTGATGCGGGCCGTGCTCAAAGTTTATGACCGCTGGAATCTGCGTATTCCGACCGCGCCGCTGAACCAGTGGTTTGCCGACATGATTGACAAATATCCGCCGCCGCTCGGCAAAAACAAGCGCCGCATCAAACTGCGCTATATCACGCAGGCAAAAACGCGGCCGCCTTCATTTTATATTTTTTCGAGCAATCCCGAAGGTTTGCCCGACGCATATCTGCGTTATCTGACCAATCATCTGCGCGAAGATTTTGACTTGCGCGGGATTCCGCTGCGGATAACCGTGCGCAAAACCGGAAATCCTTATGCCGGCGCCAAAGAAAAGAAAGAATCTCCGATACGAAACAAAAAAGCCTCTCGATGAGAGGCTTTTTTGTGAGGCTGAAGCAAGACAAAACGGCGACGCGCTTCTTTATTCCCTTTTGCCGGCGGCACAAAAAACCCCGCTTCGGAGCGGGGTTTGAATTTTTATTTCAGCGTGCCCTGCCGCGCTTTGAAAAACTGGTATATATGCGCGTAGAACGAGGCTTTCAGGCACGAATCCACCAGCGAAAAAGCAATTACCACAATGAGGAACAGCTCATTGACCAGATAATTGTCAATACCGATAAAACGGTATGCATAATTGAGTATCAGGATGACAACGGCGCAGGGAATCATCATCAAAAACTGCCCCCAGAAAATCCGGTTGTGGTTTCCTCTGGCAATTGCAAAAACCCGGCGGATACCGAAACTCCGATCATCGACGGCAACTGCCGGAAAAATCAGGAAGAGCGGCGCGACGGCAATGGAAATCAGCAAAGGAACAAGCATCAGAAGGTTTATCATCAGGCCGTGCTGTCCCGCTTCGGGCATGGCCACGCCGTACAAAAACATTACCGCAATGCTCGGGACGGCAATAATCAGCACCAAAAAGACGCTGAAAACAATATACAGCAGCAAGGCTCTGACGAACGACGCCCAGCTCATGGCCGTCGTTTTGAAGACGACATTGCGGCAATACATGATAATGGCCGAAACCGAAACCAGCAGCAGCAAAAGCGTGGAAACGCTCTGCTGCCAGTTTTGCGGACACTCCGTCCCGCGCACGGCGCACAGCGTCGGAAAATCGGCAAACATGTCAAACAAAACGACGACAATCCCCAAAGAGGCTACGCGGGCAAACAACCCGAGATTGTTGAAAAAATACATAAAACTCTGCTTTATGACGGCGATAAACGGAAGTTTTTCTTCCTCTGTTTCAGGAGCTTTGGTCATGCTATTTCTCTCCAAACAAAAATTCTTTCTGCACGCGGCAGCAGTTAACAAAAAACATGATATTTAACAAAACGACCAGGTTAAATATATATTCGGCAACGAATGTAATATAAATCGTATTTTCGGAAGCGACAAGCCTAAAATTGTTGATGACGGAATTCAGCGAAAAAATCAAAACGCAGAACAACAGCGCAAAACTCACCAACAAACGCAGCCCGTTGCCGGAAGTGTCGCGCCACAACTGCCTAAGCGGCGGAAACGGGCGATCTTCCATTACAAAGGCAAACAGGCTGTAAAAACGCAGCAGCACAAAAGGAACCAAGAATCCCAGCGACACGACGGTAAAATACGCAAACTCAATCCGCCAGTCCGGGTTGGGCACGCGCACATACAGCAGATAAGCAGAAACCAGCGACAGCAAATTCAGTCCGAGATAAACCGCATAAGCGGCAAACATTTTGGCATCGGCTTTTTGCGGACGCAGCAGCCAGCGCCAGGAAAAAGCCGCGCCGGCATAGCAGCTTTCATAAATCCGGACGCTGAAAACGCTGACCAAAAACAATCCGGCCAGACGAGAGGCAAAATACAAAACCGGACTGTCGGCACACAAATCCATGCGGCTGTTCGTATCAAAAGCGCACATAAGGTTTTGCCCCAGAAGCAAAAAGACCGCCGTCATGACCAGGGCCAGAATACCGCCGAGCATAAAAAATCTGCGGCTGTTGTCGATAAAAAGATTATAAGGGCCGAAGATCAGTCTCAAAGCGGGAAACTTCTTCGGTTCCGGCTCCGGTTCGGACGCCGGCTTATTTTGCAGATTATCATACCATCCGTTTAGTTTTGACCATAAAGTTTTCATCGCTATATTTCCTTAACCGAAGTTATGCCCGCCAATGACCGTATCCGGCTCAAGATATCGCCGTAAAGCGCGTAACCGCCTTTAAGCTCGATGCGGATATCCCAGTTATCATTGTCGGGTTTGATATATATTTTATTTTTGCCGTTTCTATCTCCGCTCAGAATCTGCCGGAGCTGTGACACCGCGCCGACGTCGCCGATGCTGATTTCAAGTCCGTTGGCAACATCGGCAATGGCTTTGTCAAGCGTCTCGACACTGTTAATCATCACGCGCGGATTACCCTCGTCATTCTGCTTGTCGATGGTAACGCTGACCAGCAGCGGCAGACCGGAGCGAATGGTTTCTTCGTAACGAACCAGCCCTTCCGAAAACAGCAGGCCTTCAAAATTGCTGGTACCATCGGAAATTTCCAGAAAAGCGTATTTGTTGCCGTTTTTGCTCAGGCGCTTCTGAAACGAGTTGACGCAGCCGGCCAGCTTGGCGCGGATGTTGTCGCCGGTGCGAATCCCCTGAAAGACCTCGCTGCATTTTTTGACGCCGAGACGCTCCATGCCGCGGGCATAGCTGTCAAGCGGGTGCGCCGACAAATAAAAACCGATTGCCTCGGCCTCCAGCTTAAGGCGTTCGAGCTCCGGCCAGTCGGCCTGTTCGGAAAGTTTGACCTTGGCCTGCAGCTCGTCGGTGCCGAACAATGACGACTGGGCGCTGGTTTTGAGCTCGGTGGCCGCCGATATATGCTGGACAATCGTGTCGATATTGGCAAACAGTTTGCCGCGGTTTTTATCAATGCCGTCAAAGGCGCCGGCCTTAATCAGCTGTTCGAGCTGGCGGCGGTTAATCTGCTTGGCGTCAATCCGGTGAATAAAGTCGGAAATATCCTTATACGGCCCGCGGGCCCTGCGCTCAGCTTCAATCGCTTCCATATTGGCCGCGCCGACGCTCTTGATCGCGGCCAGCGCATAGCGGATATTGCCGTCTTCCACCGCAAAGTCGGCGTCGGATTTGTTAATGTCGGGCGGCAGCACCTTAAAGCCCATTTTCTTGCACTCCTCTTTATAAAAGAGAAGTTTGTCGACGTTGGTAATATCCAGCGACATAACCGCGCACATAAACTCGACCGGATAATGCGCCTTGAGGTACGCCGTCTGATACGAAATCAGCGAGTAAGCGGCGGCGTGCGACTTGTTGAAGCCGTAGGAGGCAAACTTTTCCATCTGGTCAAAAATCGCGCCGGCGACAGATTCTTCTATTCCGTTTTTGACGGCGCCTTCCATAAACATCTTGCGCTGTTTGGGAATTTCGTCGCGCATTTTCTTACCCATAACCTTACGCAGCTTGTCGGCGCCGCCCATGGTATAGCCGCCGAGCGCGCGGGCGATGTTCATAACCTGCTCTTGGTAAATCATAATACCATAGGTCTCTTTCAAAATCGGCTCAAGCTGCGGATGCAGATAGGTGATTTCCTCCTCGCCGTGTTTGCGCTTAATGTAGCTCGGAATGTTGTCCATCGGGCCCGGACGATACAGCGAAACAATAGCGATAAGATCTTCAAAACGGTCGGGCTTGATTTGCTTGTGCACGTCTTTCATGCCCGGAGATTCAAACTGGAACACCGCCGTAGTGTCGCCGCGCTGGAGCATTTCGTAGGTCGGACGATCGTCAAGCGGAACTTTGTCAATATCAAGTTCGATGCCCTTGGTCTTTTTTATCCAGTCAACGGCGCGCTTGATTACGGTCAGGGTTTTTAAGCCCAAAAAGTCAAACTTAATCAGGCCGGTTTCTTCGACGAACTTCATGTCATACTGCGTTACCGGCATGTCGGCGCGCGGATCTTTATACAGCGGCACCAGCTGTTCCAGCGGGCGGTCTCCGATAACGACGCCGGCGGCATGCACGCCGGAATGGCGGTACAGCCCCTCCAGCTTCATGGCGATGTCAAACAGCTTGTTGACCTGCGGATCGTTCTGACGCATTTCTTCCAACTCGGGCACCTGATCAAGAGATTCCTGCAAGGTCGGGTTTTTGCCCTGAACGCCGGGCGGAATCATTTTCGAGATGCGGTCGGCCTGCGAATAAGGCATTTGCAAAACACGCGCGACATCGCGGATAACGGCCTTGGACTGCAGCTTACCGTAGGTGATAATCTGCGCAACATGATCAAAGCCGTATTTGTTTTGCACATATTCAATCGTTTTGGCGCGGTTTTCCTGACAGAAGTCAACGTCGAAGTCGGGCATGTTGACGCGTTCCGGATTCAAAAAGCGCTCAAACAGCAAATCGAGTTTCAGCGGATCGAGGTCGGTAATCTTCAAAGACCAGGCGACAATTGAACCCGCGCCGGAACCGCGCCCCGGCCCCACCGGCACGCCGTGCGTCTTGGACCACTGGATAAAGTCCGAAACGATGAGAAAGTAGCCGGGAAAGCCCATTTTTTTGATAACGCTCAATTCATATTCCAAACGGGCATAATACCTTTCGTCAATCTCCTTTTTCTCTTCCTCGGTCATGCCCTCGAAATAAACATGCGCCCGCATCCGTTCATCAAGCCCTTTGCGCGCCTGCTGATCGATATAATCGTCCTGGCTCATGCCGCCCGGACATTCGAAAATCGGCAGCAACGGATTAACCTTGGTTGAGAGATAGCTGCAGCGCTTGGCAATGTTTACGGTATTCTGCACCGCTTCGGGCAAGTCGGCAAACAGTTCGACCATCTCGGCTTCGGAACGCAGGCGGTTATTGGGCGAGAACTTCTTGCGGTTGTCATTGGCGACATATTCGGCGGCCGCAATGCAAACCAGCGCGTCATGCGCCTCGTACATGTCGGCGTCAAAGAAGAATGCCTCATTGGTGGCAACCAGCGGAATGTCGTATTTATAGGCCAAATCGATAAACTTGTCTTCGGTCTGCCGCTCGGTCTCAAGCCCGATGCGCGAAATCTCCATATAGAAGCGGTCTCCGAAAACATCCCGCAGCTTTCGGGTTGTCTGCCCGGCTTCGTCCGCGCGGTTTTCCAGCAGCAGACGGCCGATCTGCCCTTCGACGCCCGCGCTCAGGGCAATCAGCCCTTCAGGATACCGCTCAAGGTCCGCCATTTTGAGCTGCGGCTTTTCGTTGCTCTGCGGATTGTCCAGATAAGAGAGCTTCATCAGGTGCATGATATTGGCGTAACCGGTATCGTTCTGCACCAGCAAAACGATTTTGTCCGGCTCGATAATCCGCCCCTTGGATTTGAGAACGTCGTCGGCATCGGGATTGCGCAGATAAAACTGGCAGCCCAAAATCGGCTTGATGCCCTCGTCGGAAGCATATTTTGAAAAGGCCTTGCCGCCGAACATGTTGGCGGTGTCGGTCACGGCAATGGCGGGCACGTTCATTTCGTGCAGCCGGTGAACCAAAGCCGGAACCTTCATTGCCCCTTCGGACAACGAATAGGCGGTATGTACGCGCAGATGAATAAACTTTGGCTCGGCCATTGCGACTCCTCATAAACTGCATACATCATAAACAGATTAGCCGGCCGACACAACCAAAATTTATATTTTATCAGTCCAGTTCGGCAAGTTTCTGTGCCTGGTCCTCGGCAATCAGGGCGTCAATAATCTCGCCCAGGGCATCGCCGCTGACAATTTCGTCAAGTTTGTAAAGCGTGAGGTTGATGCGGTGATCGGTTACGCGGCCCTGCGGATAGTTATAGGTGCGGATGCGCTCGGAGCGGTCACCGCTGCCGACCTGCGACTTGCGGTTCTGGGCGTATTCGGCGTCTTTGGCCTGCTTTTGCGCGTCATAAAGCCGCGCGCGCAGCTTGCGCATGGCATTTTCGCGGTTTTTGTACTGCGAGCGTTCTTCCTGAGATTCCGCCACCACGCCGGTCGGAATATGAATAATCCGCACCGCGGAATCGGTCTTGTTAACCTTCTGACCGCCGGCACCGGAAGAACGATAAGTCTCAAGTTTCAGATCCGCCGGGTTGATATAGATATCAACCTCTTCCGCCTCGGGCAGAACGGCCACCGTTGCCGCCGAAGTATGCACCCGCCCCTGCGACTCGGTTACCGGCACACGCTGGACGCGATGCGCGCCGGATTCAAACTTGAGCTTGGAAAAGACGTTTTTGCCCGAAATGCAGGCCGACGCCTCCTTATAGCCGCCGAGCTCATTCTCGCTGGCGTCCATCACCTCGAACTTCCAGCCCTGCAAAGCGGCATAGCGCTGATACATCTCAAACAAAACGGCCGCGAACAAAGCCGCCTCGTCGCCGCCGGTGCCGGCGCGCACTTCGAGAATTGCGTTTTTCTCATCCTCGGCGTCTTTGGGCAGAAGCAGAATCTTAATCCGCTTTTCAAGCTCGGGCATTTTGTCCTTAAGCTCAAAATACTCGGCCTCGGCCAAATCGCGCATGTCTTTGTCCAGCGAAGCGTCATTCATCATCGCCCCGGCGTCGTTCATATTTTTTTCGGCAGAATTATACTCGTTAATCGCGTCGACCACCGGAGACAGGTTCGCCAGCTCCTTATTCATCCTGACCAAATCGTCGGAATCCAGACCGGGTTCGGAGATAAGGGCTTCCACCTCATGATAACGGCTGACGACGTTGGCTAATTTTTCTACAAAGTTCATTTAACTTTTCCTTTTGTTCTCTTATACAAAAAAAGAAAACAGCGGGCAGACAGCGCCGCTATTTTCTTATATTCGGTAAAAAATCCGCTAATGGGCGCCGCCTTCTTTTACGAACGGATCCAAAGCAATGTTCATTTTTTTGTTCGGTTTGACTACCGGCGTCACCACGCCGTCGATCAAAACCTCGACGCCGTTAACCCTGCCGACGGACAAAATCATGCCCGGCCCCTGCGGCACGGTGTAAGACATTCCCGGCTGCAGCACTTTGCTGATGTAGAGTTTTTCGGCATCGCGGACTTCAATCCAGGTCTCTTCTTTGATGTTTATGACAATGCCGGAACCGGCGGCAGGCGCTTCCGCGACAGCGGGCGCAGCCGTTTCGGCAGCCGGGGCGGCGGTCTGAGATACGGCCGGCACGGCCGGTTCTTCAACAAAAGACGCGTCGGTTACGGTAATCTGCTCACTGACGGCAGCGGCGGTATCGTCCTCGGCTTCGGAACCTTCCATAACCGGTTCGACCGAAAAGTCTTCAACCACAATCGGCAGCTCTTCGGCCGGCGCGGCCTCGCCGATCTGCTCGATTTCGGCAGTTTTTTCTTCCTCTTCAAAAGCGCCGTTGTTATACGCGGACCAGCCGGCATAAACCGCCGCAATCGCCAAAAGGCTGATTAACAGATACTTTTTGTTGGGAACGCTTGCTTCGCTCTGCGGCTCCAGCATAAAAATCTCTTTGTCGGACTTGGGCATAACCTCGTCTTTGTACAATTCGACGATGTTGCTGCCGTTGAGGCCCAGAAAAGCCGCATAAGAGCGGACAAAGCCGATACCGTAAGGAAACGCGGGAACTTCGGCATAATTGCTTTCTTCAATCGCTTCAAGATAAATGCGGCGGATACAAAGTTTTTTGGCGATGTCGGGCAGGCGCAGACCTTTTTGCAGGCGCATTTCCTTGAGCAGGCTGCCGACTTTGGTGATTTTGTTATCAACCTTGGGCGCCTCGGCCGCCGCGGCTTCCGCCGCCGGCTGTTCAACAATTTCTGGTTCCGTTACGTTGCTTTTGTCTTTTTTCACGATCTTTTCCTTTTATGACAGACTCGAAAGTTAGGCTGATTGTTACATACTTTTTAATAAATTTCAATACCGTGATCATTGGCATAGGAAATCAGCTGCGGACGCAGCGTCCGGCGGTTGGACCGGAGCAGAATCCTGATATAGTCTTCCATTTCCTCCACGTTAAGAGAACGCACCATGCTTTTGACGCGGCCGAAAGACGAACCCGACATCGAAAGATTGCGATAACCGAGGCTGATAAGCGCCATCGCCTCAATCGGATTGCCGGCCATTTCGCCGCAGACGGAGCATAAGACACCGGCCTCGTCGGCCTTGGTGACAATCTCCTGCATAACGTGCAAAAACGGCGCCGACAAAACGTCGTAACGCTCGGTCAGGCGCGGATTGCCGCGGTCGCATGCAAACACGAACTGCGCGAGGTCATTGGTGCCGATTGAGATAAAGTCGGCCTCTTTCAATACCGCTTCAAGCTGGAAGACAATCGAAGGCACTTCAATCATCAGGCCGACATTGACCTTTTTGGGCGTCGGATTGCCGCGGCGTTTTTCTTTTTCCAGCTCAATCAGCAGCGTCTCTTTGGCCTCTTCAAACTCGGCATAATTGGAAATCATCGGAAACATGACGTTGAGTTCTTTGCCCTCGGCCGCACGCAAAAACGCCCGCATCTGTTTGCGCAAAATGGCGCGGCGGTCCAGCGTGATACGGATCGAACGCCAGCCGATGGCGGGATTTTCCTCTCCGGCGTTGCTCCAGTAGGGCAGCAATTTGTCGGAACCGACGTCCAGGCTGCGGAAAACGACTTTTTTATTGCCGGCGCGATCCATCAGCTCTCGGTAATAGCTTATCTGCCGCTCAACGTCGGGCATAACGTCGGAAGCCATGAACGGAATCTCGGTTCGGTAAAGGCCGATGCCGTCGCAATTGGTGGTTTCGATATAGTCCAAATCAAAAGCCAGACCGACGTTGAGATACATATTGATACGGTGTCCGTCGAGCGTTTTGGACGGCAGTTTTTTGAGCGAGGCCAGTTTGGCGCGGAGCTGCTCTTTCTCGCGGATTTTGGCTTTAAACCGTTCCTGCACCGGCGAGCTCGGCCGGATATAGACATAGCCTTCGTTACCGTCGAGCGCCAGCAGTTCGCCGTTTTTAATCTGATTGTAGATACCGTTGATTTTGGCAACGACCGGAATTCCGAGCGCTTTGGCAACAATTGCCACATGCATGGTCGGCGTGCCGTCTTCAATCACCAAACCGCGGATTTTGGTATAATCATAATCCATTAAATCGGCCGGCCCCATGGTTTGCGCCACGACAACGAGATTTTCATAACGGGCTGCCTGTTTACCGATCTGATCGCCGTTTAAGTAGCCGATAAGACGGTCGGCGACATCACGCAAATCATGCAGACGCTCGCGCATATAGGCATCCTTTGTCCCGGAAAGCCGGTTCCACATATCTTCATACGCACGCTCCACCGCTGCGTCGGCGGTCAGTCCGCTGTTAACATTATCTGAAACTTTTTTATACCAGCCTTTGTCCTTGGCAAACATCCGATAAGCATCTAAAATATCAACATGTTCGCCGATACCGAGTTTTGTCGAGTTGAACTTTTCATCCAAATCGGCATTCATTTTGGTATGGGCAACTTCAAGACGCTTCAGTTCTTTTTCTTTGTCTTCGGCAAAAATTTTGGTCACGGCCTGACGGCGGCGGTGCACCACCGCGTTGCCGATGCCGTATCCCTTGGATAGACTAAGCCCCTTGTATTTTTCCCTGCTGCTTTGCCCGCGTGACTTGATAAGCTGATTTTTATAATCAATCATCTCCTCCGAAGCGACCATATCCGTCAATACCATCGCAACGGTTTCCAAAACCTCCAGCTCGGCACGGGAATATTCATATACTTCTTTTTTCTGTAAAGAAATAACGCCTATGGCCCGGTGCCACCGTATCAGCGGCACACCGATAAAAGACTTAAAGGGCTCTTCGCCTATGTCGGGTTTATATGAGAAAGAGGGATGCTTCCAAACATCGGCAACAATCAGCGAGCGCCCTGTCTGGACGACCTCGCCGACCAGTCCTTCGCCAACGGGAACCGAAATTTTATGAGCCATGCCGGGATTAAAACCGCATGAAGCAAAAAGCTCAAGATAATTGTCATCAACCACAACATAACACGCACTGGCATCAGCCCCCATTTGCTGCGCAATCATCGTAACAATCTTTTCCATTTTTTCGGGAATATCGTGACTGGCTTCAGAAATTGCGCGGAGTTCCCGCAAAATATTCATTGCCTGATTTATGGCCGGTGACTTCATCTGTTTTCCACCAATATCTTTTTTTAATCTTGCGCTTTTACTTATATTCTTTATATTTTTTTACATCAAGTAAAATATAAAGAAAAGGAATTAAAAAATGGCTAATAACTA
>JAFUQJ010000071.1 GCA_017480995.1 Alphaproteobacteria bacterium
CCGATAATAATTAAAGAATTGCACTTTTATTTTTTTTGAGGATGTTTCGAAATGTCTCGTCTGTCTTGGTCTTATCTCTTTCTTTCCTCTGCCGCCGTTTTGTTGGTCACTGCGGCAGAGGCCTCCGCCCAAACCTGCACCGAAGCTCCCGGCTGCGCCGAACTCGGATACACTTCTGCGGTTTCTGATTGCGTCGGCTCCGATATGGTTTATTGTCCGTTTGACAACACCAAGGTTTTCTGTCGTCAGACCAAAAGCTGCGAAGAGCTCGGCTATGACAAAACCACCACCCAATGCTCCGGCAAAAAAACTTTTGTCTGTCCCGGCGACGCCTCAAAAGTCTCTTGTGACGGCGGCGCCATGGTCGGCGAAATCAGACTCTGGGCCGGAAGTACTGTCCCCAAAGGCTGGTTGAGATGCGAAGGACAATCGTTGTCCACCACGACTTACTCCGCGCTTTATAAGGTTATCGGGACAACCTACGGCGGCTATGGCAGTTACTTTTATCTGCCGAACTTCAAAGGCCGTGTTCCGGTCGGCGTCGGCTACGCCACCAGTTCGGCTTATACCTATTCGCTCGGTTCCAAAGGCGGTGAGGAAAAACACACCCTGACAATCAACGAAATGCCGCGACACAGTCACGGATATACGATTTATGGTCACGGCTCGAAGGATCATCAGAGATATTCACAAAATAAGAATCGTGATAGTGATACGGACGAGAGGCGGACGACAGATTATGCCGGCGGCAGTGCAGCGCATGAAAACCGCATGCCGTATCTGGCCGTTTATTACATTATCTATACCGGCGTATATTAAAACCCGAACCCCGTTTCAAAAACGGGGTTTTTATTGTATCATATTTCTAAACTTTTGCCTTCTCGCGCCAGTTCTTTCTGGCCCTGTCGGTCATATTTGTAATAATAAATCAGTTCGCGCTCGTTAATTCGGTTAGCGTCAATCGCCGCTTCGGGAATTCCCCACAAAATCGAAAACGGCCAGGTAATCAGATTGAGGCAGCCGTAAAGCCAGTGCGAGCTGTCACCGCCGTTGCCGCTGGCCAGATAAAAATTGCCGATGCCGGGCAGAAGATTAAGCGCGCCGGCCGCTCCGGGGTTTGCCGGACGTTCAAAACTGCCGGCCGGACGGTCAACCGTAACGCCTTGCGCTTTGAGGCTGCGCAGTTCGTTTTGTTCCTGTTTGGTGAGGGTAGTGCAGGCGCTCAGACAAAGCATAAACGCCGTGAGATAAAAAACTCGCATGATTTTATAGTCTCCTTAAGTTCGTAACAAAAAGGCCGCCTTAAAACTTAAGGTGGCCGGGGAGTACAAAAATCATACATAACGAAATGACCCTTTCAGCCTTTGGGCAGAGCCTTGGACATACGCTGAAAGCTCCCCGACTATAAATCGGGGATATAATTGGTAACGATGCTATATCAACACCGTACTAGACATGGAGATTTTGTAGTCTCCGTACCACTGGGGTACTCTCGCAGTCTAAGCGGAAAAGGCAATGAATGCAAGAAATTTTTAGCAACAAACAATCTGCAAAATGGTATTGATGATTTTTACAATTTTTAGTATTCTCTGATATATTAAAGGAGTGACTAAAATGAACGATATAAAGATCGGAACCATTGGCGAATGGTACTCTCCGTGTTTTTCTCTAGATTCAAGAGCAAGCATTGATGATTATGAAATAATCAATATTCGCCCGACATTGAGGAACAGCGAGTATTATGGGTTGCAGGACAAAAAAGAATTTGCACGTGTTCATCTAAACAATTTATATTGGGTAAATATAATTAATTCCAGCCGCAATAAATTATATGTTGTTCACCTATGTTCTCAAAAAATAAGTTATGGTTTTTTTACACCACATGATAAGAGCTCTTTGTCGAACTATGATATTTGTTTAAATCTTAATCAAAATGATGTGGAAAATTGCGTCGGTTCAGAAGTTTATTTAAAGAATTGTAAAGGAGCTGTTAAAAATTTATATGATTGGATTAAAGAGCAGGGATGTTTCTCTTCTCAGGTTTATTTTACACAAAAGGAAGCCGATATCTTATTTGTAACCAAAAATGATGCCCACAGTCTAGGTGGGATATATCGTGATAAGAAAAACAATAATGTTTATTTGTATTTGCCTAATTTTAACGTCAATTTCCAAAATAAATCATTTTTAGATGAATATAATGCGTTGCTCAAAGAGATTTATCTTGAATATTTTGTAGATGATAAAACAGAACGAGAAGTGCCGGAGTGGGTAAAAAACAATCCAGACTATCTTTCGGAAATCGAAAAGCAGGAAGAAAACAAAATCTCTGAAATGCAAAAAAAGATTGACGACGCCAATGCCGCGATAAACCAGTCACGCGAACTGATTAAAAAAGAACAGAAACTTAAAAATCTTTTGTATGGACAGTCTTATGCCCTTGAAGAAAGTATCCTCGAAGCAATGAGAATTTTAGGGTTCAAAAATCCGCATAATTATAAAACGGACAATTGCGAAATTGATGTCGTCTGTGATGAAAAAGATAATCCGGGGATATTATTAATCGGTGAGGCGGAAGGAACAACCAAAAATACCGTCAACAATAAAAAACTACATCAGCTTATTGCGCACGAATTAACCTATATTGAAGAAAATAACACCCAGATAGATGATCTGAAAATGGTTAAAGTTTTATTTGGCAACGCATTTGCGGATATGCCTCCGGAACAAAGAGAAGATTATTTCGGCCCGCATGTCTATAAAATATCAAAACTTCGGAAGACGAAACTTGTGCGGACGCCGGATTTGTTTAAGGCCGCTTTGCATATTAAAAATACAAATGATAAAGAATATGCGAAAAAGTGTTTTGATTTATTTTTTGACGGTAACGAAGGAATAATTAGTTTTCCAGAACCATAAAAAAGCCGCCCTTTTCAGGGCGGCTCTATTAACGAGTTACATTTTGGATTCTCGGGTCAGTGACTACGTCCCGCCCGAGAATGACACAAAAAAGAAAAATAGCACCGACGAGCAGAGGCTCAAACGAACTTTGTGAGAGAGCGCCTCGGATTACAGCTTGATAATGCCCGTGCGGCTTCGCACCGAATCACTTGTCCATGCTCGGCATGGTCGCTTCCTTGACCATTGCCGCAACAAAGTCTTCAACCTTCATCGTCTCCTGTTTCTCGGAGCCGAGACGGCGGATTGTGACGGTGCCGTTTTCTCTTTCTTTGGCACCGACAACTGCAATCACCGGAACTTTCTGCAAAGACAGCTCGCGGATTTTGTAGTTGATTTTCTCGTTGCGCAAATCGGCGCGGGCATACAGTCCGGCAGCTTTGAGTTTCTTGGTGACTTCTTCGGCATAGCCGTCAATATCGCTGACAATCGGGCAGACCACAACCTGTTCCGGCGACAGCCACAACGGCAGCTTGCCGGCATGGTTTTCAATCAGAATGCCAAGGAAGCGCTCAATTGAACCGAACAAAGCGCGGTGCAGCATAACCGGCTGATGTTTCTCGCCGTCTTCGCCGATATAGGAAATATCAAAACGCTGCGGCAGGTTCATATCGACCTGAATGGTACCGCACTGCCATTCGCGACCGATAGCGTCACGCAAAATAAATTCCAGTTTCGGACCGTAGAAGGCACCTTCACCGGCATTGATTTCATACTTATAACCATGGCTTTCCAATGCATTGGCCAAAGCATTTTCGCAAATATCCCAGATTTCGTCGGAACCGATGCGGTAAATGCTGTCAGGACGGGTCGACAAATAAATCTTAACATCGTCAAAGCCGAAGTCTTTATAAATATCCAGAATCAGCTTCAGCGTAGTGATGCATTCTTCTTCCATTTGTTCCGGGGTGCAGAAAATATGCGCATCATCCTGTGTAAATTCGCGGACGCGCATCAGCCCCATCAGCGAACCGGAAGCCTCGTAGCGGTTAACCATACCGAACTCGGCCATGCGCAGCGGCAGGTCACGGTAAGATTTAACGCCTTGTTTATAAACCAGCAGGCCGCCCGGGCAGTTCATCGGTTTGACGCAGAACATTTTTTCGTCTTCGGTTTTTCCCGAATAGTTGTGTGCGCCGTATTTGTCCCAGTGACCGGATGTTTCCCACAGGCAGCGATCCATAATGCGCGGGGTGGCAATTTCGATATAGCCGTTGTTTTCCTGACGTTTGCGCATGTATTCAATCAGCTTGCGGTAAATCTTGTAGCCTTTGTCGTGCCAGAAAACGGCACCCGGTGCATATTCCGGTTCAAAATGGAACAAATCCATTTCTTTGCCGATTTTGCGATGATCGCGCTTTTCTGCCTCTTCAAGCATTTTGAGGTATTCCTCTAAATCTTTCTTGGAAGCCCAAGCTGTCGCATAAATCCTTTGCAGCATTTCTTTGGAAGAGTCGCCGCGCCAGTAGGCGCCGGCCACTTTCATCAGCTTGAAGGCGTCGCCGATTTTGCCGGTTGAGGGGACGTGCGGCCCGCGGCACAGGTCGGTGAAATTGCCCTGCCGATACAGCGAGATGACTTCCGATTCCGGCAGATCTTCGATGATTTCGGCCTTGTAATGTTCGCCCATGTCTTTGAAATATTTGATAGCCTCGTTGCGCGGCAGAACAAAGCGCTCGACTTTTTCGTCGCGTTTGACAATCTCGTGCATTTTGGCTTCAATCTTGGCAAAGTCTTCGGTCGTAAACGGTTCTTTGCGCGCAAAGTCGTAATAAAAACCGTTTTCAATCGCCGGGCCGATGGTAACCTGAACGTCTTTCCACAGCTCTTTGACGGCTTCGGCCATCACGTGCGAACAACTGTGGCGGATGATGTGGAGGCCCTCTTTATCCTTGCCGGTGATGATGGTCACGGTTGCGTCGGTAGTGATAGGAGTGCTCAGATCCTGCGTTGTTCCGTTAACGGTGACGGCTAAAGCGGCCTTGGCAAGAGATGAACTTATTTTATTGGCGATGTCAAAACCGTTGACCCCGCTCTCCATGTCCAGAATGCTTCCATCTGGCAATTTAATCGCAACCATATTAAAATTCCTTGTTTTTTTAAATTAACATTCTGCTATTTCGAAGTCATGAAATCGGAGGATTTTTAAATACAAAAATCCTCGGCAGCGCGACTTCAAATAACCAAAAAAACGCTGCCGGAAAAGTGCTTATTTAGTGAGGATTTCCTCATACACGGCAACAGTTTTATCACACATAATCTGCTTTGTGAAGTTATCTTTTACATTTTTTATCGCCGCTTTGCCGATTTTATCCTTTTCTTTCTGCGGAAGATCAAGCGCCCAGTCGATCGCGTCGGCCAGAGCCTGACTGTCCTGCGCGTCATAAAGTTTGCCGGTAACGCCGTCGATTGTGTTTTCGAGCGAACCGCCGATATTCGAGGCAATCACGATTTTGCCCATGGCCTGACCTTCGATTGCCGCGCGGCCGAAAGCCTCGGGTTCAATCGCGGTGGACAGTACCACGTCCGAAACCATCAAAAGGGCCGGAATGTCAAAGCTGTGGCCGATAAACTGCACGCGGTCGATTACGCCGAGCTTTTTGGCCAGCGCGCGCAGGGAATCGGTATAAGAGGTGCGTCCCTGGTCGGAGCCGACAATCAGGCAGTGATAATTGGTGTTTTTGGTTTTGGCCAATGCTTCAATCAGCTTGTGCTGGCCTTTCCAGTGCGTCACGCGGCCGATGAGCGAGATGACCGGTTTGTCTTCGGGAATGTTGTTGTCTTTGATTGCCGCGATAATCCGCTGCTGCGATACGTTTTCGGGTGAGAATTTGTCAATGCTGACGCAGCGGTGAATCAACCGGATTTTGTCCGCGTCGATTTTGTAATTTTTGAGCATGTGGTTTTTGATGTGATTGGAAATCGCGATGACGATTTCGCCGAAAGTCATCACGCGGTTATACAGTTTTTTGATGCCGCAGGGGCCGAGGCCGTACGTTCCGTGAAACGTCGTCATAAAATGAACGCCGGCTCTTTTGGCCGCCCAGTAGGCGCTCCAGGCCGGGGCGCGCGACCGCGCGTGCACGATGTTGATGCCGTTGTCTTTGATGATTTTTTCGAGCTTTTTGGAATTAAGGTACAGCGTAATCGGGTTTTTGGTCTTCAGATCCAGCGTAAAATACGGAATTTTGGCTTTTTCCAGTTCATAGGTCAGGCGTCCGCCTTTGGAAGCGACAAAATTCTTGATTCCCCGGGCTTTAAGCTCGGTTGCGATTTCTATCGTGCCGGCTTCTACGCCGCCGTGTTCAAGCTCCGGCAGAACCTGTAAAACCACAGGCTCTATTTTTTGTTTTTTAGACATTTTTGTTCCTTAAGTCCTCGTTATTCGTTTCAAAACACATAATTTTTGCCAAGATACAACAAATTTTGATTTTCGCCAAGAGCTATTCCTCAAAAATAAACAAATTCCTTTGTATTAGTCATATTGAATTAGGGTGCCGGCCGATTATTTAAATGAAAAAGCTCTGGTTTGAGGAGGAACAGAATGTCTGAAAGTTTTAAACGCTATTTTGGGCGGCGCCTGTGGTGGGTGGTTTTGGCCGTAATACTGGTATTGACGGCATATTTTGCGGAATCCCGCGAGGCCGGTTCGGCAGTTCCCGGGAAGGCGTCAGAAATCGAGCTTGACGTGGTGCCGCTCAAAAAACAGGATGTCTCGGCTTCGACCGCCTATATCGGCTATATTACGCCGATTCATCAGGTTTCTCTGGTGCCCAATGTCAGCGGTTATATTTCCGAGGTCTGGGTTGAGGGCGGGCAGGACGTCAAAATCGGCGACAACCTGCTG
The DNA here is from genome assembly GCA_017480995.1 of Alphaproteobacteria bacterium. GTDB lineage: Bacteria > Pseudomonadota > Alphaproteobacteria > RF32 > CAG-239 > CAZU01. The sequence goes on from JAFUQJ010000071.1 coordinate 6,806, forward strand.
ATGATAGATCCGCGCGAGTATAAGGCGGCATACGAGGCGGCAGTTGCCACGCGCAACCAGGCCAAAGCCGAATTCAACAACGCCAAAGTTTATTTTGACCGTATCAAAAAAGCCGGTCCCAAGGCGGTTTCCAAAACCGAATACGATTCCGCGCAGGCTCAGTTTCTGGCTGCCGAGGCTTCTTTGGCCGCGGCCGGAGCCGATATGCAAAAAGCCAAAGTCATGCTGGACTATACGCTGCTTCAGGCATCCATCAACGGTACCGTCGGCAATGTTGCGCTGACGCCCGGGAATTATGTCGCGCCGGGTTCCGGAGCCTTGTTGTCGATTGTGCAGTATGATCCGATTCGCGTCGTTTTTTCAATCAGTGACAAAGAATATCTCGACCTGCTTAATTCCGACGGCCCGCTGCTCGAAAACCAAAAAATCAGACTCCGTCTGGCCGACGGCAGGCTGTACGGGGAGGCCGGCGTTTTTCAGTTTACCGACAACCGGATTAACAATTCGACCAATTCAATCGCCATTTATGCCGATTTCAAAAATCCCGGCAAAGAACTGGTTGCCAACGCCTATGTCGACGTCTTGCTCGAAAAGGAATACAAAAACGCGTTTTTAATCGCGCAAAACCATGCGGCGCTGACGCCCGAAGGCACTTTTGCCTATATTGTTCGCGGCAAACGGCTCGTCAAAACCAAGCTCGATGTTTTGGCCTCGGTCGGCAACAGTTATGTTGTCGGCAACAAGTTCGGCGCCGACGAATATCTGGTGATTGACAAAGTGCCTTCAATCACGCCGCAGACCAAAGTCAAAATCAGGGTGCAGCCGCAGCAGGAGCATAAATAAATGTTTTCACAATACTTTATCGACAAGCCGCGTTTTGCCGGCGTTATTGCCATTATTATGATTTTGCTGGGGCTTTTGGCGATTGCGGTTCTGCCGGTCTCGCAGTATCCGCAGATTACGCCGCCGCAGATTGTTGTCAGCACCACTTATCCGGGCGCCAGCGCGCAGGTGCTGGTCGATACCGTGGCCGTTCCGATAGAAAACAAAATCAACGGCGTTGAAGACATGCTCTATATGTCTTCCACCTCGGACGACAGCGGCTCTTATAATCTGACCGTCACCTTTAACGTCGGCACGGACAAGGACATTGCCCAGGTCAAGGTGCAAAACCGTTTGCAGCAGGTTATGTCACAGCTGCCGGCGGCAGTGACGCAGGAAGGCGTCGACGTTACGACGCAGTCGTCCAATCTGCTGGCGATGATGGTGCTGCGCTCGCCTCAGGGGATGTATGACGATTTGTATTTGAGCAACTATGCTTATACCAATATCAAAGATGTTCTGGCGCGTATTCCCGGCGTCGGCGAGGTTTCGATTTACGGTCCGCAGTACAGCATGCGCATTTGGCTCAATCCTCAGAAACTTTCTTCTCTCGGCCTGAGCAGCGCCGATGTCGCGTCGGCAATCGAAAATCAGAATATTCAGGCGTCCATCGGCAGCGTCGGCGCCGCGCCGAGCAGCAAAGACACTCTGATGGTTTTGTCGCTCAGCGCCAAAGGCCTGCTCAACACCGTTGAGGATTTTGAACAGATTATTCTGACCACCACCAAAGAAGGCGGCATAATCCGCCTCAAAGACGTCGCGCGCATTGAGCTCGGCGCCGATTCTTACACCATGCAGGCGCATTTTGACAACGCGCCGGCGGTGGTCATCGGCTTAAGTCAGCTGCCCAATTCCAATTCGCTCGACATTATGAAGAATATCAAAAAAGAGCTTGTCGAACTGCGCCGCACCTTTCCCGAAGACGTCGAGCTGACCGTCGGCTACGATTCGACGGACTACGTCAAGGCGTCCATTGCCAGCATTATTGAAACGCTGATAATCACCTTCAGTCTGGTCGTGCTGGTCACTTATATCTTTTTGCAGCGCGCCAAAACGACGCTGATTCCGCTGATTACGATTCCGGTGTCTCTGGTCGCGACTTTTGCGGTCATTTATCTGCTTGGTTTCGACATTAACATACTGACGCTGTTTGCCATGATTCTGGCCATCGGCCTGGTGGTGGACGATGCCATTATCGTGGTGGAGCGGGTTCAGTATCTGATGCAGTACGAGAAGCTCGATTCCAAGGCCGCCAGCATCAAAGGCATGCAGCAGATTGCCAGTGCGATTATAGCCACCACTTTCGTGCTGTTGTCGATTTTTATTCCGGTCGGCCTGATGGCGGGCATAACGGGAAAAATCTATCAGCAGTTTGCGGTGACGATTTCGACCGCGATTGTCTTTTCGGCCTTTAACGCGCTGACGCTGTCGCCGGCCTTGTGCGCGATTTTTCTGCGCGGCGACAAACAGGAGGAAGCCCGCGGCTTTTTCAAATGGTTTAACGATACGATTGACTTTTTCAAGGCCGGATATCTGGACGCGGTCGGTTTCTTTTCCAAAAATATCATGATAACGGTGCTGGTCACGGCCGGAACGATAGCGCTTATCCTGCTCGGTTTCAGGATAACCGCGACGTCGTTTCTGCCCGAGGAGGACCAGGGGATTGTCTTTGCCAATATTCAGCTGCCCGATACCGCCACCATCAATCAGACGGAAGCCGTTTTGGCGGAAGTAACGGCGCGCGCTCTCAAGCTGGACGGTGTCAAATATTTTATCTCCGTGGCCGGATACAGCATGCTCGGCGGCAGCGGCGAAAATGTGGCGCTGGGCGTGGTCGGTCTGCAGCCGTGGGACGAGCGGACGTCCAAAAAGCTCTCGATTGAGGCCCTGACGGCGCGCCTGATCGAAACTTTTGCCGATATTAAGGACGCGCAGATAAATTTCTTTGCGCCGCCGTCGATTCCCGGCGTCGGCCAGAGCAACGGCCTTTCGCTGGAGCTTCTGACCACCAGCGGCGCGGTAACCCCGAGCCGGTTGTTTGAAACCATGGCGGAGTTTCTCGGAAAACTGAACGAAAATCCGGAGTTTGCCTATGCTTTCTCGACTTTTACGGCCGACACGCCGCATATTTATCTGGATATCGACCGCACCAAACTGGAGTCTTATCAGATTCCGGTCGGCACGCTGTTTTCGACGCTGCAAAGCAACCTCGGTTCGCGCTACATCAACAACATCACGCTCAGCGGCCAGGTCAACGACGTGATTATTCAGGCGGATTTTCCGTATCGCAAAAGCGTCAGCGATGTCGAAAACATGTATATCCGCTCGCAGACCGGCGCGATGATAAAGCTCAAAAGTTTTGCCGACGTGAGCATCAGCATTTCGCCTAAAATTATCTACCGCTACAATCAGTATACGTCGGCCGCCGTCACCGCGCAGAGCAATCCCGGCGTCAGCACCGGAACGGCAATCGATTCCGTTGTTGACCTGGCGGCAAAAATACTGCCCGGAGAATATCAGGTTGCCTGGACCGGCCTGAGCCTGCAGGAAGTGGAGGCGGCCGGTCTGGCGACGTTTCTGATCGCCCTGGCGTTGGTTTTTTGTTATCTTTTTCTGGTGGCGCTTTACGAGAGCTGGATGCTGGCCTTTGCGGTTATGTTTTCGACCGTTTTTGCAATTCTCGGCGCGGTTGTCGGACTGCATCTGATGAGCCAGCCGCTGAGCATCTATGCGCAGCTCGGTCTGATTATGCTGATTGGCCTGGCCGCCAAAAATGCCATTCTGATTGTCGAGTTTACCAAAGCCTACCGCGATGACGGCGCGTCGATCCTCGAGGCTTCGGTCAAAGGGGCCGAGGAAAGGTTCCGCGCGGTTTTGATGACGGCGTTGACGTTTATCTTAGGCGTTTTTCCGATGATTGTCGCTACCGGCGCCGGCGCGTCGAGCCAGATTGCCATCGGAACCTCGGTCTTTTACGGCATGATTGCCGCCACCTTTGTCGGCATCGTCTTTATTCCGGCTTTGTTTGCCGTGTTTGAAACGCTCAAGGAAAAGGCCGGGTACGGAAAGGCTGAGCAGGAAATTCAGCGGCAGACCAAAGAACACGGCAATCCGCTCGGAATATCCTATACGCCGGACAACAATGCGGGAAAGGGGGAGTAAAATGTCAAAAAAACTTTTGTTCGGAACCTGTCTGCTCCTGCTTGCTTCCTGTTCCGTCGGACCGGATTACCGGCGGCCTGATTTTTACAGTGACGCGCGGCTGCAAAAAAGCCTGAATCTCAAACCCGGCGCCGACAAAGTCTCTCTCTACTGGTACCGCGATTTCAACGATCCGGTTCTAAACAGCCTGATAGACGACGGCCTCAGGCAGAGCACCGACGTCAAAATCGCCATCGAAAAAATGCGTCAGGCGCGGCAGAATCTGCGGATAAACAGCGTCAAATATCTGCCGACCGTCGACGCTTCGGGCTCGTATTATTACCTCAAGGATTCGCGGGCCTATACCGGCGAGCCGCTGTCGACCGATTATTTTCAGCTTGGGCTTGATGCCGCCTGGGAAATAGACATCTGGGGCGGTGGCCGCCGGCTGACCGAGCAGTCCAAGGCTTTGTTTGCCGCCACCAGCGCAAACCTGCAAAACGTGCAGCTGGCTTTGACGGCGGAGATTGCCTCGACCTATGTGCAGCTGCGTCAGGCGCAGGAACAGCTGCACAATGCGCGCCGCAACGAGGCGCTGCAAAGCAGCCTTTATGATTTGGTCAAACGAAAATACGAAGCCGGCCTGACCGACGATATCAGCTATAATCAGGCCTCTTATCTGCTGTCTTCCACCCGCGAGACCATTCCTCAGCTGGAGGCTTCGGTCAATACGCTGCAAAATTCTTTGGCGACGCTGACGTCAAAACTCCCCGGCGAAATTAACGGCCGCCTGGCCGCCGGCGAAACCAATCTGGTCAGACAGCCGCTGCGTTACGACACCTCGCGGCTCTATCAACTGCCGGTCGGCGTTATTCGCAACCGTCCTGATATCCGCGCCCTTGAATATCAGCTGATGGCTCAGAATGCGGCGGTCGGGCAGGCGATAGCCGAGCTGTTTCCCAATGTCAGCCTGAGCGCGTTTTGGGGGTATCAGTCCAAAAACATGTCGTCTTTGATCGGCGGCGGCAGCAATACTTATAATTATTCTCCGGCCGTCAAACTGCCGATTTTCCATTGGGGCGCGCTGGTCAACAATGTCGAGCTGCAAAAGTCTCTCACCCGCGAAAACGCGTTGCAGTATAAGCAGGGGATTCTGAACGCCGCGTCCGAAATCAAAAATGCCGCCGACAATGTTGAGAAAGAGTACCGCCGCAACCGCGAAACCGAAAAATCGCTTGCTTCTCAGCAGGAAGTGGCGGATCTGACCAACGCGAAGTATCAGAACGGCCTGGTCGATTTCAGCGAGGTGCTGACCGCGCAGCAAAATCTGCTCAATGCCCAGAACAACCGCATCGAAAGCAATGCCGATATTTACAACTATATTATCAGTTTTTATAAAGCGGTCGGCGGCGGTTACGATATCAGTAGTATTCCGGATACCCGAAAGGCTGGACGAGGTGCGGCCGGCGCACTTTGTAAAGGTTGATGTTGGTAATCTCCGGGATGTCGTGGTCTCTGGCCCAATAGCCCTTGGATTTCATGCATCTGCTGTAATTGGCAGGGCTGATGTCGTCATCGTCATAACGGGAGTTGACGATCAGCGGCTGCGCGCCTTCATACGGCACGTAAGTTGCCCAAATTCCCTTGCTGGAATGCCAGTCGGCGCGGGTATTGAGTTTTGTTTCCTCGGAATAAAACCAGGTGCGGAAATCCGGCATTAGTTTAAATTCTTTGGCCGAAAGCAGGCATTCCGCGTGGTCGGACGAAAATTTCTGAACGCCGGTGTGAGGTTTCTCCCAGTGATAGACGACTTGGCCGCTGCCTTTGGAAAGATAAGTGCAGGAGCTCAAAATTGCGGTCAGGGCCAAAATACAGATTTTGTTTGTCATTGCGCGGAGCCTTCAGAAGTCGAGATTGGCATAATGCTTGGCCGGCAGAATGCCGCGGATGTTGTCTTTGAGAATGTCTTTGAAAGACGGGCGCGATTTTATTTTGGAATACCAGAGCTTGGCACCCTTAAAGTCTTCCCACGGCACGCCGCCGAGATAGTCGATAACCGACAGCTGCGCCGCCGCCGACAAGTCGGCCAGCGAGATTGCGTCCGCGGCCAGATATTGTCTGCGTTCCAGCAGCCATTCGATATACTCGAGATGAAAAACCAGATTGTTAAGGCCGATTTTCAGGACTTGCGAGTCCGGCGCTTTTCCGGTGGCAAAACGTTTGTGCACTTTTTCCTGCACGATGTTGCGGTAGACTTCGCGCAGAAACTTATGGTCAAACCAGTCGGTCAGCCGGCGGATTTCGGCCCTTTGCCTGCCGTCGCCGAAGATCAGCGGGATGTCCGGAACGCTTTCTTCCAGATATTCGGCAATCGGATAATCTCCGGCAATCACGCTGCCGTCATTCAAAAAAATCGGCAGCTCACCGGCCGGATTGAGCTTAAAGACGTCTTCCGACAGTTTCCAGAGCTCTTCCTCCCGGAGAATAAACAGCATTTTCTTTTCGCTCATAAGCAGGCGGATTTTGCGCGATGCCGCCGAAACCGGATGATGAATAAGTAAAACCATTGACGCTGCCCCAAATTTATAATTGCCATATTATATTAATAGCAGATTCGCAATAGGTCAACAGGGCTTTGTCATTTATCAGCCTTTTCGAGGCCGAACGTCGGCGGGACCACGCCCTGCGCGTTTTTCTCAAATTCGGCGAGCATCCGGGCGACGCCGTCCTGAAAAGCCTTGCGGTTGTTTTCGTCTTCCAGATAACGCGTCAGTTTCTGCGCCAGCATTTTGCGTTCGCGCGAGAGCTTGGAAATGCCGATAAACATCGGAATCTGCCACAGCGTCTGCCGGGCGACGGCAATTTGTCCGCGTAAGCCCAGCTTGACTGCTTCAATCAGCCCGTAGTAATGGCTGATCAGGATGTAGTCGGCCTGGCGGGTAAACAGCTTTTCAAACATTTCGTAAGGCGTGGCGACCGTTTCAATGCTAAACTGTTTAAGCTGTTCGTTGATGTAGTCGCTGTAAACCTCGTGAGCGATTTTCACGCCTTTGAGCTTGCGCAGATCATCGGTCGATTTGACTTCGTTGATGCGGTCGGGCAGCATAAAGACGGTAATCGGATTGTTGATGGCCGCCGGATAAATAAGCTCCAGTCCGCGAAACAGTTCGGTTTGGTGATAGGCGCCGAAAATCACGTCGATTTCTCCTTTGCGGACTTCCTGCACCAGTGTCGGAAAATCTTTTTTCTGAGTATCGTAAAAGACGCGCAGATTGTTTTCTTTGGCCAGCGTTTCAAACATCGGTTCAAAAACGGAGGTAAATTTTCCGTGTATTTTTTCACCCGGATGTTCGACAAAGCCGAACGGGGCATAGTCGAGAAAGCCGGTGATATGAATGTCGCGGCGCTTTTGCGGATGCTTGTCTTCGTATCTGACGAATGCCTGAGCCGTTATGGCGCTGACAAGCGGCAGAACAACGGCTAAAATCCATAATCCGGGTTTGTTCATCTTTATTGTCCACAATTTTAAAATGTTTACGTTTCGGTAACTTAATTCTGCTATTATGATAGCGTAATATCGTTAAAAAATATTTTATTTTTAGGATTTGAATTTAAATGAACATCTCACAAAACTATGCGCAGAATGACATGTCGGGAATGGGGCAGTCGGAACTCGAAAGCCGCGCTCTGATCCGCACGGCGTCGTCATTAAACCAAATTAAGGAACATTGGGAAGAGTGCAAGGGTGAGCTGGACGAAGCATTAGAAAAAAATCGCAAATTATGGACAATTATCGCGGCCGCAATGAATGAGGCCGACTGTCCGCAGCCGCAGGAAGTTAAGAAGAATATATTAAACCTGGCGGTGTTTGTATTCCAAAGAACCATGGAAATAGCAGCCGAACCGGAGCCTCACAAGCTCGATATCCTTATCAACATCAACATGAACATTGCCAAAGGGCTTGCCGGCAACGCCTGAAGCCCGGCTACATTCTGGTTTCCCACTGCGGATACCGGTTGAGGCGGATTTTGTCATGACCGGCGCGGAAATATTTTCCCGCCGGTTTCAGATAGCGCCGGTTGTCCCAGTTTTCGATGATTTTCGAAATGACTTTTCCCTGCTGCGGCGTGCCGATGTTGGCATAGTTGATCAGCGTCAGATCGTTAAGACAGTAATTGACAATCTCCGAATGGTGCATGGCTTTTCTCCCCGATGATGCAAAAGATATAATAAAAAATATCCGGCGAAAAAGATGAGTTAAACCTATCCGCCATATAGACCTTTGACTAAGAAGGCGTTTCGGGGCGGAACAAAATCGCGGCGGCGCGAAAAAAAGAGTTGACGAAAGAAAATAAATATATTATTTATCGTTCCATAAAATTTATGGGGGTATGGCGGAACTGGTAGACGCGCTAGACTCAAAATCTTGTGGCCTTTGGCCGTGTCAGTTCAAGTCTGACTACCCCTACCAAGTTGAAAAAAAGCTCGCGAAAGCGGGCTTTTTTTGTTTCCGGATTATACCTTGACGGCCAGCCGCCGGGTGCGGGTAAAGTAATGATACGTGACCAAAGCGAGCGGAATGTTGTAATAATGCTCGCAGCTCCAGCACCACAAAAGGCTTCCGCGCATATAAAGCACGATGTGCCAAACGGCAAAAACGTATATGCCGAGACAGGCCAGTTCCAGATACATCCCGAGTTTGGTGCGTCCGCTGCCGGAAATCGCGCTGAGCCAGATCATGCCCGGAACCAGCGTCAGATAAGAGCTGAGCATCATTGCGTAAGGAGCAAAAATTCCTTCGCTCAGCTGCGGATTGTCGGTATAGACGGAAACAATCGGACGATAGGCGGCAAGCAGCAGAAGACACAGCGGAATGCCGAGCCAGTAGGCCAGCCTGACAATCCGCCTGACCGTCGGCCGGACCTCCCGGCCGCGGCGGCAGCCGATGAGGTTGCTGGTCAGCGAATTGGCGGTTGCGCTGAGCGCGCCGATAATCATAAACGTCAGCGAACTGATGCTGCGCAGAATGTTGGAAACGGCCAGTTCCCGTTCGCCGAGCTTTTCGATTGCCGCCAGAAAAAACAGCCAGGTGGCGAGGCTGACAACCGACTGCATCGTCGTCCAAAAAGAGAGCGAGAATATTTCGTCAAGCAGCCTGCGATTCCACCACCGTATTTTCTGAAAGCCAAACTGCCGCCAGTCGATTCTGAAAAAAGTATAAGCGGCAAAAAACAGAACCGACACCGCTTCGGCGGCAACCGAGGCATAAGCCGAGCCGGCAATCCCGAGCGCCGGCATGCCGAAATGTCCGAAGATAAGTCCGTAATCCAGAACAATATTGGTCAGCAGCATGGTCAGGGCGTTGTAGGTCAGAACTCTGGTAACCGTAATGCCGACAAAAAAGGCGCGGAAATTGACGATGACAAAGGAAAAGAACAAGCCCCACACCCGCGGGTTGATATAGTCGATCGTGGCTTCGAGCACTTTGGGCGAGGTGATGAACGCCGCCAGAACCGGACGGCAAAACGCGTGGGTAACAATCACCATGACCGCGGCCGTCAGCAGCAGAAAGCTTGCGCTCTGATAAAAAATCTCGGCGATTTTATCGTTGTTTTGCTCTCCGTGCCGGCGCGCCACGATAATCTGCACGCCGGTGCTGAAACCGTGTCCGAGCATAAACAGCACGATATAAAAGACGCTGCCGAGGGCCGACGCGCCGAGTTCGATTTCGCCGAGATGGCCGAGGAAGACGGTGTCCGTCATTCCGATAAGCTGCTGAATAATCAGCCCGGCCAAAATCGGTGCTGCAACCTGCCAGATGTTTTTGTATGTATAAACCATTTTAACCACTTTTTATCTCTATCGGTGTTATATATGCCTTATTGACAAATATCAAGTTTATTAAGGTGCCGTCAATGCAGAATTTTTTTCGCCGGCTGTGGGGGTGTTTTTCGGATTTCCGGAAGCGTTTTTTGAATCTTTTTTCGGATTCTGCGCGCCGTGATTTTTTGTTGCAGAAAGGCAACCGGCATTATCTTGCCGGCCGCTATGAGCAGGCCCTGAAATGTTATCGGAAAATTCTGCGCCGTCATCCGTTTTACCTGCCGGCCTTGTGCAACCGCGCCAATATTTTTTTCTTTCAAAAAAACTACGCCGCCGCGCTGGCCGATGCCGGGCTCATGATTGCAAAATTTCCGGAGCGGTCCTGCGGCTGGTCGCTGCGCGGCAGAACCCGTCTGGAGCAGGAGGATTTTGCGGCGGCCGAAGCGGATTTGCAAAAGGCGCTCGCGCTTGCGCCGGAAGATTTTTGGAACCATAATTATCTGTCGCAGGCGCTGCAAAAAAACGGTCATTTTGAAACGGCGCTGGAGGAGGCTTACCGGGCGGTGGAGCTGAGCGGCGGCGAGGATTCCCAACACCTGAATCTGGCCTTTGCCGTCTACGAAATTTCTATGGAAAACGGTCGCGAAAAAGTTCTTCCGGTGCTCCGGAAATGGCGGCGGAATTATGCCGGAAATCCGATTGTCGAACAAAGCTGCAACGCCTTTTTCGGAGAGGAAAACTGCCGCCGCTGCAATCCCGTTTACGTTGAAAAGGTGTTCGATAATTTTGCCGCCGGATTTGATGAAATTCTTGCTTCTTTGGAATATGATTCGCCGCGCCGGATTGCCGAAACCGTTCGCGGCAAAATGCCGCTTTCTTCGTGGCAAAAATACCGGATTCTCGACCTTGGCTGCGGCACCGGCTTGTGCGGCAAGTGTTTGGATTCTCTGTTTAAAAAACGGATTCTGACCGGTGTCGATTTGTCGGCGCCGATGCTTGAGGAGGCGCGCCGCAAAGGCGTTTATGACCGGCTCGAAAAAGCCGAAATCGAACATTATCTCAGCGGCCGAAACGACATGTTTGACCTGATTGTTTCCGCCGATGTTTTTACCTATTTCGGCATGTTGGAAAACGTTTTTTCGGGCGTGTTTTCGGCATTGAAAAAAGACGGCTTTTTTGTCTTTTCGATAACCCGCAATACCGAGAATGAAAACGACTTTTTTCTGCATC